>PUON01000174.1 GCA_003552125.1 Dehalococcoidia bacterium | reverse complement strand
CGTCTTCCTCGAGGACATCGACCTCGTGGGGCAGGGTCGCATCCGCTCCCACTACAGCTCCGCCGACGCACTTTCCCGGCTGCTCTTCGCCCTCGACGGCGTGCAGGATTGCCGCAACGTGGTCACCGTCGCCACCACCAACTGGCTGGAGATACTGGATGAGGCACTCACGGACCGTCCGTCGCGCTTCGACCGCGTCATCAGCATCGACCCTCCCGACGCCGCTCAGCGCCGAAACTACCTCACCTACCTCGCCCGGCAGCTCCCCCTGCCGCCGGATATCCTTGAGCACCTCGTCGAGAGCACCGCAGGACTCACCCCGGCGCAGATACAGGAGGTGGTGCACTCCGCCGCCATTGAGTCGCCCGTACCCCCGGACTCCCCCGACTACTGGTCCACCGTCTTCTCCGCATCCGCCGTCCAGCTGGCCCTGCGCCACGTGAGGCGCAGCAACGGGGGCAAGGTGGGGTTCGAGCAGAGACGAACTGGATGACCTCCCCGCCGCCGCAGTCTCTGCAGACTGCCGCGGCGGCGTGTTCGGCACCGCTATCACCTACAGGAATCCCCCCGCCATGCAGTCTCCACTGGAGTACGCCAGCTGGGAGGAGAGTACCGCATGAAGGGAACCGTCGCGTAGACCTCCCTCACGCAGGATACCTGTTTCGTGCTTCAGGCCCGACGGGGTGTGACCAGACACATCGGTGGCCGGGGCCCGAATTCGGAGCCCATATCTGGCGATGAGGATCGGCGCAGACGGCAGAACTACCGCTGACGGGCGACAGGATTGAGCTTGCGAGGAGCGATGAACCACATCATAATCGCCGTTGCGATCATCGCGCCAACAAGGATGAAGTAGGTTGGCACGTAGCTGCCGGTGATATCGTGAAGATATCCGCCCAGCCACGGGCTCAGCATGCCACCGGCGGCGAAGCCGACCAGCATCGTGCCCGCGATCATGCCGTAATGCTTGCCGTGAAACAGGTCGGCCAGGGTTGCGTTAAGGACGCAGGGGATTGTGCCAAAGCTGGTTCCGAACCCTATCGCAATGATTGGCGGCAGCCATGGTGTTGAGGTATCACGCACGAGGAAGAAGAGCGCAACGAAGAAGGCGCATAGAAGGCTTGCCGGTATGAAGAGGCGTTCCCGGCCTGTGCGGTCTGAGAACGCACCTATCAGATTGCCAATGGCGAAGGCGATGCCGAACAGACTATAGAAGGTTGCGGAGGCGATGGGTGTGTAGCCCACATCGAGATAGAAATATACCTTGTGCGATACGGCGAGCTGTTCAACCACTCCCATCGAACAGAGCCAGATGAGGAGTATCAGCCAGAACTGACGCGTGCGCATCGCGCTGCCCACCGTCCAGTCTCTACTATGCCATGTGCTTGCCGCCCGGTACTCGGTCACCCGTTCTCTGTCGACTTCAGCCTCCTGCGCCGTCATTCCGTCCGGAAAGAGCCCCATATCGGCGGGGGTGCGACGCAAGAACAGAAGACATAGCGGGGCGATCAGCAGAAATATGGAAAGGCCAATAACGACGTACGCGGTCTGCCATCCGAATGAGGCGATGACGTACTGCGCGCCGGCAGCCGATACCAGACTGATTCCAAAGCCTGAGCCGACGATGCCAAACACCAGTGCCCGTCGTCGCACGAACCAGTTCGCCAGGAGTGTTACAACCGGCGCCCATCCAGCCATGCTGAGTCCTACTGCGGCCACGACACCGTAGAGCAGGTAGAACTGCCACTTCTCAGTGGCCATACTGCAGCCGGCCATTCCGATTCCGATCAGCAGGGCTCCCGCAGCGAGGACGTAACGCGGTCGAAAACGGTCGGCCATGGCGCCCGCGATAGGTGCGAACAATCCGTAGAAGAAGATGTTTACGGAGAAGATGAGCGCGGTGTTGCCGCGAGTCCAGCCGAATTCCTCGACTATGGCAGGGTAGAAGACCGAAAAGGTGTTGCGGGAGACCAGGCCTCCCACGATCGTCAGGAAGGTGATCGCGAGGATTATCCAACCGTAGAAGAACGGGCGTTTCATTGCCATGCTGCCACGCTTAACCTGACCAGTCTCCGGAGATCACCCGTACGCTCATTATTCACACGGTGCATTGTAAACCACGGGCGCGCGAAGCGGGGGTTATCCGCAAAGCCGGGGCATCTCCCCCTAGTCGGGATGCCGACCTGGCTCAGGCCTCCCTGCAATTGTATGTACGCGAGGAGCCCCGTCGTTCTCGCACAAAGTCGAGATCGAGACGTCGCGCCTGTGTGCAGCGGTACGTCAGTCTTCAGGGCGCCTCGCCTGGCTTTTCTTAGCACTCTCGTACTTTGGACCCCTGCATCCAGTCGTGATGCAGGTGATGCAGGTGATGCGCCGATTGGCATCAACACATTCGGGGTCCGTGAGCGATCAGAGTTGAACCAGGTTGTTTCATCCTCACATTGTCCCCAAGCGAGGGGGATATAGCCGGATCGTTGCTTGACACGTGCGGTGTCGTCGATTCCGTATTCCGGGTGCGATGCGTCCACCCCAACCAGATCCGACCGGATCCTGACTCAGTCACACGCAAACTCACCGAAATATGTCTTCTGACATCCATGCACGGAAATCGGCAAGGTCCCACGACGGCCCCAATACTGTAGCATGGCCTGCGCGTTGATCAGTCCGGCGCAGCTGAGGTGTCCCTGGAATCCGGGCAGAAGGTTGATTGGAGTTCTGCTCAGCTGTACACGGAATGAAAAGCAGGGCCCGAAACGTAAGTACAGGACACGCAGCCCGGCATTCTCGATTGTGGCGTACGTATCGCGCGTGCATTGTTCGACCGCATAGCATCAGGCGGTGACGAAACAGGAGGGTGACGTCATCACGTCCGAATAGAGCGGACACTGAGATCAACGCCCGCATAAGTTCAGGGGTGCCCGGAGTGGGTGACTTGCGACGAATGCCAGCACTCGTAAGGAGGGTGCCGTTCGGGGTATCAATCACACCGAGGCATGAGCTCAGGATCAGGCGCGCTGACGATCAAGAGGTCATCATCGTTCTCAGGATCCCTGGCACGAACTGATACGGCACCGGGCCTGCGGTAATCTGGCTGACATCTCCGGCCAGGAGAACATCCAAACGGGGGCAATACAGGAGCCATGAGCCTGTCGCTCCAGTGTGCCCGATGAACTCAGGGAAGGGGCGAAATGGGGTCAGGATGCGGGGAGCACGCATGCGCAACATGCCCAGGCCGTACTCGATGGGCCAACCTGGCCCCACGGGGCTTATCGAGAAGCCGAAGCGATTCCATTCGGCACACATGAGATTCACGGTAGCAGGATCATCGAAGACCTCACCGCGAAGCAGGGCCCGCATGAATGTCAGCAGATCGCCGGTTGTACTGAAAGGATCTCCGAAAGAGGCCATGGCTTGAGGGATATGCAGAGCTCTCTCTTTGTACCAGACAGCGGCAGCGGGGACAGCAACACCAACCGGTGCTCTTCCCGGGTGGAAGGTATTTCTCAAGCCTAGAGGCTTATAAAACATCTCCCCAAACACTTCGTGGAATGGTTGTCCGGTGGCTTCCTCTATGATGGCTATCAGGAGCTGGTAATTGGTATCGGAGTAGCGGACTTTCCTCTTCTTCGCGTCCAGCGGCTGGGGAGGAAAGAAGGGAGAATTGACATCCCTCACAATCCCAACGATATCCTTGAGAGACCACGACATATCTCCATCTTCCAGAATAGCGTCAAACAGGCTCTTTTCACCTTTGCGGTGAATCTCGATGTAATCCCGCAGTCCGGAAGAGTGACCAAGGAGGTGCCGCAGGGTGATGCGCCCCGTGTAGTCCACGCCCTTCAGCCGGTGCAAGCCGTGTATCAGACTGCCGGGCAGGCAATCTGCCATCGGTTGACGAATAGAGACCCGACCCTGTTCGTGGAGTTTAAGGATTGCCGCCGCGATGAAGAGCTTCGTTACACTGGCAATCCAGAAGGGGGTGTCCGTCGTCATCGGTGTTCCATCCGCGTCGACGATACCTTCAGCCCCCGACCACCTGTAAGAGCCATCCATGCTCTCAACGGCTGCTACCGCATGATGAATATGCTTCGACGCCGCAAGGCGACGCAAGTGCTGTTGCAGAATCGTCTGCAACTCGTCCCTCTTCTCTGACAATTCAACCGGATCTCTTCTCTCTTCAACAGTCATTGTCCAATCCACCTCGGGGGCAAGCTGTGTGAATCGACATCCCCCATCAACCCGCAGGAGGCAGGCATGTCTCTTCCGAGTTCTGGGCTGTATGATGGAGACAGGCTGCCCGGGTGTCAATCCCAACTGCTGACCTCACTGCGCTGGAGCACGCAGAAGTACGTCAGGACTCCAACTGGCAGTGGCACCGACGGTGGACAGAGTCAATGGAACCATTCAACATGGAGGAGCTCCACCATTGGCTCATCTGAACGATCAATTCACACTGAGATCAAGTACAAGTGATGCCTTGCCGGTTCCTGGCTCTGCCCTCAACGCGTTCTTTGAGAGCACGGTTCATCTCGTGATAACCCTGCTCCGTCGGTCTGAACATCCTGCCCATGAAGAGCACCATTGGTCCTCGGAATCGCTCGCATTGCCGGAAGCGTGTCCCGCCACCGGGTAGTAGATCGAGTGCCATTGCGTGGTCGCCGCGATAGACAAAGAGTAGAAAACTGCCGCCCCAGATGATTTCTCTTCCGGGCCGCACCACGAAGACTCTGGGTTTGAATTCCATGGGCTTGATGCCAGGGGGAGAGACGGTAATCTGCAGGCGTTCACCCGCCTCCAGCTTTCCGGCTATTACCGGGATGAACGGGTTCCACTCCCCCCACGAGGCGAAGTCGATGAGCACGTCCCACACACACTGAGGCGGCGCGTTGATGTCGATGCAGCTGTCGAGAACGCACATCATACTAATCCTGCTGACTCACCCCATCTTTCTTTCGAGATCATTGTAATCCCGAACGAGTGTTTGGGCCAGCAGCATGTCGCCGTGTTGACTTCTCTTCTATCTTCCCCTCGAGATCAGTACCAATGTGAAGTACCTCCTCTGCCAGGCCGCGATACGAAGGCGGTGAACCGGCGCTACCTGCCGCAAGTATCCCAGGCAACAACCACGGACACTCTACTGCAGGAGGTGGCACTACCAGCAGGCATACACTGACGGACAATCGATGGTGATGATGCCCTCATACACCACTTGACGGGACGTGACCCGGTTCCTTTTCATATCCTGTTCCTTGCACTGCCTGTTGTAGAGCCGAAATCCACTCAAGACCCCCGTCCGGATTCCCGGGCCCACCTGAAAACCACGGATCGAAATGTCCCGCAGGAATGCGAAGAGGCGCAAGTCTTTTGACAGATGTTCCATACAGGACTAGTATTGCACACGTAATGTCGGGAGCGATCCTGAAGACTAGAGGTGGAGCATGCGCGAAAAGATAGTTGTCGCACTCGATGGGTCCAAGGTCGGGGAATCAGCCATACCTTACGTCTTGGATCTCCTGTCAAAGTTGTCGCCCGAGGTAGATCAGGAAGTCATATTGCTCCAGGTTCTGTCAGCCTCTATGGTAACGAGGGCAGCCGGTGGCGGAGCAGGTCCTGATGTCACCGCCGACGATGCGGAGATGCAGGAGTACAGGCAGAAGGCTCTGGACTACCTCAACAGGACTGGCGAGTCTTTGCGCAGCGGGGGAGCAATGGTTACCGCCCGGGTAGCCCTCGGCAACGCCGCTGAGGAGATAGTCAGTGTTGCTGAAGAAATCGATGCCAACCTCAT
>PUON01000143.1 GCA_003552125.1 Dehalococcoidia bacterium | reverse complement strand
CGTCTTCCCTAAGGCATCGGCACCACACTGATGCTGTTTCTAGTACCGGCGACCGCCGCCACCACGATTACCACCAAAGCCACCACCGCTGCTCTCGCGAGGTCGCGACTCGTTGACCGTCAGTGTCCTGCCCATCATGTCCTTGCCATTCAGGCCCGCAATTGCGGCGTTGGCCTCCGTAGTGGAAGGCATGTCGACGAAGCCGAAGCCCCTCGACCTTCCGGTGTCACGATCGTTCACAACGTTCGCGGACGCGACCTCTCCGTATACGGAGAACTCACGAGTCAGATCGTCCTCGGTGGTCTCAAATGCTATGTTGCCTACGTAAATCTTCAATTTATGAACTTCCTAATTCTAATTCTGCGCGTTCGCAGTATGGACTGAGCGGCGCCGCTCGACGGCGGCAGCACACTACCAGGTTCGCTGGTTGCCCGACGTGGACGACATGCGTTCGCGTTTGCTGCGACGGCATGCCGGACACCTTGCGGGCTCATTGGTGAATCCCTTCTCAGCGAAGAACTGCTGCTCTGACGCCGAGAAGGAGAAGTCGTGACCGCAATCGCGGCACGTGATCGACTTGTCCTGATAACTCACTGAATGACCTCCTCTATACGTACGACTTGGTTCGGTGGAGTTAAGGTCATTCAGAGCTCGGGTGCAAAGAGGGCGAAAGCGAGGACCAAAAGAACAGAACTTCAACTACCAGCCTTCAGTGTACTACCTGTTATGGCAATACACAAATCGACCTCCATGAACGGCAAGGATAGATGAACAGCACCTCTCCTATTCTGGTGAGAACGGAGTGGGTCGCTGGCCGGGAGCGTGCCTGCACCAATTCGAGAGTCCGAGGCGACAGAGGGGTGACTGGCGACATGGGTGTCACGCCCTACGGATACCCTCCCACCAAACGGTGCGGATCGGTCTGCACAAACGTGGGCGTGTCACCAGTGGATGGTGGGGCGGTGTGGGAACAGCGACACCCTGCGGGGCAAGAGGTGCGCTGAGCGCAGTGGGACACGCCTGCAGCGGGCGGAAGCGCCCAATTCCACCCGGCTCGTCAATACAGGTCTGATGTCTGGCAGCCAGTGTGGTTGTGCACGAGACGACGGACGGCACATGTGCCGTCCCTACGCCGGAAATCCCCGCACTACCTGCGGGCACGCGGCAGCGTTCCCCTACATTCGGACGCCACCAGCCATGCCCACCGGGTCGTTCGCGAACGACCCCTGCGAGGACAACATCCGTCGCACCACCCGCTGACGGGTTGGAAACCCGCCACTACGTTCAACGGGGATTATGTCCAACGACTTGATGGACTGCAGTTACGTAGTCCTGTCATGAACGATGAAGGGGGCGGACACTGCCGAAACAAACCGAGGTCCCGGGTTTTCACGATCAGGTGAACAAGATATCATTCGTGGGTCACGGTTCACATAGCAGAACCGGTGCATTGATTTCTCGAACACGGAGGTATGGCAGCAATGAAGAACCGTCGGGTAGCCTTGGGATTGCTCTCGGTCCTGCTATTGACCCTTAGTGTTCCGCTGGCCGGCTGCAGCGGAGAAGTGAGCTTCACCACCGCGTCCCTCTCGGAGGCCACGATGTGCCTCGATGTGGATGCTGACTCACGACCCGTCGACCCCACTTCCCAGTTCGCTCCGGATACGCCGGAGATATTCTGCTCCGTCAAGCTCTCCAACGCGCCACCGAATACCGAGGTGCTCTCAGAGTGGGTGTACGTCCGCGGCGAAGTTGAAGAGCTGACCGACCACGTCATTGATACCTTCGCGGTGACCACGGATGGCACTCGCTACCTGCAATTCTCCATGACGATGCCCGATGCCGGATGGCCACTGGGAGAGTACGCACTGGTACTCTACGTTGACGGCAAGGAAGAGGTATCCGTGCCGTTCACCGTCAGAGACGAAGATCCTGCATGGACTACCACGCCCACGACGGACGATGCAGAGGGACCAGCGATCTCCGAGGCAACCATGGCCCTTGGGGTAGACGCCAACTCAAAGCCGGTCGATCCCACCACACACTTCCGCACGGATACGCCAGAGATATTCTGCTCCGCGAAAGTGTCGAACGCTCCCGCCAATACTGAGGTGATGTCAGAGTGGATCTATCTTCATGGCGAGGTTGAGGGGCTGACTGACCACGTCATAGACCGCTACGCCCTAACCATGGAAGGCACCGGGTATGTGGAGTTCTCCTTGACGATACCTGATGCCGGCTGGCCCGAAGGAGAGTACGCTCTGGTGCTGTACCTAGACGGTCAGGAGGCCGTGTCCCTCCCGTTCACGGTCAGCGACACCGCAGCTGCACCCACAGGATCGATCACCCTGGATGATGCGTGGGACATCCTGGACATGGGGGCAGACCTGCCTGCCGCATTCAGAGAGGTGGATGCAGTCGGCGAGGGCATGTCGAACGCCGATCTGGGATTGGGCCCGGATTTCAGCGAGGTGCGCCTCTACCTGATGGACAGCCCGTTCAGCCTTTTGTGGGGCACAATGTCCATCGTGGAAGGATCCATCGCGCAGGCCGGAACAGACGAGGCGCTGCGCGATGAGGCCGCCTTCCTGCAAGAGATGCAGCAGGGGCTGGAGTCGGATTTCCTCGAAATGGAAGGGGGTCTGACCGAGTTTCAGGGTACGACGTCGCGGCCCAACATCGGCGACACAGCGATCCTTGCATCGGCATACGCCGTGGCGGATTTCGGAGATCTTGGCCTGGTTGACATGTACATCGACCAGTTGGCATTTAGACAGGGTGACTGTTTCGTGCTGCTGCAGCGCGCCAGCTATTTCGAGGATTATCCCGTTCCTCTGGAGACGGTCGCCCGGGGAATCGTGCAGCGCATCAATGCGCGCACGGGATGAATTCGGTTCTGACACCCGAGTAGGTTTCGCAGGGGCACGCGGATTCGTGCCCCTGCGTGCGAACGTCACCAGACACATCACCGGGTCGTTCGCGAACGACCCATACGCAAATTGAGCGTCCATACAGGTCTGGTATCTGGCAGCCAGTGTGGTTGTGCGCGAGACGACGGACGGCACATGTGCCGTCCCTACACCGGACCCCACCGCACGACCTGCGGGCACGAGGCATCGTGCCCGTACGATCGGACGCCACCAGCCATGCCACCGGGTCGTTCGGAAACGACCCCTACGCAAATTGAGCGTCAATACAGGTCTGATGTCTGGCAGCCAGTGTGGTTATGCACGAGACGACGGACGGCACATGTGCCGTCCCTACGCCGGAAACCCCCGCACGACCTGCGGGCACGAGGCAGCGTTCCCCTACAATCGCCCGGCAGGTGGGCGAGGCGGGGCGGTGTGGGAACAGGGACACGCCTGCAGCGGGCGGAAACGCACAATTCCACCCGGCACGGGCACGCGGCAGCGTTCCCCTACAACTGAATACCGTCGCACCACCTGCTGGCGGGTTTGCAGCCCGTCAGTACAATTCATGCGGCGGAGTGCCACGCCTCACACCGGACGGAAACGAGAGCTATCACGCCCCTGCGGGAGAACACGTAAAACATAGACACTCCAGGAATAGATAACGCGGATATGGCACCGCGACGAGCACGTGATAGAATGCGATGGAGAGAATAGCCCCGACGCGTGGGGGCCGTTCCATCCACCACACCTGCTGTTCCCCCGAGAGGTCTCTGCAGCGTCGATTCCGGAGGTGCATCATGACCATGCGTGCACTTTACTCCCGATCCTTGGCATGTCTGATCGTTATCGCACTCGCTGTCGGCTGCACCGCTCCGACCCCGCCGGACGAACCGCCGGTGAGAATAGGAGTGATCGGCCCAATGGAGTCGATCCACGGCCGGCATCACTGGTATGGCGCGACGCTCGCCGCCGAGGAGATCAACGAGGCTGGCGGTGTGCAGGTGGGTCCGACGAGCAGGCAGATAGAACTGGTGAAGGTCGATTCGAACGAGCTTGAGAGCGTGGCAGACGCCCGGGCTGCGATGGAACGCGCGATCACCGAGGAGCAGGTCGACTTCGTCGTCGGAGGCTACGAGATCATGGCCGCGCTCGAAATGCAGGACGTCATCGCGGACCATGAGACGGTCTGGCTCGGCTGCGGTGTGGTGGTCTCCGAGATGTGCCGCAGAGTCGGAAGGGATTACGATCGGTACAAGTACTGGTTCCGGGCCGGTCCGGTGAACTCGTTCAACGTCGGCATGACCACCATCGAGACGCTGAAGATGGTCGCCGACGAGGTGAGAGATGAACTGAATGTCGAAGTGCCGAGAGTGGCTATCATTGCCGAGGACGCTCCATGGGTAACCGATTTCGGACTGCTGAGCTTCTACCAGGCATTCATCCCACAGGCGGGCATGGAAATAGTCGACATCTGGCGCCCGGCACCCGACGCCACCGACCTCACCGACATCTTCTCAGCCATCGTTGACGGGGAAGCACATATCATCCTGTTCAACTCGCTGGGGCCGCTCGGCGTGCACTACGCCCATCAGTGGGCCGACCTGCAGGTCCCGGCGGCATCGACGGGAATCCACTTGGCCGCCATGCAGCCGGACTTCCCCGAGGCAACGGGCGACAATGCCGACTACATCACGTACTGGCACTCGATTGCACGCGTGGAGATGACCGAACGGACGATTCCCTTCTTCGACACCTTCGTGGAGCGTTATGACGAATATCCATTCTTCACCGCGGTGACCTATGACGGCGTCTACCTTTTGAAGCAGGCAATGGAGAGTGCCGGGACGCTGGACGCGGAGTCCATCATCACCGAGCTGGAGGAGATCGACTACGACGGCGCCTTCGGCAGGATCGTGTTCACGCCTCGCGGACACATGCAGATGGACGACGAGATTCCGCACGATCTCACCTGGGGACCGGGATACGCGACCTCTTTGGGCATGCAGTGGCAGGACGGCGAACCACAGTGCGTGTGGCCCTGGGACTGGGAAGGCGTCACGTATGAGGGGACCGTGAAATATGAGCTTCCACCGTGGGTCGTTGACTACTGGGAGACCGCCGACTGATGGTCATCAACGTCGACCCGTACCTGTTGCGCGACCCCTTCCTCCTGCGGTGGTACGAGGTGACGCTCTTCATCAGTCTCGCGGTCAGCCTCTTTCTGATATGGAAGCTGGCGTCAAGATATGGCCTCCAGCCATCACGCGCCCTCCAGCTTGGACTGGTCGCACTGCCCGGAGGACTAATCGGCGCACGTTTTCTGCACGTCATCGACAGTTACAGCTTCTACGCGGCCAATCCCGCACTCGCATTCCGGGTATGGGATGGCGGCTTCGCCCAGTATGGGATGATGCTCGGCTGGCTGGTATTTGCCCTGATACTGAACAGGCTCTGGGTGCAGCTCCCGGCAGTCAGATTCCTCGACCTCGCGCCGGTCCCCCTGCTGACGGGATTCGCCATCGGGAGGCTCGGCTGCCTCCTGCACGGCTGCTGCTTCGGTAGTCCCACAAGCCTCCCGTGGGGAGTGACCTTCGCCCATCCGGACAGCCTCATCAACAGGGTCGCTCCGGAGCTGGAGGGGGTTGCGGTGCACCCGGTTCCGGCCTATGAGATCATCCTGTTTGCCCTATTGGCAGCAGTCCTGGTGTATCTGCGATCGCGCCTGCGGTCGGTACCATACGCCTCGTTCATGCTGTTCCTTCTGGGGCACTCGGCAGTCAGATTCAGTACCTCGTTTCTGCGGCACGACTACGTCGACCTGCAGCGTATCGGCTGGCTGACCCAGGCACAGGTCATCGCCACGTGCCTCTTTGCGGCGGCG
>PUON01000148.1 GCA_003552125.1 Dehalococcoidia bacterium | reverse complement strand
TCGGCGTCGTCGTGCCCAACTGGCGCATTATCTCCCCCGTGGAGACCCCATCGGCACTGAGCAGCACGACGCGCGCTCTCAGCGCTACCTTCTGCCGCGTGTTCCCGTTCCGTGCCATCTGCTGCAACCGTTCCCGCGCCCTGCCACTTACCTCTAGTCGCCTGCTCGTCCTCATACCAGCATCATATCATAACTAACGATATTTAGGAAGCACTACACTAGCTCCATTAATACAGAGAATCTTCTGACGCTGCTGCGGTGCTAAGGTCTCCAGAGGCCTGCTGCAGCAGCGTCTCCGTTTCAGGTCGTTCGCACTCCGAATAGCCCCGTACACTCCACGTATCAAAGAAAAAGTCTGTGCGACTGGTCCATAGAAAGTAGTTCAGGATTGTACCGCGGACGTAAACCTCCCTACAGTCTGTCACGTTTGTCTTATAATAGACATCGTTGTGATGTCTGGAGAACAGGAACTCGTAGCACGGGCCGCCCGGGGAGATGTGGATGCGTTCTCGAAGCTCTATGAGCAGAACTTCGACCGTGTCTACCGCTACCTCTACGTGCGGTTGGGCAATGAGGCAGAGTCGGAAGATATTACGCAGGAGGTATTTGCCAAGGTACTGGAGGTGATCAGCTCATTCCAATGGCGCGATGTGCCCTTCGCCTCGTGGCTGTTTCGCATCGCGCACAACAAGATGATTGATCACATACGCAAAGAGAAGAAGATAGAGCGGGTCGATTCAGAAGAGACGGTGCTCTCATTGGACGATCCTGATCCTGCCGATATGGCGGAGCAAAATCTTCAGTTAGAGAAGGTGAGACATAACATTGGACGCTTGTCGCCGGCGCAACGTGAGGTCATCTGGTTGCGATTTGGAGCCGGCTTGACGACCACCGAGGTGGCCAGTGCGCTTGGTAAGAGCACGGGTACTGTCAAGGCGTTGCAGTACAACGGAATAGTCGCGCTCAGGAAGATGATGGAGATTCACGCATGAGCGAGAAGTTCGAGGATCTGTTCGACCGGTATGTCGATCGGTTTGTAGCCGGCGAAGACCTGTCGTCCTGCGTTGAGGATGATGAGACAGGTCTGTCCGATCTGCTGATGCCGCTTCTGCAGACCAGCGAACTGGTAGCTCACCAGTTGAGATCGGTCGAACCCTCACCACAGTTTCGTGTCGCCGCAAGACATCGAATACGAAATCTATTCTTCGCACGCCTGGCGCGGAGAGAGTCCAGTCCGGGCTTCCTCTCCATGTGGTGGCAGCGGCGGTGGGCAACAGCGATGGTAACCGCAATGGTGGTATGCCTTGCTGGCCTGGGCGTTCTGGCTGCATCGGTTAATGCACTTCCGAGTGGATTCTTCTATCCTGTCAAGACCACGACCGAGCAGGTTCGACTTGTCTTAACGACCTCGGAATACGAACGCACGCAGTTGCAGGTCGAATTCGTTGAGCGCAGGCTGTCTGAAATGAGGAGCATGGCAGGCAGGGGAGACACTGAAATGGCGGTCCTTCTCGGCGGCGAGGTTACCAGGCTCGTAGTCCAGATGTCGACCAGTGCTCTCTTTGATGTCGCGAATGGAAGCGCGATTACTATAGGACCGCCAACCACTGAAGAGGCTGTTTCACCGGTTGCGGCCCTCCAAGCTAATCGTGAAGGCTCTCTCAATCTACTGACTGTCCTGCTTGATGCTGCACCGGAGGAACTCAAGCCACGCATCGAGCACCTCATGAGCGAACTCTCTCGCGATTTCGATGCCACCATAACCCAACTTGAGACGCGCACTACTCAAGCATCGCAGTAGCCTCTGAGCCAGCATCCTGGTGGGCGCTGGTATAATAGCTGCGGTATTCTCATGGCATCAGAAGTTCTCTACAGGAAATGGCGGCCGCAGACGCTTGGCGAAGTGGTGGGCCAGGAGATGGTAACTACCACATTGCGTAACGCGGTGAAGGGTAACCGCGTAGGACATGCGTATCTGTTCTGCGGTCCCCGGGGAACGGGCAAGACGAGTACCGGGCGAATTCTCGCAAAGGCGGTCAATTGCGAGAACCCTGCTGGCGGAGAGCCCTGTAATGCCTGTGCTGCGTGTGTCTCCATATCTGACGGCCGCTGTCTTGATGTCATCGAGATTGATGCTGCCAGTAATCGCGGCGTGGACGACATCCGCCAGCTCAGAGAGCGAGTGAACTACGCTTCCGGTACTGTCCCGCGCAAAGTGTACATCGTTGATGAAGTACATATGCTGACCGACGTGGCGTCGAATGCACTTCTGAAGACCCTCGAGGAGCCGCCTCCTCACGTGATATTCATACTGGCGACCACCGAATTCCACAAGGTTCTTTCGACGATTGTCTCACGTTGCCAGAGTTTTCATTTTCGCCGCCTGGCGCTGAGTGCCATAGCTATCAAACTGCGGCATGTGTGTGAGCGGGAGGGGATACAGGCCGACGATGAGAGCCTCGCAGCAATTGCGCGTGCTGCAGGGGGCAGCCTGCGCGATGCGGAAAACCTGCTGCAACAACTCATGGCAAGTCATGGCCGGCAGCTGTCTGCTGCCCAGGTTCGTGAGGTCCTTGGAATTGCTGATGAATCCTACATCATCGGGCTGATTCGCGAGATCTTCAACAAGGACTTGGAGGCAGGACTTCGCCTGTTGCACCGGGCGAGCGAAGATGGCGTTGACATGCGCCATTTCGGTCAACAGGTGGTGGCGGCTTTGCGGGATCTGCTTCTCGTCGTTTCCGGTTGCGAGGATATCGTCGAGGGGGGAACCGACAGGATTGAGGATCTCAAGAGGATAGGTGATCATGGAAGTCGTGCCAGCATTGCGCATGCGGTGCGGCGTTTCGCTGAATCGGGCACTCGTGATGCCTCGCAGCCGTTACTGAGCCTGGAATTGGCATTTGTTGATAGTGTGTTGCCGCGCGAAGAATTGTTGCCTGCTACAGATCAGGTTGCGCGTTCGGCAGGTCCGAAGGCTGACGGAAGGCGAGCGCCCGTGGGAAGTGAGCGGTTACGCCCTCGCACGGCGAGCGCCGCGGGTACGGCAAGGTCGAGAGAGGCGCGGGTTGAGGCAGATAGCGGAGAGTCCCCCGCACCATCATCTGTGCGATCGCAACCTGATACTACGGCCCCAACCGGCTCCGTAGTGCCTCAGGAAGTGAGTCCTGGTGTTGAGATTGAACAGAGGTCCACGGAGAAGCCGGAACCTCCCGCCCTTAAAGAACAGCCAGGTGATGGTGCTGCTGAAGCTACTTTAGAGGCGCTGGAAATCGTCGAACCGCCCGGTGTCGAACAGGGAGAACTTGGACAGGTGCGCTCGCGGTGGAAGGAGTATGTCGATTCGCTTCGGGGCTTTGGTTCGACCGGAAACCTTGACGCGTTTCTTCGGAGTGCCTGTGAGCCTGCTGCGCTTGAGGATGATGTACTGGTTCTTCGATTTGCCCATGACTTTCATAAGAGCAAGGTGGAAGATCCGAAGTATCGCCATATAGTGGAAGAGCGGCTCTTCCAGTTCTACGGCCGCCCTTACAAGGTTCGTTGCATGTTGGATACGCCGCAAGTCAACGGAGCGGCTGGTTCTGCTCCTGCAAAGAGGGATGGGGGGTTGGTCGATGCCGCCATCAGACTGGGCGCAAGGCCGAGAAATCGTCGATAGCTGACCACAATGAAAGGTGGTGTTGATCCCTATGTCGGTCACTGCTGAGCCAATCACACGCGTTGTCGCTGCACTGAGCAAATTGCCGGGAATCGGCCCGAAGAGTGCGCAGCGACTTGTCTATCACCTGCTGCAAAGCTCTGACCAGGATGTGGAGGAATTGGCGAACTCTTTGCTCGCCCTGAAGGGCAGCCTTACACTGTGCTCCAAATGCTTTAATGTGTCCGATAGCGACCCGTGTTCGATCTGTGCTGATTATCAGCGGGACTCTGCACTGTTGTGCGTGGTTGAACGCCCCGCTGACATACCTTCTGTGGAGCGTACAGGCAAGTATAACGGGCTGTATCATGTATTGCACGGTGCTTTGAGCCCGTCCCGTGGCATAGGGCCGGACGATTTGCGAATTCGGGAGATCGCCTTGCGAGTAAGGCAGATTGGTGTGCAGGAAGTCATTCTCGCCACCAATCCAACTGTCGAAGGGGAAGCTACTGCGATGTATGTCCGTCAACAGGTGAGCCCGCTTGGTGTTCGTGTCAGCAGGCTGGCACGAGGTCTGCCATTTGGAGCCGACATAGAGTATGCTGATGACATAACCCTTGGCCAGGCTTTCGACTCCCGCCAGGGTTTCTAGTGACGATACATGGCTGGCCCCAGAGACTATCAGGTTGAGGGCCTCGTCATCCGGGACGCGGTTGTCGGAGAACGTGACCGGGTCGTGGTGCTGTTCTCCCGTGATGAAGGCAAGCTGTCATTCATCGCCCGAGGTGCACGCCGCCCCGGCAGCAGTCTTGGTCCGTGCGTTCAGAGACTCACACGGGGTCGGTTCCAGTGTGTGCGGCGCCGTTCACTGGACCTCATTACGCAGGCGGTAACCGTTGAATCCTATGCAAGACTCAAAGCCGACCTCTGGCCGATGTCATGCGCGCTCTATCTCGCAGAACTGGTCGATTCGTCGACAGTGGAGGGGGCAGCGAATCGCAGACTGTATGACCTCCTGGTGCAGGCGATGGACACAATCGACCAAGGCGGCGGCAACGATATGCTGCTGCGATTCTTCGAGTTACGATTGCTTGAGCAACTCGGTTTCTGTCCCTCGCTTCGGCGCTGTGTAGCGTGCAACGCGGTGTTACAGCCCGTGGCGAACTCATTGAGTGCTCGACAGGGAGGCGCAATGTGCCCTGCGTGCACCCCGTTCTGCGAAGATGCGCTGCCCTTGAGTGTGGATGCGCTGAAGGTATTGCGATTCTATCTGGCGAATGACATGGACATGTCGTGTCGTGCGCGACTGAGTGCCCAACTGGCAGCAGAGGTCGAAGAACACCTTCGCCGCTTCCTTGACAGTATCCTTCAGAAGGAACTGAAGTCACGCGCATGGTTGTCGCGTTTGAGGGCTGAGGCACTGTTGACAGGCAATAGGGAAGAACCTACAATCGCTCGACGGCCTGAATTGGAACAGGATTAGGCCAATGAGAGGCGCGTGTTGCCGCGCACTGGGCGGTTGTCTGGCATATCTTCAACCGTCGCGCTGATCTCCTTATGGGAGGTCCACCGCTATCTCGCTTCTAAGGTATGCTGCTGATGGCATAGACTCAAGGATACTCATGTACATCGTAATCGTTGGTGCCGGTGCAGCTGGTTTCTATGTGGCCCAGTTGCTTTCCCGCGAGAAACAGGAGATCGTCGTCATTGAGCAGGATGAAGAGGCCGCCGAACAGGTGCGACGGGAACTCGATGTGGGAGTGGTAGTAGGCAACGCCGCTATTCCCAGGATACTGTGGCAGGCCGAGGTACAGCGTGCCGACCTGGTGGTGGCCGTGACAGGTGTTGATGAGAGCAACATGATCACCTGCTTCATGGCAAAGGAACTCGGAGCGAAGAAGACCATCGCCCGTGTGCGAAATCCCGAATACTCCGGCTATCTCCTCGTTGGAGGAAAGTCGCCTTACGCTACACGCAAGGTGGTGCGCCCGCGTAGCCTGGGTGTGGATCTGTTCGTCAATCCCGAGATCGAGGCCGCTCGTGAAATCGTTTCCATCCTCTCCGGGCTTTACGTGACGCCAATGGAAGAGTTCGCCGATGGCAGGGTACAGCTTCGAGAGTTCAAGGCAGACAGCGCAGCTGTAGTTGGCAAGCGGCTTTCTGAGATTCCGTTCCCCAGGCCGTGTACGGTGGTCATGCAAGGGCATGGAGATGTGATCGGAGTTCCTGCTCCCGATGCAATGGTGACGAAGGGAGATCGTCTCTATCTTGTTGCGTCCCGGAAGGACATGGATCAACTGGGGGCCATATTCGAAGTTCCACGGCGCTCACCTCGAACGGTTGTCGTGTTCGGCGGAGGCACCATCGGTTTTCATGTTGCCGAATCGCTTGAGAAGCGCGGCGTTCAGGTTAAACTCATCGAGAAGAACGTCGCACGATCCCAGGAGATCAGTTCGCGGCTTAAGCGTACGGTGGTAATTCACGGCGGGCGGCCCGATCGTGAGCTCCTGGCTGACGAGGGAGTTGCGAATGCGGATGCGTTTGTGGCCACCACCGGTGATGAGTCGCTCAACATACTTGCCGGACTCGTAGCCAAGGATGTTGGGGTGTCCCGGAACATCGTCGTGGTCGATGAGCCGGAGTACATCCCCTTAGCGGAAGCGGTGGGAGTCGATGTCGCCATGTCCCCTCTCTTGCTGTGTGGCAGCCGAATCGCGCACTATATCCTTCACGGGGGAGCCGTAGCCGTTGCGCTGCTCGGTAAGGAAGACGCGCAGGTGATCGAGTTCGTCGTCGGTGCAAACGCGCGCATCAGCAAGCAGGCCATCGGAGAACTGGAGTGGCCGAGACATGCCGTGATTGGGGCCATTGTGCGGGGAGATGCGGTCATGCTCCCGGCTCGCACGACTACTATCGAGCCGGGTGACACTGTTATCGTCGCAGCCCTCATCGATGAGATACCCAACGTTGAGCGTCTCTTCAAGTCACTGTGAACATCCGGATCGTCCTGAAATACCTTGGTGTTCCGCTGGGGATACTGGGCGGAATGCTGGGATTGCCTCTTATCTGGTCGGCGGCGATTGCACGCGATGGTGCACATGTAGCCTTCATCGTGCCGATGGCAATTGCTTTGCTCGGAGGATTGGCACTGTTCCTCCTCGTCCCTGTCGAGAAGCGCAGCCTGTCACGCCGGGAAGGACTGGCACTGGTTACGTTTACGTGGGTGTCTGGATCGCTGGTCGGTTGTCTGCCATACGTTCTCTCGGGGACGCTGCCAACGTTCGTTGACGCATTCTTCGAAACCATGTCCGGGTTCACCACAACGGGTGCGACAGTCCTGACGTCGATAGGAGGGCAACCCCCGAGCATCCTTCTGTGGCGGAACTTCACCCAGTGGATCGGTGGCATGGGAATCATCACATTCTTTGTGGCACTGTTCCCGATGCTTGGGATCGGTGCGGCGAGACTGTTCGAGGCGGAAGTGCCGGGTCCTCAGGCTGAGCGCCTGAGGGCCAGAGTAGTGGATACGGCCCGTACACTGTGGATACTGTACGTCGGGTTGTCTCTGGTGTTGTTTGCCCTGCTCAGCCTGGTAGGGAGGCTGCCGGTCTATGATGCCCTCAACATCACGTTTGGGACAATGCCTACTGGAGGGTTTCTTCATGTCGGTGACAGTATTGGTGCGTATGCAGACAGGCCATTTGTCACGACCGTTGTGACCGTATTCATGTTGGCGGCCGGGGTCAATTTCGCCCTCTATTTCTTCGTGCTGAGGCGCCGAAGCGTGAGCGCGTTGCTGGGGAATCCGGAGTTCCGACTATATATCGGCATCTTCGTGCTTGCAGCTGTCCTTGTCACTACGGATCTTATGAGCCGCCTTGGGATGCCACTGGCGGAGGCTCTTCAGCATGCAACCTTCCAAGTGGCATCAATACAGACGACCACAGGTTTCACGACAACTGACTACGATCTGTGGCCGAATCTTGCCAGAGCCATCCTGTTGTGTCTGATGCTGGTGGGTGCCTGTGCCGGCTCGACGGGTGGCGGATTCAAAGCCATCAGACTGTTGATCGTGGTTCGTTACTCATTTCGCCAGGTGGTGAGCGCGTTCAGCCCCCGCTCCGTGATGCCGCTCAAGGTTGGCGGTGAGACCATGTCTGAGTCAGTGGTGGCAGCCATCGCCGGTATGGGCGGTTTGTTCATTATGTCCGTTGTTGGGGGATTTCTCTTCATGAGTGCACTGGGACTTGACGCAATGACCGCGTTTGCTTCCGTGGTCGCCACGATCGGTAACGTGGGGCCTGGACTTGCGGGTGTTGGGCCGTCACTCGACTATTCATTCATACCGGATTCGGGCAAGCTGGTGCTCTCCTTTCTTATGCTCGTAGGCCGTCTTGAGTTCGTAACGGTGCTTGCTCTCCTGAGTGCTTCCTTCTGGCGATGGCGCTAGACACCGGGAACCTCGTTTGTGTTGACTAATCCCGCGATAGCCATTACCATGCTTGGCCGTATGGACATCAGTAAGATACTTGTACCAATCAGAGGAAATCACGTTGACGCTGAGGTAATCAAGATGGCCTGCAGTCTTGCCGAAGACAACGGTGCATCGATCTACGCCGTCTATGTCATTGAAGTGGAGAGAAGCCTGCCGATTGATGCCTCTCTCGATGACCAGTCCACGAAGGCTGAGGAGGTGCTTTCGCGCGCTGAGACTTTCGCACGTGAGTACGGCTATGAGATCGATACGGGGTTGCTTCAGGCGCGTGAGGCTGGTCCTGCAATTGTGGGCGAGGCAGTGGAGGGAGGTGCCGATGTCATCGTTATGGGGGTCGGATATCGGCGCAGGCTGGGCACGTTCGATATCGGCTACACGACCTCTCATGTGCTGAAAGAGGCGCCGTGTCACGTGGTACTCTATCGTGCCGCATCGATCCCTGGAGAGAAAGCATGAACGTGTGCATCATGGGTGGTGGCAGGGTGGCTTCCGAACTCGCAACGCTGCTCGACCAGGAAGGGCATGCGGTGACGGTGATAGACAGTGAGACCTCGCAGTTCGACAGGCTTCCCCCGTCCTTTTCGGGTGAGACTGTATTGGGCGATGCTACGGATGAGGCAGTCCTGAGAAAGGCCGGGTTGCAGCACGCAGATGCATTTATTGCCCTGACGCGGGATGATGAGCGCAATGCGATGGCCGCTCAAATCGCCAAACACATCTTTGGTGTGCGCAAGGTTGTGTGCAGAATCTACGATCCTCCGCGCGAAGAGTTCTACAAGACCCTGGGTCTTGAGGCCATCAGTCCCATCATGGTCTTTGCGAGGCTTGTGAAGGGTCGTCTGGAGGAATGACTTCGTGTACGTAGTAATCGTTGGTGGTGGCGAGGTCAGCTACTACCTGTCGAAGGAGTTCATCGACGCAGGTCACGAAATCCTTGTAATTGAACCGGAGAGTGGCCTGCGCGAACGCCTGGATGAAGAACTTGAGGGTGTCACTCTCGTCGGTGAAGGTTGTCGCATCAAGTGTCTCGATGAGGCCGGTGTCTCCCGCGCAGATGTGTTCATTGCCGCGACAGAATCTGATGAGCGTAATCTGGCCGCATGCCAACTGGCGAAGTTGAAGTACCACGTGCCTCAAGTGGTGTCCAAACTGAATAATCCGCGGAACCGCAACATATTCCGCAAGCTCGGCATTGATTATACGGTCGACGTGGCTGATCTGGTTCTAGAGAATGTGAAGGCGCAGATTCCTGTCTTCCCGCTGGTGAAACTCCTCAGCCTTGAGGAGGAAGGAATGGAGGTGGTGAAGGTGCGGGTGACGGATGGATCATGGCTTATAGACAAGCGAATTGGTGAGACAGGTTTGTCCTTTCTCTCCGAGTCTGCCTGCCTGGCACGTACCGGGAGCGGTCCACAGATGGTTACGGATAGCACCAGACTGCAGGTCGACGATGTGCTCATCTGTGTAGTTCCGCAGGATCGCATGGAGAAGCTGATTGCCGATCTTGGAGGTCCCGGATCGCTTCCTGAAGGCAGGAGCTAGGGCAAACGGGTCGTTATTACGCGTCAGAAAGACTTGCTTCGGCGTCTTCCAGCGCTTCACTCAATCGCCGGTACATTGATGTCAGGCTCTCAGCCATTACTCTCGTATGTGCGAGCACTGGCATGAAGTTCGTGTCACCGAGCCACCGGGGCACGATGTGGGTGTGCAGATGCTGGTCGAATCCCGCTCCCGCGGCACGTCCCAGATTGAGTCCGATGTTGAAGCCGTCCGGATGTGCAATTCTGGTTAGGAGAGCAACTCCAAGCTTGAGCAGATGATGATGTTCGACGGTCTGTTCTTCTGTGAGCGACACGAGATCTGCGGTATGCAGGAACGGTGCAACCATGAGATGTCCCGGACTGTACGGGAACGCGTTCATCATGATGAAGTTCCACTGTCCACGGTGAAGCACGAGATTGGTTGCATCGTCGCCGTCGGCCGGAGCGGTACACAGGACACATTCCATGCTCTTCGAATGCCGTATGTACTCAATTCTCCATGGCGCCCAGAGCCGGCCCATGCGTTCCAGACTCGCTGCGTGATCGTGCATTCCTTCGCTGCTAGTCAAGGTAATCCTTCAGTCTTCGGCTTCTGCTCGGGTGCCGCAGCTTTCGCAGTGCCTTGGCCTCTATCTGCCGGATGCGTTCCCGGGTTACGTTGAATTCCTGCCCCACCTCCTCGAGGGTGCGCGCATGTCCATCCTTGAGACCGAAACGGAGCTGGAGTACCCGCTTCTCCCTCGGGGTCAGTTCGTCAAGTACGCGATCCAGCTGTTCTTTGAGAAGCTCCTGTGTGGCAATCTCGGCAGGCGCGGGGCTCGTGTGGTCTTCGACGAAATCACCAAGCCGCGTATCACCATCTTCTCCAATAGGAGTCTCCAGGGAGATTGGCTCGTGGTGGAAGAGGTCCATGACTTCCTCGACCCGATCCGAGTTCATGTTGAGACGCAGACCGATTTCTTCATAGCTTGGCTCGCGTTTAAGCTCCTGGCTTAACTGTCTGGTAGTGCGTAGCAGTCGATTCATGGTCTCGACCATGTGCACGGGAATGCGTATGGTACGTGCCTGATCGGCTATGGCCCTTGTGATCCCCTGTCGGATCCACCATGTCGCATACGTGCTGAATTTGAAGCCTTTTCGGTGGCGAAACTTCTCGACGGCTCGCATCAAACCGATATTGCCTTCCTGTATGAGGTCCAGAAGGGACATGCCGTGGCCAATGTACTTCTTCGCTATGCTTACCACGAGGCGCAGGTTCGCCTGGGTGAGATGCCTCTCGGCGTGAAGTGCTGACTGCTTCACCTCGTCATAGTGGCGTTGAAACTCTTCTTCACGTGACTCGAACAACACTGTCAGTGACTCGTTCGCGATGAGTTCGCGAAGACGTTCCAGTGACTCGGTCTGCAGCAGCTCTGCTGCACGAGGGGGTAGAACGCTGCTACTTACCGAGAGACTCACGATAGCCTCGTCCGCTGCGGGTGTTGTGCGATACGTGTTCTCGGCAACGGCAGAGACCAGGCCGGGCTTGATGTCGTTGTCGATCGCGGCTCTCAGCTCGGCCGTATTCAGGAGCTGGCCGATGCTGAGCCCATCCTCAATTTCCAGTTGCTGTCTGATGATCTCGAGTATGGGGTACGACTTGATCACCCGGGCGATGAGGTCTGCCGTCAGGTCCACGGCGCTGAGTGTCTCACGGTACTTCTTGAAGTAGGTATCTTCCAGCTTCTCGAGATGACGTCCGCGTTCTATCATCGTGGATAGCACGCGTTCCTCTGCAGCGTTCAACAGCGGTACCTGGCCGATCTCGCGCAGGTACATGCGGACTGAATCGTCAATGACCTCGTGATCCTCAAGACCTATCGATGCCTTGACGTCATCCGCGACCAGCGCCAACCCGGTGTCTTCCGTGCTGTCACTCTCGGTGGAAGTATCGGGTTCTTCGGACTCATCATCTCCGTAACCGTCGACTGTCGCGCTGGTCGATTCTTCCTGAACCTCTGTAGTACCGGTGTCCCGAATCATTTCCATGTATTAGCCTCGTTTCTCTCGTCTCCTGCGGTTCTTCAGGAGAAATATCTCGTGCAATCGCGCATTGGAGGCGATGCCCGTTCGTTCAAGTATCGCAAGCTCGGCGTCGATCCCCAGTTCCTGTCTTTCGCGCTGAAGCGTGGTCTCGATCAGAAATTGCTGGCGCCTGGTGTGGCGTTCCTGAAGTCGGAGGATGCACTCATTGAGCGCACGTTGCTGGGTCTCATGATCACTGGGAACACCTGGCGGAAATGATTTCGACAGAAGGAAGTCTAGATGCTCGACGAGGGGGGCGTCAAGCGACGCGCGCACCTCTTCTCGGTCTGCGCTGGAACACCATGCTTCGTAGATCCTTCGGTTCTCCGTCGTTTCAAAGAGGTCTGCTTCGAGTCCATCCACATGTTCCTTCCAATCCGGGTTGTTCAGCAGGAGCCAGAGACAGTATTCTTCGGTGGCACTTGAGCTTCTGCGAATTCCCGCACCGGTTCTGACAGCCGTGCGTGTACCACCGTTTCGAGTTCGCTGTTTCTCCATGCTCAGAAGCTCTACACTGAGGTCCCGTTCCGAGATTTCGAGAGCGCGACTGAGCCTGGCATAGAAGCGGGAACGTTCCATTGGGTCCTCGATCTCCCCGATGATCGGTTCGCACGCGGCAAGGAGATCGCGTTTTCCACGCGCCGATGAGGTATCCGTGCTGCGAACGAGGGTGTCCACGTAGAAGTCTACGTATGGAACTGCATTCGATACGAGTTGTGACCACGCTTCCGGGGCTTTGGACAGTATCTCGTCTGGATCCTGGCCCTGAGGCAGTACGATGATTCTGATATCGGCGTCAAGTACGGATCTGACGTCTTGTCTGCCCTTGGGGCCGAATTCCATCACCGTTCTCTGTCCAAGGGCCGTACTGAGCCTTCCCGCGGTCTCCCGGATGGTCTTCATGGCAGCCGCCACGCCGGCTTCGTCTGCATCAAGCGCGAGGTAGATATTCCGCGTAATCCTGGAAATCATACCCGCGTGGTGCTCAGTCAGTGAGGTCCCCATTGGAGCGACCACGTTCTCCCATCCATTCTGATGCGCCTGTATTACGTCCGTGTAGCCTTCCACCAGGATGATGCGATCCGCGCGCCGCGCCGCCGCTTTCGCTCTGTGTATGCCATACAGCACCTGGCTCTTGTCGAACACACGTGATTGGGGAGAGTTCAAGTACTTCGGCTGGAGGTCACCCAGCGCTCGTGCA
The DNA here is from genome assembly GCA_003552125.1 of Dehalococcoidia bacterium. Taxonomy (GTDB): domain Bacteria; phylum Chloroflexota; class Dehalococcoidia; order GIF9; family AB-539-J10; genus SKVJ01. Next base: position 9,437 of record PUON01000148.1, on the reverse strand, counting down.
CCGAATCCGATTACCTTCCCGGAGGACTCGAATATCGGGAACATGAGGCGGTCACGGAAGCGGTCATAAGTGCGCCCGTCCTCGCGTTGCGTGAGCAGTCCCGCGTCGAGAAGCTCCTGCTCGGCGTAGCCCCGGGAGAGGAGCATGTCTTTCAGACTCGTCCAGCCGGAAGGACTGTATCCTATCCGGAACTCTTCAGCGGCACTGCTGTCCAGGTGAATGCTGCGAAGTGCGACATACTCGCGTGCTTTGTGCGCACTGTCTGAGGTGAGCAGTAGGGACCGGTAGTACTCCGCAGCAGTCTCGAGTGCCGCGAGCAGTCTATCCTTCTCATCATCCTCCTGGGAGGAGGATTGAGAGTACCGCTTCAGTGCAATCCCCGCACGGTCGGCGAGAATCTGCAGTGCCCCGCCAAAATCGACGTTCTCCCGCTTCATGACGAAGGAGAACGCATCCCCACCGGCACCACACGCACCGAAGCAGTGCCAGGTCTGCCGGTCGGGGAAGACGAAGAATGAGCCGTGCTTCTCGCCGTGAAACGGGCAGAGACCCTTATAGTTCTTGCCAGCCTTGGCGAGTTGAACGTGTTCGGAGACCAGGGCTACGATGTCGGTTCGTTCCTTGACTTCCGAGATGGTGCTCATATGCTGGCCAGATCACCGCAACGACGTTCCGATTGTGTGAGGACAACCGCACGACCCGATAGCTAACCGTAGGATAGCATGTCGAGCCCCCATGACGGTCCACTCCGCGCTGAAACGTCCGACGTTTTAACTGTCGACAAGCCCAAGCATCTCGAGGTCGGCAACCTGAATGCGAGTGCTCAGGACGACATCCGAGTTCAAGGACATCGAGTCTATGCCGCACGCGATGAGATAGCCGGCGAATTCCGGAAAGTCGCTTGGTGCCTGGCCGCAGATTCCGACCTTGCGTGGTGGGTTGTGCTCATGGGCGAAATCGATGAGTCGCTTGACCACCCGCCTGACTGCTTCATCCCGCTCATCGGCTATCTTAGAGAGCGTGTCTGAGTCCCTGTCAATGCCGAGCATCAGTTGGGTCAGATCGTTCGAACCGATGCTGAAGCCATCAAAGACGTCTGCGAACTCGTCAGCAAGAGTGACGTTAGACGGCACTTCGCACATCATGTAGACCTCGAGTCCGTTATCTCCCTGCACCAATCCGAATTCGCGCATCACCTCAATGACCTTGCGTCCTTCATCCGGGGTCCGGCAGAATGGAATCATTACCTTCACGTTCACTAAGCCCATCTCGTTGCGAACCCGCTTGATGGCGGCGCACTCCATTCCGAACGCTGGTTTGAAACGCGGATCATAGTAGCGGGATGCGCCACGCCACCCGATCATGGGATTACTCTCCACAGGTTCATACAGGTAGCCGCCCAACAGGTTCGCGTACTCATTTGTCTTGAAGTCGGAGAAACGAACGATGACGTCGTTCGGGTAGAAGCCTGCACCAATCTTCGCGATACCCATTGCCAGGTTGTCTATGTAGTAATCTGCCTTGTTTGCGAAGCCGGCGGTGCGCCTGTCGATCTCCTTGATAACACCCGCGATCTTTCTATCACTCTGGGCAGCGGATTGCAGCTTCTCGTAGTTAATAAGTGCCATGGGGTGGATGCCGATGTAAGAGTTGATGATGAACTCTTCCCTGGCAAGTCCGACCCCATCATTTGGGATCTGCCCTTTGATGAACGCCTCGTCCGGTATCCCGGCATTCATCATTATCTGCGTCCTGGGTCTCGGCACGTTGTCCATCGGGATCTCTTCAACGCGATACTTGAGAAGCCCGTTGTATACTTTTCCGGCCCCTTCCGAGCAGTCGACTGTGATTTCCTTCACCTTGCTGAGAATCCTGGTCCCGTTTCCGGTGCCGATCACACATGGTACGCCGAGCTCTCTGCTGACGATGGCCGCGTGACAGGTCCTGCCTCCCTGGTTCGTCACAATGGCGCTGGCGATCTTCATTACCGGTTCCCAGTCAGGATCGGTCATGTCTGTGACCAGCACCTCACCTTCGCAGAAGCTGTGCATATCCGACGCGCTCGCTATCACACGGACTAGTCCCTGTCCGATGCCAGTGCCGACAGACTCTCCGGTTACGAGCAATTGCCCCGCCTCTTCCAGCACATAGTTCTTCATGCCTATGCTTCCCAGACGGGAGTGCACGGTCTCCGGCCTTGCCTGTACGATGAAGAGCTGTTCGGTTTGCCCATCCTTCGCCCATTCGATATCCATGGGCTTTCCATAGTGATCCTCAATGACGCACGCCCACTTGGCGAGTTGCAGCACCTCATTATCGGTGATGGAGAACTGCTGCCTCTCCGTCGCGGGCACGCGAGATTGCATGGTGCCGCGTCTCTCAGTGCGGTAGACCATCCTCTTCACTTTCGTGCCCAGACGCTTCTCGACAATCGGGCGGAAGCCCTGGTGCAATGTGGGCTTGAAGACATAGAACTGATCAGGATTCACTGTTCCCTGCACGATATTCTCGCCCAGTCCATACGCCGAGGTAATGTAGACGACATCCCGGAAGCCTGACTCAGTGTCAATGGTGAATATCACGCCTGACGAAGCCAGGTCTGAGCGCACCATCTTCTGGATTCCAACGGACAGGCATACGTCGAAGTGATCAAAGCCCTTGTCGACCCTGTACGAAATGGCCCGATCCGTGAACAGGGAGGCGAAACAGGAGCGCACCTTGTCCAGCAGTTCCGTGACGCCCTTCACGTTGAGGTACGTCTCCTGCTGGCCTGCAAACGAGGCGTCAGGCAGATCTTCTGCCGTGGCACTACTGCGAACAGCCACATCGACGTTTGGCACGTACTCGTTCTCCATCTCCCTGTAGGCGTGGATGATCTCCTGTTCAAGGTCAGAAGGAAGGGACGCCTTGGTGACGGCGGCCCTGACCCGTGCACCGCGTGATGCCAGACCACGGAAATCGCGCGTATCCAGATCGCTGAGGATCTCTCTTATCTGTGCATCAAGCCCCGCCTGCTCGATGAAGTGACGGTATCCTTCTGCGGTGATTGCGAAACCTGATGGAACGCGTACTCCCTTACTGCCTAGAGTGCGAAGCATCTCACCCAGAGATGCGTTTTTGCCGCCAACTGAACCCACATCCGAGATGCCCACCTCGTCAAGTCTTCTGATAAACCTCATGGCAAATGGACCTCCCTGTGCAGATACAAGTATGCGTGACGCCATTCTGCCTCAGCGCGTGAGGGGGCATCGATTCGGCGATTATAGAATAAGCCCAGCGGTGCGGCAAGCGTACCTCATGACTTCCATCATTGCTCAGACGAGACAACCCTGTGATATCATAGCCCTAACCGATTCCAGATATACTCGTGGATGCCAGAGGGGTGACACATGGTCGAAATGACGATCGACAGTATAAGAGTCAGTCTGATGAACTACCAGAGGGTGGTCATCCTCAAGGAGAAGTACTCGAACAGGTATCTTCCTATCTGGATCGGCCCGGCGGAGGCGGACGCCATCGCGGTCAAGCTTCAGAACGTGGAGCTCGCTCGACCGTTGACGCACGACCTGTTGCAGTCGGTGATATCTACTCTCGGAGCCAGGCCGGACTATGTGGTTGTGAACGATCTGCAAAAGGATACGTTCTACGCCAAGCTCTCGCTACAAATGAATGGCGAGGAGATAGAGGTTGACTCCCGTCCCAGCGACGCGCTTGCACTCGCGGTTCGCGCGGAAGTGCCCATCTATGCCGAAGAGGTCGTGCTCGAGAAGGCTGGCATTACTCTCGACGAGGATACGGGCAAACCGATGATCGAGGGCAAGGTCGATGAACAGGAGATGGAAGGTCTCTCCGCATTCAAGGATTTCATCAGTAACCTGGATCTCGAGGACTTCAAGAAGCGAAAGTCCTGACGTAGTGTTTATCGCTGCCGATAACAGGCGCTTCTGTTGATCCCGTTCGTGGCGGAGGTTCTGCCTCTTTCCAATGCAGACGCAGCGTGTCTGCAGTATGTCACCCCGCACCACATGGTATCTCGGATGGAGAACCAGTCGGAGGAAGCTCCTCTCTGTACGTTACAGTCATGCGGTTCCTGACTTGAGCTTCGCTTGCCCTCTCGATCTTCTACGCATCCCAGCGGAGTTATCTTGACTGTCGGTTCTGCGGATCGCCCGCGAGAGCAACTTAACAGTGCCGACGTGGTTAACCCGGACCGTGACGTATGTGAGCGTTTATGGCATGTTGGCTACAAACCAACCCCTGGGCGCGTTGGATGCCAGCGCGTTGAAGTGTCAAAGAGCATAAGTGCGGTGGCGGTCCGAGTTCGCGAAGTACGCGTCGACTGAAGAAGAAGCCGACGGAACTCGTGTGAAGCCGTATCTGCAGTGCTAGTTAGAGCACATTGCTGGACGGGTTCTGGTGCCTTGTTCGGCGATTAAGGAAGCCTGCACGCCCCCGCGTTTCGGCGAATCTCGTGCTTCGGTTACGGAACAAGCTGTGGGGCTAAAGTATCTGTAACCTGACCCTCGTTTCTTCCTTGGCCGCCTTGACTCTCAGAAGGGTGCGCATGGCTTCAGCGACTCGTCCCTGTTTGCCGATTACCCTGCCCTTGTCGTCCGGGGCGACTTCCAGCTTGAGAAGGAGGCCCTCTTCACTATCTTCGGTGGTGACACTCACCTTGTCCGGATCGGTGACGATGGACTTGACGATGTACTCAACTAGTTCTTTCATCGCTTCTCCTTGAGGTTAGGCTGCTAGCCTGAAAGCTGATCGGAGTTGGCGGTGACCCCGGCTTTGGTGAGAAGCCCGGCGACGGTCTCCGTGGGTTTAGCTCCACGTGAGAGCCACAGAAGGGCCTTCTCGCGGTCAATGCGAACCGTTGATGGTTCGGTATGAGGGTCATAGTGGCCGATCACCTCGATGAAAGCTCCATCGCGTGGTGCTCTGCTGTCTGCCACAACCACTCGGTATACGGGTCTGTGAGTTCTTCCTATTCGGCGAAGTCTGATCTTTACCATTAGAATCTGCTAATTATTCCCTATTTCTGTCGCTTTGTCAAAGCATGGCGATTCAGTCGTTGCGCATACTCGAAGAAAACGCGTACTGTGTGGTTGTCCTGAGTTTGCTGCGCAGCAGCGCAAGCTGCGGCCGGTAGATCCTGACCCTGCCGGGTCGCTCGTAGTTGAGTCGCATTCCCAGTATAGACGTAAGTACCTTCAACTCGATATCGCTGCGACACAGTACCACGGCTTCCGTCTCATCACCGGTCATCTCAATGAGGATAGGCAACAGCAGTGACTTGCGCTCCTTCTCCTCAAGGAGATCGGAGAGCAGACGAAGCTCGTTTCGCTTGACCGGCTGTTCGCTGCCATCAGTGCATCGGATGGCAGGGCGTTCCTGCAGGAGCAGCTCATCTAAGCTGCGACGCTCCCTGGGTAACCCCTTGTTTACGAGGCGTAACTCCCCGGCCAGCCACCCGTGAAGAAGCTTGTCGTAAACTGAGTCCGTTACCTCGGATGCCGGATGAGGTATCACCAGTTCTACTGTTCCTTTCTTGCCAGGAGTACCTTGACTCGCTTCAACCTCGCCTTCTCTTCCCGGTCGCGCTCCTCGAACTTCATGCTGAGGAAGCGTATCGTTACCTGGAGGCTTGGAATAACGATGTACTCCAGTGCGTTGGTAATGCGCTTGGTGCGGTTAATCTCCGCACCGAGCAATTCCAGTCCCCGCTGCAACTCGGCAAGTTCTATAATGGCGCGCAGTGCTTCTCGCGAGGTATCCGAGGCACTGTCCACGATCGAGGACGTCTGTGTAAGGTTATAGCCGCGGAGGCCGCCGGAGGGCTCGTTGAGTTCGAGAGATGGGAGACGGATTCCCGCAACGCTCCTTGGCCCGGCACTGACGGTGATGTCGGCCTCGCAGGCGACGAGTTCTTTCTGCAGAGCCACGTAGCCGTGATAGCCGCTCGCGACCGTCATCGCCTTATACGCTTCGGACATTGCAGTCAGCGTGCGCTGCTTGGCAGTCACGGTGTCGCGGGCAGCCTGGAGGAATTCCATTGTCAGGATAGAGAGCCTGTCCTTGACGATCTTCTGCACGCGCTGCGACAGCTTCAGCCGGCGCTTGAGCTTGACCAGCTCGATCTTGGTGGGTCGGACCTTCATGATCTGTGCCATAAGAACCCTGCTATGCGTCGCTTGCAGCACCCTGAGCGTACTTCGGGTGATACTTCTTGATGAATGCCTCCGAGATCAGCTTGAGATCCTCCTCAGGAAGAGCCGAGAACAGATTCCAGCCGATGCCAAGGGTGTCCTCGATCAGTCGCTTCTCCGCATCTCCCTGCGCGATGAACTGACGCTCTACGTCGTCCGCATTGGTGAGGTAGAGTCGATCCCTGTCGCCGAGCGCATCGGCACCGATGATTGTGGATATCTCACGCAGGTAGATGCCTTCAGCATACGAAGAGTAGAGCTGCATGAAGACGTTGTTGTGGTCTTCACGTGTCTTGCCGGGACCGATTCCCTCCTTCATCATTCTTGACAGCGAGAGAAACACATCAATCGGGGGGTAGATGCCCTTGCGCTCGAGGTTCCTGGAGAGAACGATCTGTCCTTCGGTAATGTATCCCGTAAGGTCGGGGATCGGATGGGTGATATCGTCATCCGGCATGGTGAGAATCGGCATGATGGTCACTGAACCATCGCGACCAATGATCCTGCCGGCGCGCTCGTAGATGGTTGCAAGGTCGGTATACATGTAGCCCGGGTAACCTCGCCTCGATGGGATCTCCTCGCGCATGGAGGACAGCTCGCGCAGTGCTTCGCAGTAGTTAGTCATGTCGGTGAGAATGACGAGCACGTGCATGTCCTTCTCCCACGCAAGGTACTCAGCTGCGGTAAGTGCCAGTCTCGGCGTCGAGATGCGCTCAATTGCCGGGTCCGAGGCGGTGTTGATGAACGCGACCGCTCGCTCCAGTGCGCCTGTACGTTCCAGGTTGTTGACGAAGAAGGATGCGTCGTCAAAGCTGATACCGATAGCTCCGAAGACGATGGCGAATTTCTCGTCTGTGCCCTTTACCGCGGCCTGACGGATAATCTGCGCAGCCATACGATTATGTGGCAGACCGGAGCCGCTGAATATCGGCAGCTTCTGCCCCCGCACCAGCACGTTCAGCCCATCGATAGCTGATATGCCCGTCTCAATGAACTCGGCGGGGGGCTGGCGGGATGCAGGGTTGATGGCTTCTCCGTTGATGTCGAGATACCTGTCGGCAATGATCTCCGGTCCACCGTCGATGGGCCTGCCCATGCCGTTGAAGATGCGTCCCATCATGTCGACTGAGACGGGGAGCTTCAGAGTCTCACCCTTGCAGCGAATGGTTGAACCCTTCAGATCGATCTCACTCACCCCGCCGAATACCTGGACGACGGTGGCCTCGTCGCTGATGTCGATGGCCTGCCCGCTCTTGACCTCCCCGTTGCTCAGAACAACATCGACGATCTCGTTGAATTGTGTGCCAGGTATTGCCTCGGCGAGGAGCAGTGCGCCCTTCGCCTTATTGATCTGTCTGCCTACCCTCACATAGAGTCCCGATAGCTCCATGGATTTCCTCCTTAGTAATGCCTTGCCATAACGACGGAGCTTCTGCTACACGCGCTTGCGCGCCACCAGCGTCTCATCCATCTCTGCCCACAGCTCCTGGCACTTCTCGCTGAACTCCTCGTTGAAAATCTCCTTCATTCTCGAAATACGGTAGACCACCGGTGAACTTCGCACGGTTTCGAACGTGATTCCCGCGTCGAGCATCTCCTGAGCCATTTCATGGAACTTCAGGATAGTCTTCAGCATCAGCCCGGCCTTGTTTGGTGTGCAGTATGAATCTGCGTCTGTGAATGCCGACTGCTGCAGGAAGTCCTCCCGGATCATTCTCGCTACCAGCAAGAGAAGCTTGTCACCCTCAGGCAGGGCTTCAGGGCCGACCAGACGGACAATTTCCTCGAGTTCAGCCTCCTGCTGCAGGATGCGAAGTCCTTTGGCGCGTGTATCCTCCCAGCCGGGATCGAACTGGTTCCACCAGTCTTTGACCGCATCGACGTACAGACTGTAGCTGGAGAGCCAGCTGATTGCGGGGAAGTGTCGCCTGTTCGCCAGGCCGACGTCCAGTGCGAACAGTGCATCGACGATGCGCAGCGTATTCTGCGTGACCGGCTCGGAGAAGTCCGCTCCAGGCGGGCTCACCGCGCCGGCGATCGTTACCGAACCTGTCCTGTCGGGACTGCCAAGGCAGTCTACCATTCCCGCCCGCTCGTAGAATCCGGCCAGACGTGAACCCATATAGGAGGGGAATCCTTCCTCTCCCGGCATTTCCTCGAGGCGCCCGCCCATCTCGCGCATGGCTTCCGCCCAGCGGGATGTCGAATCAGCGACAAGCAATACGTTGTACCCCATGTCACGGAAGTACTCAGCCATGGTCACACCGACGAAGATGCTTGCTTCTCGCGCGACGACCGGCATGTTGGATGTGTTGGCGATGAATATCTCTTTCTCCTGGAGGAGGCGGCCGGTCTTAGGCTCCTTCAGTTCACGGAAGCTGTAGAGCACGTCGGCCATCTCGTTGCCTCGTTCGCCGCAGCCAACGTAGATGTTGAGGTTGGTCTCCGCCCAGCGCACCAGCTGCTGCTGAGTGACCGTCTTACCTGTGCCGAATCCACCCGGAATCGCGGCCTTGCCTCCCAGCGCCAGGGGGAACATATAGTCAAGAATACGCATACCCGTCGTGAGCAATCCGGAAGGGTTTTGTCGCTTGAGATAAGGCCTGGGCTTTCTGACCGGCCACTCCTGCATGAGCGTCAGCTCTCGTTTCTTACCATCCTGTTCGACTACCGCGATAGTCTCCTCGACGGTGAAGTCGCCCTTCTTGATCTCCTTGAGCGTACCGCTCACGCCCAGCGGCACCATGATCTTGTGCTCCACCAGATAAGTTTCGGGAACGGTTCCAAGGATATCGCCGTACTTAACCTCGTCGCCTGCCTTCGCGACCGGCTCGAACTGCCACTTCTTATCGCGCGGCAGAGCTGCCGCCTTCACACCTCTCTTGATGAACGAGCCGGAGGTCTCTACGAGGTTGAGGAGCGACTTCTGCAGGCCATCGTAGATGGCGCCCATGAGCCCGGGTCCCAGCTCGACGCTCAGGATCTTTCCTGTGGCGCGTACCTCTTCACCTGTTCTGAGGCCAAGAGTCTCCTCGTGAGCCTGAATGACTGCCTTATCGCCCTCCAGTCCAATTATTTCTCCGACGATGCCCTCTTCTCCGATCTCCACCACTTCATACACCTGCGAGCCTCTCATCTCGTCGGCGATGACCAGAGGTCCGGATACTCTCCAGATCTTACCCATGTCTGTAACCTCCTAAGACCGCTCCGCTCGGTTATGGCGACCGG
>PUON01000165.1 GCA_003552125.1 Dehalococcoidia bacterium | reverse complement strand
TGGTGAAGAGGCGGAGAAGGAAGGACGAATCCTGAACGCCGCGTTCGCCTATCGGGCGGCCGAGTTCTTCACATATTCGACAGATCCGCAGAAGAGAGATCTCTCCAGGAGGTTCATCACCCTCTTCTACGAGTTCTTCGGTGATGAAGCCATCGAGAGATTCCAGGTTCCATATGAGGGGTCGTATCTCCACGCACTGCGCCTCAGGCCGACAGGAGAGAAGAGAGGGACAGTCGTCCTTCATGGCGGCGGTGATTCCTTCGTCGAAGAGTTCATCTCCTTCGTCGGTCTGTTTGTTGACTGCGGCTACGAGTTGATCATGTTCGATGGGCCCGGCCAGGGGACCAGTCTGCATCAGTACGGTCACAAGATGACCCACGAATGGGAGAGGCCGACTGCCGCCATCCTTGACTATTTTCGACTTGATGACGTCACCCTGATCGGCATATCCCTTGGAGGGTACCTGGCGCCTCGGGCAGCCGCCTTTGAGCCCAGGATCAAACGGGTTGTGGCCTTCGACATCATCGGAGACTTCCTGGGATCGTTCCTCAAGGCGATGAATCCGAAGGTCCGGGTGATGTTCAAGCTGCTCATGGCTCTTAAGGCCAAAAGGCTGTTCAACAGGATGCTGCAGAAGGCAAGCCGCAAGCCGGATGTGTGGGGGCAGTTCTTCGCGTGGTGGATGCTGCAGACGTACTACATGTGGGGCGTGAAGACTCCATTCGAAGCCTTTGAGCGCATGAAGAACTATAACGCCCTGGCCATCTCCCCCTTGATCAAGCAGGACGTTCTGCTTCTGGCAGGGGAGAACGACATTTACACCCCCTACTTCGATGCGCAGGTGAAGGCCCTGACCAACGCCAGGTCAGTCGAAGGTCGCATATTCACTAGGGAGGAACACGCCGCAGAGCACTGCCAGATCGGCAACTGCAAGCTGGCACTTGAGTATATCCTGAACTGGATGGATAAGAAGGAACCCCTGGGCAATCCTCCGGCATCAGTCGAAACTGTTCTCGCATCGGGTGCCGGTGTGAAGTAGATCCCCAGTAGAGTTTCGTGAAGGGATTGCAGGGACTGAAAGGCCGCGCTGGCGGTGCGCACTGACAGGCAGATCGTCCGACCGATAGCTGATGCCGTGCGGGAGCACGGCATCAGCGAATCTACATTGCGAAATAGCCCGATCTGCCTCTTCGGCCTCTTACCACAGTGTTTCCATCAGATCGGGCTAGAACTGCTCGATGAAAGGCTTCAACTCGCGAGCGGTGTCATCCACGGTCCAAATTGCCTTGTTCACGTCCGGCACTGAAACCGGAGATGATATGCAGAACATGCCTGGTCGCGGCAAGAGGGGCATGCCTCCTGCTCCCCTCGATGATAGTCCCCACAAGAGATGCCAGCGGCAGGCGCATAACAGGCTGAGTCTGTCAGGTCTTTGGCTTTCCTGCCTGATTGATGCCAGCGCCAATCGAAGTCCCTCCGTGGCGTCTGTGGATCCATGTGGTATCACTCCTTAGAGTGATCTGTTTACCTTGCCGCTGACATAGCCGGTCTTTCTTACTCAGACACTCGGTTACCTAACATGCTTACTGCTGTAAGGCAGTAGAAGCGCGAGTTCACGAGGCGGACACTCATATTGGCAGGTATCGCTGTTTGGAACCTTTCTTCTGTGGCGGTCGCTCAGTTTGGAGAACAACGATGACTGCGATATGCTACCGGCAGTTGCCGTTGGGTGCAATGGTCGTTCGACGCATGTTTACGTGGTTCGGCATTGTGCTTCTTCCGGCAACAAAAGCATTTTCGGGGAGGTGTTGGGTATGAAGGTAACCATAGACCAGGATGGGTGCATCGAATGTGGAGCTTGCGCAGAGGCATGTTCCGAGGTGTTCAGTGCCGGGGATGGCGAGAAGGCATCTATTGTAGAGACGTACCGAACCGACTCGCCGGCTGTTGGGGATGTTCCTGATAACTTAGTCGACTGTGCGGAAGCGGGCGTGTCATCCTGTCCCGTTCAGGTGATCAGTACCGGCTGATCGGTTCGAAGCAACTGGCATATATTGAAGCGCTGCTTCCTACGTCAAACACAGAGCATTCACCATGTGTTCCCGGTCAATGAAGTCGGTATGAGCTGTGGAGTCGCGTCCTGCTTCCGGGTCTTTCCGCAGGGCGCGACTCTTTCGTGAGGCAGTTGTGGATGTTCTGCGGTTCTGTCCTCCTCTCACTGTTCATCGAAGACGTCCGCCATGACACCTTCGCGCGGAAACTATGCGAGGACTCTGATCCTACACTGGCATCATCGCTGGGGTAACGTGAGAACTGCGGGGCAATTCCTCGATTCACCTTGCCCCATGATAACCCTGTGGCGCGGCGGTGGACTTCGTGGTGGAGGGCAGTGGCAAGATCTTCGTACCAGGATATGACAATTCCACCAAGTGTAAGTATGATGTTGCACACGTGAATCGAGTTAAGCAATGGCAGGAGGAAGGGCCCAATGGGTGAGAGAGCACTCATGATACTACTGATGGTGAGTGCGTTGGCGGGAAGCCTGGTTCTGGGGTGTACGCCCGAGCCGACGCCCACACCAACGCCAACACCCACGCCCAGCCCAACGCCGACACCCACGCCCACCCCAACGCCGACACCGCAGGAACCGACTGAGGTCGATGGCAATGAGTTGGATCCGGCAGATGGCGAACGTTTGTTCACCCTTGAGGAGCTGGCTCAGTACGATGGGCAGGATGGGAATCCAGCCTACATCGCGGTTGACGGAATCGTCTACGATGTGACTGAAGTTCGGCAGTGGCGCGGGGGTTCTCATTACGGTTTTCCAGCGGGCATTGATGCGACCGAAGCTCTTGCGGATATGGCCCCTCATGGTGCCGGATTACTCGCGTCGGCTGAGATAATTGGCAGGATGGAAGACGGATGACCAGTGGCCCATTCTGTCGAAGATAGCGGAATGCGGTGGTGCCAAAGATTCGGTTCGTAATTCGCCATAGTTCATGACCGTACTCGACTTCGTTCAAGCCTGGAGACGAAGTACAGTCAGCACGCACCGCATCATGGCCGATGAAGCCATGTGGCTGCAGTCGCTGATGCGCATGCCCCGGTGATCTCCTCCAGTACCGCTGCTCCGGAGGCTCTTTTTCAACTGACGCTGGTATACGATGCCCGGGCGCCTGCGTTACGGCATCCGGCAAGAGCGGCATGTGCCAAGACCCTCATCGGTGCGCAGTACTCCTGCGGGGCTCCTCTATAGGCACGCGCCTTCCACCAACGTTTACGCCACAGATTTCCGTCCTTTTTTGTTCTCGCGCGACCTGGACTTGACTGCTTCGTGCCAGCGCACTGGTACCGGCGTCGAATAGCATCCGATCCCCGTCCAAACGATCATCTGCCGAATGCCCGGCACGCACGATTCAGAGTTTGTTACGAGCACTGAAGAAGCGGCACAGGTATCATCCTGCTGTACACTACGAAGCGGGAGGGGGCCATATGCCTGGAGCCGTATGAACACGATTCTGCTTCTGAGCCCGGCGACACCGGGATTCGATCACGGGCTGTTTGCCCCACTGTCGCTCCCAACGTTGGCCGGTGCCATCCCCGACAACTGGCAGGTGAGGATCATCGATGAGAACAATGGACAGGTGGACTTCGATGCCGACATTGTCGCAATCAGTGCGCATACCTACGCAATTCGCCGTGCATATGAACTGGCACGCGAGTTCCGACGCCGGAGCATACCGGTTGTCCTGGGTGGCAATCACCCGACTATCCTGACTGCGGAGGCGAGCTGTGAGGCTGATGCTGTAGTTGCAGGCGAAGGAGAAACCGTTTGGCCGGGACTGCTGCGCGACTTCCTCCGCAAGCAGTTGAAACCGATATATTCACCCAGTCGCTATTCTTTCGATCGGGATATCCTGCCACGGCGCGATCTGCTGTCCAGTCGCTATCGATTCGCCTCCATCGAGACCGTTCGCGGTTGTCCTTTTCAGTGCGATTTCTGTTCGGTGGCCAGATTCCACGGAGCCAGGTACCGCTACAAGCCATTGTCTCTGGTCGACCGTGAACTGCGGATGATTCGCGGCAAGACGCTCTTCCTCGTGGACGACAATGTGATAGGTGTCGGCAGGGAAGCACAGTCGCGGGCAGCAGAGCTGTTCGCGCTGCTCAAAGACCATGGAATGCGCTGGATGGGCCAGGCATCAGTCAATATAGCCGACAACGAGCGCCTGCTGAGACTGGCCGGGGAGAGCGGATGCCTCTTTCTCTTCATTGGCTTTGAATCGCTCGATCCGGACGTGCTGAAGGATCTGAACAAGGGAGCCAACCTTCGCCGGAATGCGTCGGATTACGCTACTGCAGTCAGAAGGATGCATGACAATGGTATCAGCGTGATGGGCTCCTTCATTGTCGGCACCGACCGTGACACCGTATCCGGACTTGGCGAACTCAAGCGCTTCATCGCCCAATCGCAGATAGACATTCCGATTCTTCACCATTTGACTCCGTACCCGGGCACCAGGCTTTATGAGCGCATGGTACGGGACAATCGATTGATTGATGAAAGGTTCTGGCTGCAGGATCCTCTTCCTGTCTTCACGTTTCAGCCCGAACGCATCAGCATAGATGACTTGCGGAGAAGCACTCTTGATATGATAGAGGGGTTCACCGGTGTGCGGCAGGCGTCCTGGAGATTCGTCCAGAGTCTGAAGAACACGCGTTCGTTGCGGATCGCATCATTCTCTACTGCGGCGACGCTTATCTCAAGTCGCATCCTCCAACAGCGACTGCTGCGGTCGGGCGAAGGAATTGCACGCTCGACCTATCCCGGGGACGCAATTGGCGAGAAGACGGGTTGCCCGACTGGTTCCCAAGTAACGCCAGATCCGGCAACTGAAGTGACGTCTGGCGATCCTGTTCGAGGCGACCGACTCATCAATCCGGAGATGTAGTGTGGATATCGACAGTCTAAGTAACTATCTGCTGATCATCATATTCTCGCTATTCACGGTTATCCGGATCACGTACTACCGCCGCGCCCGCAAGGCCGGCTACAAGACGGTGGTGTCCGAAAGCAGGAAATACTCCATCTGGCTTAGTGTGTTCATCTGCTACGAGGTGTTCACATTCTTCTCATACATCAACGTGCGCTCACTCAATTACTATCCGCAGTTACTGACATGGGCAGACCTTGACCTGCCACTGGGGCTGCGCATCCTGGGGGCCGTCCTTGCGCTAGTGGGCCTGGCGCTGTTCGTATGGATACACCGCACACTTGGAGACAATCTCTCCGCTACCCTGCGCATCAAGGATAATCACACGTTGGTCACCGTCGGCCCGTATGCACTGATCAGACACCCCATGTATTCGGCATTCTACCTGCTGCACATCGCAGTGTTCTTCCTCACTGCGAACTGGTTCATTGGTGTCACGTGGATGATTGGGTTAAGCCTCATCATCCTGCTGCGCGTATCTCGGGAGGAGGCTATGCTTCTCGAGCGATTTGGAGAAGACTACAGGACATACATGCGCCGCACTGGCAAGTTCCTCCCACCGATCAGCTTCTCCAGGACACCGGACAGCGGACAACTCTGAAGCCAATTATGAGGACCCTGTGTTTGTTCAGGCTGCGGAGGAGGCCGAAGCCACGCAGAGGGCATTTGGTTCACTCGCCATGGTGGTAACCATTCTCTTGGACACCACTATCAGTGAGAATTGGAGCCTTCCGATGAACTGACGACGGTGGCAGGGGACCGGGAACCATGGGCGAGGCGGTGCATGGTGAAGCCGATCATTGAACTCTCGCACGGAACGTTTCCGCCACGCAACTTTCGGCAAGACATATGTATGAGGAGCCCAGGTGACGTCCCCGGGAGACCTCCAACGCG
>PUON01000153.1 GCA_003552125.1 Dehalococcoidia bacterium | reverse complement strand
CTCCTGCCGATGTGTTCTGGTTGTGCGACAACATAGATGCGGTTCTGGTGAATCCGAGATTGTTCGAGAAGTACGTCATGCCGGAGTGGAAGAAGTGTTGCGACAGGATGCACGCAAAGGGCAAGCTTGTTGCGGCACACTGCGATGGGCGTATGGCCCCCCTGAAAGACTTGATACCGCAAACTGCCGTGGACATCATCGAGGGCTTTCACGTGCCGCCGATGGGAGACCTGTCCATCGGCGAAGCACTCGCACTGTGGCCCGACAAGGTAATCTGGACCGGCTTCCCGGGATCTGTATATGCGCTGGGTCCTGCGGAGACAAAGGCTCAGGCCCTCGGCATGTTGCGGGATGCAGGCTCTGGTGAGCGCCTCTGTGTGGTGATGTCCACGGAGAACCAGGTGTCCAATGAAAACCTGCACGCCCTGACGGCGGTGCTCGAGCACGCGGATCTGCCGCTTACTTCAGATTCCATAGACCGCATAGAACAGATGGTGACGTAGCGTCGGTCCAGTTGCGACAGTGGTCGGGGTGACACGCAGGACGCGAACGACACACGTGGTGCAAAGGCCGGGTCTGCAGGTCCTTGGTTGAAGCAGATGAAGCTCGATGGAAGATACGCGACATGAACGATAGTTCAGGTTCCCGGCCGATATACGTTGATGCGCACGTGCATCTCGATGAGTATCCTGATACGTGGCTCGGCGCGGTGCTGCAGCAGCTTGAGGAGGCTCAAATCGTCAGCATAAGCACCGCGATGGCGCCTCAGGCGTATCAACGGTCGCTCGAGATTCAGCAGCGCTCCCCATGGGTATGCGCCACGATCG
The DNA here is from genome assembly GCA_003552125.1 of Dehalococcoidia bacterium. Lineage (GTDB taxonomy): Bacteria > Chloroflexota > Dehalococcoidia > GIF9 > AB-539-J10 > SKVJ01. Next base: position 5,101 of record PUON01000153.1, on the reverse strand, counting down.
GAGTTCATCCGTGGAACGCCCGGCACTTCGCGGATACGCTCGACGCGATAGAACCGCTGCTCTCCGACAGCCCCATGTTCGGCGAGATTGGGCTGGACTTCCGAAACGTACGGGATCGATCAATGTATGCGGCGCAGGTGAAAGTGTTGGAGTTCTTCATGTCCGCCGCGAAACAGCAGGATAAGATCATCAATGTCCATACGTCCGGTGCTGAGACTGAAGTCATGGATATGCTCGAGCGGTTCGAAATACGTCGGGCGATCGTTCACTGGTACTCAGGCCCCCTGGATCCGCTGAAGCGGATGGTAATGCGAGGGTACATGTTCACATTCGGCTGTGAGGTGTTGTCCTCCGGCCTCATCCAGTCGCTCGCGCACGAGACTCCTCTGGACCAGATTCTCACGGAGACGGACAATCCCGGTGGGCCTCAGTGGGTATTTGGAGAACCCGCGATGCCGGAACTCGTGAAACCCGTGGTGCAGGCACTGGCGATCGTAAAGGGCATTGATGAGGCAGAGGCGCGCGAACGGGTGCGGCGTAACATGATTTCGCTTGTTGGTGACGATGCCCGCCTGTCAGGAGTGCGGCACGCGCTTGACGGATCACCTGGGAGGTACTTCACCGATTGATTGCCAACATGATTGAGTCCTGTCGCAGATATCGTCCTACTAGTAATAGGAAAGGGCGGCCACAGGCCGCCCTCCACGTTGTTCCTCGTACCAGCTAGTAGTCCAGTGCCCCTACCAGTTGGCGGGCATTACTCGGCTTACGCAGCTTTCTCAATGCGCCCTTCTCAAGCTGGCGGATGCGCTCTCGAGTCAGGTTCATTGTCTTCCCAACTTCCTCGAGCGTCCATTCTTTCCCGTCCACCAGGCCGAAGCGCAACTCGATTATCCTTCGCTCTCGGTCGGGGAGTACCTTGAGCATCTCTCGAATCTGATGGCGCAACACGCTGTTCGAGGCAATGTCCTCGGGCGCGGGAGCGGAGTCATCTTCCACGAGGTCTCCCAGGGACGTGTCTCCGTCCTCTCCCACGGGCAGGTCCATTGACAGCGGCTGTAGATGCTGCAGATCCTCCAGCATCTCGACGAACTCGGGCGAGGTGTCCATCGCCTCACTCAGTTCCTCCGAGGTGGCCTGGCGCCCGCTCGACATCGTCAGATCACGCCTGGTGCGATTCAGTTTGTGCATCTTCTCGGCCATGTGCACGGGTATGCGTATCATTCGTCCCTGCTCGTCGACCGCCCTTCGTACCGCCTGCATAATCCACCAGGTCGCGTATGTGCTGAACCGGTAGCCCTTGCGGTACTCGAACTTCTCTACGGCCCGCATGAGGCCTACTGCACCCTCCTGCACGAGATCAAGAAGCGGCAGACCCCAGTTAAGGTGTCGCTTGGCCACACTGACCACCAGTCGCATATTGGCCTGAACCAGTTGGTCGCGCGCTCCCTTCGCCTGCTTCTTAATACCCTCAAGGTGTCGTCGCAACTCCGGCTCCATCGCGTAGAGTTGTTCGACAAACGCGTCGTTCTCCACCGCCTCCGCCAGTTCGCCGGCCTTCCTGCCAGCGCCTGCCAGGTCGATAACCTCGTGCGGCAACATCCGTGCCGCTACCGACAACTCGCGGATTGCATGCTCGGAACGTGCCTTATTGCCGGTGATGCCGTTCACCTCGTCGAAGAGTTCTCTGCCATAAACAGCGTCGCTTATGGTCCTGAACGCCGGATCCGTGATAGTCGCGAGTAGCCCCTTCTTCTCCGCTACCTCTGCCTCACGTGCTATCAGCGCGGCCACCTCATCTAGTGCGATAGTGCGCCGCAGGAGAGTGCGTATTATCTGTGCACCGTCCGTCGCAGAGCCACCAGCACGTATCACTTCGTACTCAAGCTCATTGAGCACTTCTCCTTCTTCAACGGTTCTGGCTAATTCGACAACCTCTTTATTGCTGAGCAACGGCACCGCGCCGATCTCGCGCATCCACAACTGCTCGATGTCCGCGGATGACTCGTACTCTCGTGTACCCACCATGGCAGAGAATTCATCGTCATCCATCTCATACGATGCATCACGGACTGCCGGCTCATCTTCCTCCTCTGCCGTGGAGCCTGCAGCAACCGGTTCGAGTTCTTCTTCCATCTCTATCCTGGTTTCCTCTTCCATTACGTCGCCTCCTTCCAGTACAACGCACCACTACGCGTGAAGGTTTGCGTCTGCACACACCGCCATGAAAAAATCTGGCGGACTCCCCGTGTCCCGAAGAGCCCGCCGTGAGCCGTGTCTTTGAAAAGACTCTTCAGGACGACCGTTCACCTCCGGTCGTTTCACGGGAGCATCGGGACTGTGTACAAAACCTTTGTGCGTTCATCAGGTTGTTCCCGTAACTCTCCTGTCTGTCTGGATTAGCAATCTTAGACTATCTCATATGGTTTGTCAAATCAGTTCAACGGATTGCGCAGATAGATGTCAGCTCACGCACCCGTCGTTCGTATCAGGATCGTCGCAAGTCCCAGCAGGAACAGGAATCCGGTAACATCGGTGGCCGTAGCCAGCAACACACTTGAGCCAAGAGCTGGATCAGCCTTGAACTTGCGCAGCAGCAGCGGTATTGTCGCACCCAGGACACCGGCGAGTGCTATGGTCAGGAACATCGCAAGCGCGAGTATCTGGGAGAGCCAGAGATCACGCATCCACGCAAAGGCTACAACGAATGAGATAGCTGCAATGGCCACACCATTGATGAGACCAAGCGCGATCTCGCGGGTAACGGCGCGGCGCATCGTCGGTCTGCGCAGCTCTCCGAGCGCGATACTTCGTACGAAGATGGTACCGGTTTGAACCGCGGCATTGGTCCCCTGGGCGGATATGAGTGGCAGAAAGGCGGCCAGCGCTACCATGACCCCGATGGTCTCACTGAACCTGTCGATTACCACCGCCGAGAGCAACGCCATCGCAAGGCTGGTTATCAGCCAGGGAAGACGTTTCTTCACTGATTGGCGAAGAGGACGCGATAGCCTCTCGGCCTCGCTCAAGCCTACCATGTGATACATATCGGCAGTCGCCTGTTCCTGGGTTACATGCAGCAACTCTCTCAGGGTGATGATACCGAGAATGTGGCCGTAATCGTCGACCACGGGCAACGATGAAATGTTGTAGTGATCTATCATGCGTGCACATTCGCCGTCAGGAGTGTGCGGCGTGACCGAAAGCACCTGCTTTTCCATGAGCGAGCGCAGCCTGCTCCCCGGCCTGGCGAGGACAAGTTGCCTGAGCGTAAGCACGCCCCGCAGCCGCCCACGAGCGTCCACCACGTAGAGAGTATCCACGGTGTCGCGACGAGGCTGTTCCGAGCGCACAGCAGCTATCGCTTCATCAACGGTCATGTCCTGCGCGAGTGCGACGAACGCCGTGGTCATATGACCACCTGCGGTTCCGCGCTTGTACTGAAGCAGCGGAGCTACCGTCTCCGCATCCTTGAGCGCAGGGAGCACGGTCCTCACCGTATTTAGAGGTAACTCGCGCAGTACGTGCGCCGCGAAGTCGGGATTTGTCTCGTCCAGCACGTCGGCAAGCGTCAGCGGATCGATTGCCTCACAAAACAGGCACACGTCTGCGTCGCGCATGACGTTAATCAACTCGGTCAGCTCATCGATGCTGAGTTGCGAAAGCACCTCCCGTATTGTGTCGCGGTCTAGTTGGCAGACCAGACCGGCTTGATCCGCTTTGTGCAGCGAGGACAGCAGTTTGAGGACGCTGTCCCAATCGCGACTACGAATAAGCCTGGACAGTTCTTGGGCTTGGCCGCAAATAACCTGTTCGTCTTTCGTTATAGTCTGCTGCATGCTGCTTGCCTCCTCAACCCCTGTGAACGTAGAGTAGAATGGATGCCCCGGGTCGCAACGCCCATCGGTCTTTTGTCGCGACGCAACGGGATGGGGAAGGCGAACACCGGCACGGAAGTGGAAGGAATATTGCGAACCAACCGGCTACTGCGTCGTCAGGTGTCTTCAAGGCGCGCGACTGGGTCACGCAGTACTGGTGATACACACATATGATAGCGATTAAGCTGACGAAGCGTCAAGACGAAGCTTGTGTGTACGGGCGGCACACGGAATTGACACTTGACAATTTGTGCATCGGTGCATGCGATCGCTTGTTCTCAGCTTGGATGGTTTCTGCTACAGTCTGACAATCGGAGGACTGATCTGTTTGGACGCCGATCCCTATGAGAGGTTTGCTGAGCGATACGACTGGTTCTATGAGTCGTACGCCGAGCACGACCCCCGGAAGGTGGAGTTCTTTCGCGATCTTCTGACACAGTATCAGATACAGAGTGTACTCGACTGCGCCTGTGGCACCGGCAGGGATCTCCACCTTCTGCACTCTTTGGGCGCCGAGGTGTTCGGATCGGACAGGTCCGTGGCGATGCTGGCACAGGCAGAACGCAATCTCGCGACGCACCATATTGATGTGCCTCTCGACTGCGTCGATTACCGCGAGCTTCATTTGCACTACGCACGTGAATTCGATGCTGTCGTATGTCTGTCATCTTCGATCTGCGAGATGCCGGAGCATTCTGATGTCATTCAGGCGTTCGCGAGCATGCGTAACGTCCTGCGCGACGGGGGTATCCTGGTTGTATCTTCGGGCATCAGCGATATGACCTGGCGCCAGAAGCCGCGGTTCATACCGGAGGTATGGAACGAGAGCTTCCGCCGACTGTTCTTGGTTGACTATATTGACGAGGGTGTTCGGTTCAATGTGATCGATGTGCACAGAAATCCGGATCGGAAGCGTAATGAATCGTGGACTATAACGTACAATAGAGTGTACCTGCGCGGCGATATGGAGCGGGCGCTTACGGCGACGCGGTTCCGCAAGTGTACCTTCTATGGTGATTATTTGTTCGAACCTTACGACAGTGCGACCAGTGGGATGCTGATCGCTGTGGCCGAAAAGTAGCAGTTACCGTCCGATGAGTTCACCGGGAGGACAGAAATGATAGGGAGAAGACTGGTTATCCTCTGTGCGTCGATAGTACTGGTAGGTGTGCTTGCAGTGGCTGGATGTGCAGCCGCGCCGGGCATGCCGCCGGGCGAAGAAT
>PUON01000130.1 GCA_003552125.1 Dehalococcoidia bacterium | reverse complement strand
GGACGGTTCTGGATGCTGCAGGCCCGACCCATCACCACGTTGTTCCCGGTTCCCGTACCACCGCCTCAGGATGGCGCGTTGCACGTTTACTACAGTTTCAATCATCGACAAGGCATGACACGGGCGATGCCCCCACTGGTTGTTGACTACTGGCTGCGGACCATTAGAACGACCCTTGAAGTACTGGGTTTGCGCCCCACTTCAAATCCGATGGTTGCGACGGCGGGTGGCCTGGTGTACATCGACCTCACCACGTTCCTGAGATCGGAGCGGCGTGCTGCGAAGCTGTTCGAGGCACTCGGGGACTTCGATCGTCAGGCCATCGTCCAGCTCAGGGCCGTGCGCGAACGAAGACGTGATGAGCTTGCCAGAGCATCGTTGCTCCGCGGATTCTCGCCGCCTCGGATGCTCGGTGCGGTGATAAGGCTCTCGTTCAACGCCGTGGGAGTGACGGGAAGCATTCTGCGGGGGCTGATCGGTGGGTCGTACGCGCTGGCACCTCATCGAAGCCGCAAGTGGGCTGATAGATCCGCCCGGAAGATGATTGGTGTAATTCGCTCCGGCGCCACGCCGCACGACCGCATCCGGCTTACGCTCGAAGTGAACCGTAAGTGGACATGGGATGGGTTCCGACAAGCACTCAAGCTGTGGAACATCTACTTCTACAGGGCGGCATTGAGGCGCGTATGCCCGGCATCGGAGGGGAGCTTCGAGCCTCTCGAACGAGGGTTGCGGGATAACGTCACCACCGCAATGATGCTCGAGCTCGGCGACATTGCCGACATTGTTCGTGATATCCCTGCCGTCGAGCAGTCCATGACGAGCGGCGCGGATGACAAGACGATTCTCGGAATCGAAGGTGGCGCCAGATTCGCCAGTGAATTCGCCGCCTTCCTCGAAAGATATGGATTCAGGGCGCCGGCTGAGATCGACTTCAGTCGTCCACGGTACAACGAGGACCCCTCCTCACTGCTGGCATCGATCCAGGCTTCGCTCAAGTCGGGCCAGTGGGGCGCTCACCGAAAGCACCTGGAGCGCCTGGAGCTGGCAGCTGAGGAGGAGATCAGCCGTCTCGAGCAATTGGCCGGTACCGGACCGCTAGGGTCCATTCGTCGGCGGCTTGTCCGGCCGTTTGCCCTGCGGTATCGGAGCTACATCTCGATGCGCGAGATTACCAAGTACGCTTTGTCGCAGTTGCTGGCCGAGATGCGATGGCAGGTTCTGGCGGCAGGAGAGATGCTCGAGCGCGAAGGCGGACTACGTGACGCCGATGACGTCTGGCTCTTCACCTTCGATGAACTGCTGTCGGCGCTGGAGCATCCCGCCAAACCTCTCGGACTGGACCTGGAGAGCCGCCGTGTCGATTACCAGCAGCACACACGGCTTCGTGCCCCGGCAGTAATCACCAGCGACGGCGAGATATCTGGTGGAGATGCCAGCAGAGACGACAATCTCGATGGACTCGCGGGGATACCCACATCAGGAGGCGTTGCTGAAGGCATTGTCCGCGTCATATATGAGCCGAGCGACGCCATGCTGGAATCCGGCGAGATACTTGTCGCGCCCCACACTGATCCGGGCTGGACGCCTCTCTTTCTCAATGCAGCCGGACTGATAACCAGTGTTGGCGGCGTAATGACCCACGGCTCGTTGGTAGCGCGTGAGTATGGCATCCCGTCGGTTGTCGTGGCCGACGCCACCGAGAAGCTCAAGTCAGGACAGCGGGTTCGAGTGGATGGATATCGTGGCGTCGTGGAGTTGCTCGAAGCCGAACAGAATGAAGAGGAGGAACAGCCATAGTGATGTCCACACAAGTACAAGGGCTGCTGCACACACTTAGTCGCGATGACCTCAAAGCATCCCTGAAGTTCTTGACACTGGTTGGGATCCTCATTCTGCTTCCTGACAGGGAGTTCGCCGGATTGTTCGGCCTGAACCCCCGGCTGGTGTGGATGGCGGTGGTCTTTGTAGCCGGATTGGGCTTGCTGGGGTGCCTTCTCGCCAGGGTCATCCGTCCGACTAAGGCGATCCTGATCACCGGAGCGATAGGCGGCTGTTTCTCTCCTAATATGGCAGTCGTGTCGCTGGCTGAGCAGGCCAAGAGGCACCCGGAATTCACACTGGTCTACACGATGGCTGCCGCGATCGCGTCGACGATGCTGTTTCCCAAGACGCTCGTCGTCGTCTGGTTCGTCGATATTCCACTCGCTATTTCGCTGCTCATTCCCTTTGTCGCAATGACAGCCGTGGGAGTTGGGGTGTCGGTTCTGCTGTGGTTCCGCATACGGGATCGAGGGGCACCGAACGTCGAACTGAAGACCCCGTTCCGGGTGCGGACCGCATTGGTGTTCGGCGCGGTTGTTGCTGTCCTGCTGATGGTGGTCAACGCTACAGGGGTGGCAATCCATTCGACAGCTGCTCAAACCGGAATCGTGCTGTTGGTTGTGGTGAAGTCGATCGCAAGTGTGACGATTGCCTGGGTGGCTGGCGTGAGGGAGATGGCGCAGACGATAGCTGTGATACTGCTCTTCACCGCTGGTATCGGGCTGGCCTTGGTCTTACTTGCGTGACCACGACGCTGGAAACCCGCAATCGTGAGTCAATGGACTTCCGGTGAAGTGTCCGAAGGTCTGAAAGTCAGTCTGCTGTGCCAGTTCGCTACTGCAGGATGCTACGAGAGCCGGGTTAGATCCGGCTCTCGTTTCGTCCGGGGTGCTTTCGTGAACTGTTGCCGGATTGATGACGGCAGGCGCCGAGACCTCCACAGCAGCGCTCGAACATGCACTGGTCACCTGACCAGGTAGCAAACCAGCCTTGCGATCAGGCAGCAAACCCATCCGGCGATTGGTCTCTCAGGCGGGCACCTCGCTTCATACTTACACCATCAACAGAACCACACTTCAGGATGACTGATGATGATGATTCTTATCGCCGATGACCAGCCAAGCGTCCGTTCTGCGCTGCGCCTCATGCTTGAGCAGCAGCCGGAACTGTCGTGCATCACCGAGGCGGGAGACACAGCCGAACTGCTGATGCATGTCCAGGAGCGCTGTCCCGAGATACTGCTGCTGGATTGGGAACTTGCCGGAGCCGGCAGCGATCGCTTGGTTCAAGAGATGAAGGTGATGTGCCCGCGCATGGTGATCATCGTCCTGAGCAGCCACCCTGAGGCACGGCGGGCGGCACTGGAGGCTGGCGCACACGGCTACGTGAACAAGAATGAACCGCCATGGCAGCTCTGCGACACCATACGCAGATTCCGCTCGAAAAAGCCCGGACACTACGACAACCGCAGGCAGGGTGCATGTAGGAACGAAAATCGAGGTGGCTGAAACGCCTGGCCACACTGCCTACCCGTGATCATAGAAGCACTTATGAGAGAGGGGAGTCTTATGCAGAATCAGCTATTCACGGATTCAGTCACACAGAGACAATGAGATGGGGAGGATCGTATGAGCCGATTCAATCTGACTCCAAGAGACACGAGGTTCTTTGACCTGTTCGAGCACGACACGGAAAACCTGCTGGCGGCCTCCAAGGCCTTGGTGGACATGTTCGATGACAGCACGGTGGACAAAGAAGCCCGTGCCACGGAGATTAAGAACATGGAAGAAAGAGGCGATTCCATCACACATGAGGTGATCAAACGTCTTCACAGGTCGTTTGTCACGCCGATAGACCGTGAGGACATCGCGGCTCTGGCGCACACGCTTGACAGCGTGATGGACTTCGTTGAGGCGGCCGCGAGAACGCTTGTGCTCTACCGTATGCCGGAGCCCACCGAACGGGCGAAAGAACTCGCCAGAATCTTGTTGTGCATCGCGACCCGGCTCCATGAGACGATGCCACACCTGCGGAACCGCAAGCAGTTCTCCAGCATACTCAGGGCCTGCGTTGATATCAACCGCTTCGAGAATGAGGCGGACGCGGTACATCATGCGGCACAGGCCGAGCTGTTCGAGTCTGACATGGAGGCGCTGGAAGTCATGAAGTGGCGGGAACTCTATCAGCACCTGGAAAACGCCACGGACCTGGGAGAAGACGTTGCGAACGCTCTGGAAGGAATCGTATTGAAGCATGCCTGACGTCTCCTTAACTCTCGTGATCGTCATAGCTGCGGCCATCGTCTTCGGTGTGGCGAACGGCGCAAATGACGCAGCCAATTCGATTGCCACCGTGATCGGCACGCGAAACCTCTCGCCGAGGAGCGCCCTGATCATGGCGGGCATCTGTGAGTTCCTGGGAGCGGCCACGGGGACGGCAGTGGCGATGACCATCGGCAAAGGCATCATCATTCCTGAGGCGATGACCGTGAGCATTGTGCTTGGTGGCGTATTCGCCGTCATCATCTGGACGGTCACCGCCACGTTCAAGGGCATGCCGGTGAGCCTGACCCACGGACTCGTAGCAGGCATGGTAGGCGCAGCACTGGCGCACGGCAACCCGTCCATCATCCAGTGGCGTGTGCTGGGCACGGTGTTCTCGGCAGTGGCCATCGCACCGGTGCTGGGTTTCGCCGGTGGATTCACCGTCTTCCTGCTGATCATCTGGGTGTTCAAGCGGAAGAGACCGGCGATGGTGCGCACGCTGTTCAGCAAGCTCGAGGTAGCCTCGGCCGCCTTCCTGGCCTACAGCCACGGCAAGAACGATGGACAGATGCCGATAGGACTCATCGCGATGGGGTTGATGGTCCATTCCGGGTCCACTGAACTTGAGATTCCGTTCTGGGCGGTCATCGCCTCGGCTTCGGCCATCAGCTTCGGCACCATAGTGGGTGGCCGGAGGGTGATCCGGACGGTGGGCCTCAAGATGACCGCTCTTAACCCGTCGAGCGGATTTGCCGCCGAGGCTTCCGCAGCCACCATCATCGAGGTTGCATCTCACCTTGGGATCCCGGTGAGCACGACGCACTGCGTGAGCACGGCCATCATGGGTGTGGGTGCAACGAAGAGGTTGTCCGCGGTGCGGTGGACGCTCGCGGGCAATATCGTTCGCACATGGATACTGACGTTCCCGGGTTGCCTCGCGCTTGGCTGGCTGCTTGGCACACTGTTTCGTGTGATCGCCTGATGCCTGAGCGACAGCCGGAAGTGTGGTGCATCACTGAGGGGAAAGATGCAGCCGAACTGCTGCTGCTGGATTGGGAAGTTGCCGGGGCGGGCAGTGATGAGGACGGATCACGTTTGGGAAACACAGCAATATGTGAACAGAGAAGCGCTCAACGAAGAGGAGGAAGTATGCAGCATCAGCCGAGGAGGAACCAGGCACAGTAAGTCGACGAGAAAAGGAGAAATGGGAAAATGATCAGCACATTCGAGAAGAAGTACGGTATCGAAATGCCCGTGGGCTACGAAAGCTTCCACCCTTTGAGGTTCATGAACTTCCAGATGAACAGGTTCTACCATGAGGGCTACCTGCGCCGGGAGGACATGGAAAGTGCTGCACCGAAAATCAGCGACCTTGGGAGCTGGCAGAGGGAATTCACCATGATCGGTGAAGAGGCGGAGAAGGAAGGACGAATTCTGAACGCCGCATTCGCCTACCGGGCGGCCGAGTTCTTCACCTACTCGACAGATCCGCAGAAAAGAGATCTCTCCAGGAGGTTCATCACCCTCTTTTACGAGTTCTTCGGTGATGAAGAAATCGAGAGATTCAGGGTTCCCTACCAGGGATCGTACCTCCACGCACTGCGCCTCAGGCCGACGGGGGAGAAGAGAGGGACAGTCGTCCTGCATGGCGGCGGTGATTCCTTCGTTGAAGAGTTCATCTCCTTCGTCGGTCTGTTTGTTGACCGCGGCTACGAGTTAATCATGTTCGATGGGCATGGTCAGGGGACCAGTCTGCATCAGTACGGTCACAAGATGACCCACGAATGGGAGAGGCCGACTGCCGCCATCCTTGACTATTTTCGACTTGATGACGTAACCCTGATCGGCATATCCCTTGGAG
>PUON01000086.1 GCA_003552125.1 Dehalococcoidia bacterium | reverse complement strand
GGTGGGCTCGTCCGGCGCACAGCCGACAACCAGCAAGCTGACTATCGCAAGCGCGCCGATGAGAGACCAGACTACTTTCTTGCTCACTTCTTACCTCCTACTAAAGAATTGGACTGTCGATACGTCAGGAGTAGGTATTGCTGGTGGCATCAATCCCGGTGAAAGAAACTCTCTTCTTGTGCACAGTATACGTACGGCTCAGCGCAGTTGTCAATAGCAACATGCAGCCGCGTCATATCGCCCCATTCCTCAGCCACACCGGCACTGTGCCGCGATCGTTCAGAGTGTCCGTACTGCACAAGGAGCGTCTCAGCTGGACTACCCGACTATGGCGCCTTTGCTCGCTGAGGATACCTTCTCCGCATATCTCAGCAGATAACCGGTCTTGACACGTGGCTCGAATGGCGGCACATCGGCCAGTCGCCTCTGCAACTCATCATCAGACACCTCCACATCCAGTCGACAGTTAGGTATGTCAATGCTGATAATGTCCCCTTCACGGACCGCAGCGATAGGCCCTCGCTCGGCTGCCTCAGGTGAAACGTGGCCGATCGACGCCCCGCTGGTTGCCCCGGAGAAACGACCGTCGGTGACCAGCGCAACTTCCTTGTCCAGGCCCAGTCCCTTCAGCATATCAGTACAGTCAAGCATCTCGCGCATCCCCGGACCACCTTTTGGGCCTTCATACCGTATCACCACAACATCGCCGGGCTTGATCAGCTGATCGGCGAGTGCCTTCGCCGCATCCTCCTCGATGTCAAAGACCCGGGCCGGTCCGCGGTGTACCAGCATTTCCGGAGCTACCGCACCGCTTTTCACCACCGCACTGTCCGGTGCCAGGTTCCCGTAGAGAATCGTCAGACCACCCGTCTCACGGTATGGGTTGGAGCGCGGCCTGATTACGTCATCGTTCCATACTTTGGCGGACTCGAGGTTCTCTGCCAGAGTCTTGCCGGTCGAGGTCATCACACCGGTATCGAGTAGATCGGTAATCCGTGACGCCAGGGCCTGCACGCCACCTGCGTAATAGAAATCCTCGATGTGGTAATTCGATGCAGGGGCCAGCTTCGCAAGCTGCGGGGTACCGGCCCTGATGGTGTTCAGCTCATCTATGGAGAAAGGAATTCCCGCCTCATGCGCGATTGATAGCATGTGCAGCACCGAGTTAGTGCTGCCACCCATAGCCATATCCATCACAAAGGTGTTGCGGAGTGCTTCGGGTGTGAGGATATCCCGGGCACGGATGCCCTTCGCGAGAAGGTCGAGCACCTGCCGACCCGCCTGTTTGGCGAGCCAGATACGCTGTGCGAACACGGCGGGAATCGTTCCATTCCCTGGCAGCCCCAACCCGCACGCTTCGGTGAGGCAGTTCATCGTGTTGGCGGTCCACATGCCTGAGCAGCTGCCGCATCCGGGAGTGACACAGTGCTCCATCGCGCGCATTCGCTCGACTGATAAAACTCCGCGTGCCACTTCACCCACAGCCGCGAACAGCATGCCGGAATCAAGCTCAACATCCATCTGATCCGGCATCCTGCCTGCGAACATAGGCCCGCCGCTGACGAATATCGAGGGAATATTCAGTCGCGCCGCTGCCATGAGCATGCCGGGTACAATCTTGTCGCAGTTGGGTATAAAGACAAGTGCGTCGAACTGGTGGGCTTCGACCATCAATTCAATGGAGTCGGCGATCACCTCGCGGGTGGGCAGCACGTAACGCATGCCTGAGTGCGCCTGGGCAACACCGTCGCATGCGGCGATGGTATTGAACTCGAACGGAGTCCCTCCGGCTTCGCGGACGCCAGCCTTGACCGCGTCAGCTATAGTGCGCAGATGCACATGACCGGGAACAATTTCGGTGAAGCTGTTGACAACGCCGATAAAAGGCAACCCCATCTCATAATCATCCACCCCCGTGGCGTACAACAGAGCCCTGTGCACACCCCTCTCAATTCCCTGCTTCACAATGTCGCTTCTCATCTCTTAATCCTCCCTGCTATATATTATGAATGCACAGGGGCGTTTACGCGACCTGCTGGGCCTGTGCACATCAGCCGACTCTTTGCAGCTACTCACTCAATCAGGGGTAGGACCAGCGGTCCCTGCGGGATGACAGCGATCTCTGCATCGGGACCAAACAGGTCGATCGCTCGACTCACCGCAGCATCAAGATCGTGCACAGGCTCGATGCCCATGCAACGCACCAGGTCATCCGCGAGCGTCGAACGAAGCATAAGGTGATTTCGCATCTGAATACGCGCCAGTATCTGGTTCTGCCATTGCACGCCCACAGGCTCCTCACGGCGGATCTTCTGCAGCACCTCGACCGGTCCTCCGCAGGACTGGTGGAGGTCAATGAATGCCTGCGGTCCGGCCCCGCACTCGCAACTGGATGCGCTGATTACAACACCACCGTCGCGCGTGACGCGGGAAGCGTTCTCCATCCCTTTAACGGTCTGGTACAGGTCGAGATCCAGCGGCGCACCGCTATTCGTTGTGATCGCAATATCAACCCGGTGTGGTACGCGAGCACCTACTATCTGCAGCGCGGCGGCGCATCCGGCCTCGTGAGCCGCTTCCATGTCGCCCGCGAATACGTGGGTAATCTGCTTGTCATCGTTCAACAACACGTTGACGATGAAATCCAGCTGCGCCATTCTGGCCTGTTCAACCATGTCTTCATGGATCGGGTTTCCCCGCAGCACTCCCGCACGAGCACATGGATCCGCTACCATCCGATACCCATGATTCACATAGGCAGAATTGAGTCCGAACACACCCGGCGCGATGCTCTTTCGCCCTCCGGAGAAGCCGGCAAAAAAGTGAGGCTCAATGAAGCCCGTGGATATTCTGAAGTCAGCATCAATTACCAGCGGGTTTATGTCCACTGGTGTTCCCCTGGTCGTAGTGCCGATGTTGACTACCGAATCCGGGTCGTGATTGACGACCCGGTAACCTTCAACGATATGGGTTCCAAGCAAGGCACATAATTGATCACGATCCAGTGGCGGATGTAATCCAAGAGCCACGATGATGGTTATCTGGTCAGGAGCGACAACGCGCTGAAGCTCCTCCAGCAGAGGAGGCAGTATACGATCGTCGGGACACGCTCTCGTATTGTCGGTGACGATCACTACGACGCGATCTCCGGGGCTTACCGCCTCTGCCAGCGGCTTCTGGCCGACCGGATTGCGCAACGCGCCGGTAATCGCAACCCCTTCGTCGCTGAGCCCCGGCTCCCGCCGGGGCTCAAGGACATACGAAAGGTTTCGTTCAGGAACGCGAATCCTTATCTTCGAAGATCCATACGGGAGTTCAAAGTCAACATTTCTCACGGGTCACCTAATCGCCGTGCCGGGATTCAGGATGTTGTTCGGATCGAACAACGTCTTGATGCCCCGCATCAGCTCTTCCTGTTTTGCATCCAGCATGTAGTCGAGGTACTTGAGCCGTATCTTGCCAACGCCATGCTCTCCGGTTACTACACCGCCGAGCGCAATAGCAGCCTTGTAGATCTCCTCTTTCACTTCCTCCATCAGACCTCGCTCGGCCAACTCCTTCAACATGTACGGATGGAAGTTGCCGTCCCCGGCGTGAGCGATAGTGGAGATCTTCGTATCGTATTTCTTCGCAATTTCATCCAGCGAATCGAGCATCTTTCCGAGAGTAGCCGGAGGTACCGTGATGTCCGAATCGCCGGATATGTGCGCCTTCATGGCCGAGTACACTTCGCTGCGAATCTTCAGGATATCCGCCTGTTCCTGTTGCCTCTCGGCGATAAGGACATCAACAGCCCCGTTCGCCTGGCATACCTCGGACATGGTCTCAGCCTGGAAGTACACGTCATCCTCGTTGGCGCCTGCCAGAATCAGTATCAGGTGGCCCGTTCCGTTGTTCGCGGGCCATTTCATGCCCAGGTTCTCTGCAGACATCGTGATCACATGGTGATCAACGTACTCGATGGCCATCGGAATAACGCCACTCTGCAGAATCTTCGGCACCGTGTTAATTGCCTTATGGCGGTCATCGTACGATACCACCAGAGTAGCGGTTCCCGAGAACTTCGGGTACAGCCGCATGGTCGCCTTGGTGATGATGCCGAGAATTCCCTCACTGTCGATCAGCAGGTGCATCAGATCCAGTCCGGTGTTGTTCTTCAGCAGCTTGCCGCCCATCGTCACAATCTCTCCGGTCGGCAGGACTACCTCCAGTCCCTTCACATACTGCCGTACCACCCCGTACTTCACCGCTCGCGAACCGCCGGCATTGGCAGCGATCATTCCTCCAACCTGGGCGCCTTCATCGCCAGGATGGGGAGGGAAGAGCAGGTCAGCCTCATCCACAGCCTCGAGCAGCTGCGCCAGCGTCACGCCGGCCTCGGCAACAACCATGAGGTTCTCCCTGTCCACTTCCTCCACCTTGTCAAAGCGCTCCATCGAGACGACAATGCCATCCTGTGTCGGCATGGCGCCACACACAAGACCCGTGCCCGCACCGCGAGGATAGACCGGCGTCTTGTCGCGGTTGGCCAGCTTGAGAATCTCAGAAACCTCCTCCGCAGTTGCAGGCTTGACCACCACAACGTTCTCTGCTGGTTCAAGTCTCTGGTGCGGAGTCGTCTCGTCATAGAGATATGTCTGCATCTGATCACGCTGAGTGATCACCCAGTCTTCGCCAACTACCTTCTTCAACCCTTCAACATCAATCATCTTGCTTCGTTCCTCCTTAGCACAGTTCGTGCACCCCGCCGCTGAGGGGTGCTTTATTCCAAACACTACTTGATGGCGGAATCCGGGCTCAGTACCCCGTTGGGGTCGAAGAGTGTCTTCAATCCCCTCATTAGTTCCAGAGATTTGGGATCAATCGACATCTCGATTTCGCCAAGTCTCGTCTTGCCTATGCCGTGCTCACCACTGATGACGCCTCCGAGCTCGACTGCCCTGGCGTATATCTTTCTCTTCACCTCTTTGTCCAGGCCGCGCTGCTTCAATTCCAGCATCAGGTGTGGATGAAAATTGCCATCCCCTGCGTGTGCCACCATAGGTATCTTCGTATTATACTCGGACGCAAGTTTCTCCACCGCATCCATCATATCTCCGACCGCCGCAGGAGGCACGGTGACGTCGAGTATTTCCGCAAGATCAGCCTTATACGTCATGCTCTCCTCACTGCGAATGTGGAGTATGTGGGCCTGCTCCTCCCGGCTCTCAGCTATAAGCGTGTCGACCGCACCATTGGCCTCGCATACCTCGGAGATCAGCTGACACTGTTCATACACGTCATCCTCATTGGTTCCGGTCACGATGACAATGAGGTGCGCCCTGCCTTTGGTTACAGGCCAGTTGGTCCCAAGGTATCTGGCGGTATCCTCCATCAGATCACGATCGACGTACTCGATCGCCATCGGAATGACTCCGCTCTGCAGAATCTTCGGCACGCTCCTTATTGCGCCGTGACGGTCGTCAAATGAAACGACCAATGTGGCCGGACCGGCAAACCGGGGGTAGAGTCGCAGAATGACCCTGGTAATAATGCCCAGGATTCCCTCACTGTCGATGAGCAGGTGCATGAGGTCTAGACCGGTATTATTCTTGAGCAGTTTTCCTCCCATTGTGACGATCTCTCCGGTAGGAAGCACGACCTCAAGGCCTTTCACGTAATTGCGAACCACGCCGTACTTGACCGCCCGCGTGCCACCGGCGTTGCAGGCAACGAGTCCGCCCAGTTGCGCTCCCTCGTCGCCAGGATGGGGAGGAAACAGCAGGTCTTCAGCTTCAACTGCCTCAAGCAACTGCGAAAGGGTAACTCCAGCTTCGGCGACAACCATCAGATTTTCCCTGTCAACCTCCAGAACCTTGTCCAGCCGTTCGAGCGATACCACGACACCGTCCCGGGTGGGGATTGCACCGGCACAGACGCCGGTGCCTCCGCCGCGGGGATATACAGGGAAACCCTGCTCATTCGCCAGTCTCAGAATCTGCGAGATCTCGTCAGCGTTCGCAGGCTTCACCACGACC
This sequence comes from Dehalococcoidia bacterium, assembly GCA_003552125.1. Classification (GTDB taxonomy): domain Bacteria; phylum Chloroflexota; class Dehalococcoidia; order GIF9; family AB-539-J10; genus SKVJ01. The sequence continues at coordinate 55 of PUON01000086.1, read as the reverse complement.
ACATTCTGCGCCGGTGCCATTACCAGTCCGGTGTAGGTTTCATCAATGAGGTACC
>PUON01000003.1 GCA_003552125.1 Dehalococcoidia bacterium | reverse complement strand
TTGGGCTTGCCCGTGGTGCCGGACGAGAACATGATGTAGACGGGGTGGTCGGCGGGTAACTGCTCAAAATCAATGCTGCCGCTCGCATCCGGCATAGCGAAGTCGTCCCAGTGCACTGCGTTGGGGATTGCAGCGACGTCGGTACGGTGCCCCATCTCGTATGGTGCGACCACCACCTTCTCGAGGGACGGAATGGCGTGGGCCAGCTCGGCCGCCCGCGGAAGCACGTCAAAGCGCCTGCCCTTGTAGTAGTAGCCATCTGCGGTGAACATGACCTTAGGGCGCACTTGGCCCAGCCTTTCGGCTGCCGCCTGTGGGCCGATGTCGGTGGCGCAGGAAGACCACGTGGCGCCGAGGGCTGTTGCCGCCAGCATTGCGGCTGCAGTCTGTATCATGTTGGGCATGTAGCCGACGACGCGGTCGCCCGGCCGGACACCTGTTCCCCGAAGGGCGGTTGCCAGTCCCGCAACAGTTGCTCTCAGTTGTGCGTACGTCATCCTTTGCACTGCACGGTCTTCGCCCCTGAAGATGAATGCGAGGTGGTCGTCGTTTCGGCGCAGAAGGTTCTCGGCGAAGTTCATCCGCGCGCCGCTGAACCACTTCGTGCCCGGCATGCGGTATGGGTCATCGACGACCTGGTCGTACTTCTTCGATGCGATGGTTCCGGCGTAGTCCCAGACGAGCGACCAGAAGTCCGGAATGTGGTCGACCGACCAGTTGTACAGTTCCTGATAATTGGTGAACCAGGTGCCGTAGCGTTCGTTGACCGCCTGCATGAATGCGGTGATGTTCGCGTTCTGCTTCACGTCATCAGATGCTTCCCAGAGTAGCTTCGCCAAACCAGTGTTCCTCCTGTCACTCTTGTTGCCGGGTGTTACCCCGGGGACGCTTCTCTGCGCCTCGAGGGACTCAGCCTTTTCGCAGCCCGAGTGTCTCTCGTGCCTCATCAGGAGTTGCGGCCTCGATGCCAAGCTCCTGCGCGATGCGTCGAATCTTGGCAACCTGTTCCGCGCTCGTCTTTGCCGGCACTCCCTTCTCGAGCCACAGGTTGTCCTCCATGCCGACGCGGACATTGCCTCCGAGCAGGAGTCCTGCGGTGCAGAGCGGCATCTGAAACCGGCCTGCGGCGCAGACCGACCACACGAAGTCATCCCCGAATGTGCGCCGTGCCGTTTGCAGCAGGAACATGAGGTTCTCAATGGAGGCTGGCATAGCGCCCATGATGCCGAGCACGAACTGGACGTACACAGGCGTCTTCAGGAAACCGCGATCCACCAGGTAGCGCAGATTGTTGATCATGCCGGAGTCATAGACTTCGGCCTCGGGCTTGGTGTCTTGCTGCTCGAAGATCTGCGGCAATTGCTCCAGGGACTGAAATGTGTTCCGGAATACGAAATCCTTCGTCATCTCGAGATACGGCAGCTCCCATTCGTGTTTCCACTCGGTGATCTTCATGCGCGCCGGGATGTCGAAGAGTCCGAAGTTGATGGACCCCGCGTTGAACGAGGCAAGCTCCGGCTTGTGGGTGGGGACAACTGCGACACGTTCCTCTATGGACATGCCAAGCCCGCCCCCGGTGGTGGCACAGATGACCACGTTGCATCGGCTCCGGATGCGGTTGATGACATCGCCGAATATGTTCAGATCGGACGTCGGCTTGCCCGTCTCAGGGTCGCGGGGGTGAATGTGTACAACAGCAGCACCTGCTTCATACGCGCCCACCGCGTGGTCTGCTATCTCTTCGGGTGTGATCGGCAGGTACTGGCTCATCGTCGGAGTGTGAATCGCGCCGGTTATTGCGGCGGTGATGATTGTCCTAGCCATTCGTTCCTTCCTCCTCTCGCGTTGGTGCTTCAACGGGAGCACGGTGACACAGCAACTGGGAGCATTCTATCCTATTCAACTCGTTCTGCGTCCACAGTTGACGGTTCACTCTCACTGCAGTCCCACCTGCGGTTTTGGAGATGATAGAATCGTTGCGCTACTACGCAGGCGTGTCATCATGGCATGCTGAAAACGCAAGGGGGAGTCATGCAGGAGATTCACGTTAATGGAAGCCGTCTCTGGGAAACGATTGTCGAGACGGGAAAGATAGGCGCAACACCTGGGGGCGGCATCACCCGGCTGACCCTGACCGACTTGGACCGGGAGGTCCGCGACTGGTTTGTGCACGCGTGCAGGGCTGTGGGTTGCACGATAACGGTCGACGAGGCAGGCAGCATCTTCGCTCGGCGCCCCGGCAGAGACAACTCGCGTGATCCCATAGCAGTGGGAAGTCATCTCGATACGCAGCCCCTCGGTGGCAGGTTCGACGGTATCGCTGGAGTGCTATCCGGTCTTGAGATTCTCCGTACCCTGGAGGAGCATGGATACATCACCGAGGCGCCGCTGGAGATCATCGATTGGACAAATGAGGAGGGATCCAGATTCGCTCCGGCTATGCTCGCGTCAGGCGCCTTCGCGAACGTCTATACGCTTGAGTCTGTCTACAACACGAGAGATCGTGAGGGTAGGACGTTCCGAGAGGAACTGGAGCGTATTGGATATCTCGGCGAGGTTGCGGTCGGCAATCACGGTCTGGCGGGCTACTTCGAGCTTCATATAGAGCAGGGTCCGATACTTGAGTCTGAGGGGAAGACAATCGGTGTGGTGACGGGCGCCCAGGGTCAGCTCTGGTATGAGGTCTCGGTCGCCGGACGCGCAAACCACGCGGGGAGCACGCCCATGCGATTGCGGAAGGATGCGATGCTCGCCTGTGCACGGATCACGGATGGCCTCAACAGGATCGCCCTTGGTCATGGCCCTGATGGAATGTCGACTGTAGGGCTGGTTGAGGTCACGCCCAACTCGCGTAACGTAATTCCGGGTCAAACCTTCTTCACCATCGATCTCCGTCATCCCCATGGACAGGAGTTACTGGCGATGGGGGAGGAGGCGGACGAACTGGTGAGACAGACTGCTGAGGACACCCGTACCGACATCTCGCTGCAGAATGTGCTCAAGATGATGCCCATGCGGTTCGATGAGACGTGTGTGAGCGTCGTTCGGGACAGCGCACAGAAGCTTGGCCATAGCCATCGGGAGATGGTGTCCGGCCCCGGACATGACGCCCTCTATGTTGCCCGCGTAGCTCCCACGGCGATGATCTTTGTTCCGTGTCTGGATGGTATCAGTCACAACGAGGCTGAATCGGTCAATCCCGAGCAGTTGACAGCAGGTGCGGATGTGCTACTCCATGCAGTTCTGGAGTACGATCGACGTCTGTCCGCTTGAGCCTGGACTGATTGCGGTGACTGTCTCGTTATTGTGAGCAAGCGATTCCAGGTCTCACGTACGGTCTGATTGTTCCTTCTGCGATTCACGCATTGACCTGAGTGGCGTGCCGTTGTTAGTCTGTTATCGTCAAAGCCACTGGCGTGATGGCGACACTTGTCATCATGAAACCAAGTGTTCGGCGCACGATGGTTCGCGCTTCTGAGCGGACCGTCGGCTCGCGCATGGTACGTGAAGATACGATATGACAGTCTTGAGAATAATCATCTCCAGTCTGTGTGCTCTTATCCTCGCCATCTCTGTTGTTACCTTTGGCGTCATCTTCGCCATTTCTCAGACCGTCCTGAGTCCGGACTTCATGATCTCGGAGGTAGAGGAGATCGACGTGCACTTCATGGTGGCTGACCAGATGATTCAGGAGCTTCCACCCGAAGCCACATTCCTGATTCCGATTATCGAGGAGGGCGCAGCAGATCTTGAGGTCTGGGCCAAGGAACAGGTGAATAAGCTCGTTCGAGCCGTCAGCGCGTACCTGAAGGGGCAGCAGGAGTTGTATGCGGTCATCTCCTTCGTTGAGGCGAAGGAGTATCTGACGATGCGTCTCGCTGAAATCGCTCAGGGCCCACGGCCGGAGGGGTTCCCTCCGGTTCCTGATCAGCACATGGAGGCATTCACCCGGGAGGTGATCAGGGAGATAGATGAGGGGCTTCCCGACAGCATCGTGATCGATGAGACATTTCTTGGTGAGGACACGATGGCTGAGTTGCGCACGGCCCGGCAAGTCACCGGGTACGCGATGACGAGTCTGCGTGTACTACCTGTGATTTCCATCGCGATGGTTCTTCTCATCGCATTCATGTACCGCTGGCGGGGGCGACCGATCGCGGGATTCACCGGGGCAGCGCTTCTTCTCGGAGGGGTCCTGAGCCTTGCCACAGCGCTCGCAGTGCGTGCGTTACTTCCAGACAGAGTCCTGCCGCCGGATGCGCCCGCCGAGCTTACGGCTGCGCTTCCGGACTTCATCAGCCGGGTCTCACACCCGCTCTTGCTTTACGGCATTGTGGTGGCTGTCGTGGGAATGGCGCTGCTACTCATTTGTTTCCGTCTGCGGCCCTCCGGGCAGTGATATGCCGATGAGCGCGTCACAGGAGCAGGACGCATCCTCGAGATGCGATCTGGCAGACTGCAGGCACTTCATGCCGCGAAAGCATCCCGACACTTGACATGCAACTTCTGTTGCGCAAGTATTCCCCGGTATGCCTTTTCCATCGCGTGTTAAGAGGAGGTCTTGCGCTTGAATAGTGCCGAAACCTATCCTGTCAGTTTGGTGATCGATCCCTTTGTCGGTGAGCGGGACAAGCTGACGACGTTCTTCCGTCCGTTCGTCGCGATTCCGATTCTCATCATCCTTGGACTACTTGGTGGAGCGTCATTCAGCTGGTACAACTCCCCGTGGGGACTCGAGATTCCGATTGCGGGCTTCGTGATCCTGCCTACGGTGCTCATGCTCCTGTTCCGGCAGAAGTATCCCCGCTGGTGGTTCGATTGGAACCTCGCTGTCACGCGCTTTTCGATGCGCGTTGGTGCCTACATGGCTTTGCTGCGGGACGAGTATCCATCGACGGACGAGGAACAAGCGGTGCATCTGGATATCGCCTATCCAGACGCGGCGAACGACCTCAGCAGGTGGCTTCCGCTGGTTAAGTGGTTCCTGGCCATCCCGCACTTGTTCATCCTGTCGGTGCTGGCGTTCGTCGTACTCATCTGCGTTATTGCGGCATGGTTCGCGATACTGTTCACGGGCAGGTACCCGGAGGGGTTGCGCGACTTCGTCATCGGCTATCTGCGCTGGGAGCTACGGGTTGCGGCCTACGCCTTCCTGCTGACAACGGATCGTTATCCGCCTTTCTCGCTTGATTGACGGTTGCCCGACGATATGACAGAAGGGAGGTTGCGTCAGCAATGTTGCAGCCTCCCTTCTTATCCGGCAGTCGCCCGAGTTCAGTGTGTGGGAAGGCCGAGTATCTCTCTCGCCTCGTTCGAGGTGGCCGGTTCGTAGCCGAGTTCACCCATGATACGGATGATCTTATCTACCTGCTCCGCGCTTGATTTCGCCGGAACACCACGTTCCAGCTGCAGGCTGTCCTCGAGTCCCACGCGCACGTGGCTGCCCATGAGAAGCCCCGCAACGCACATGGGCATCTGGAAGCGTCCCGCGGCACAGACGGACCACTGAAACTGGTCGCCGAACGCTCGTTGTGCCGTCTGGGCGAGGAATGCCAGGTTCTCGATCGTTGCGGGTATGCCGCCGAGTATTCCCATGACGAACTGCAGGTACAGGGGCGTCTCTAGCAGTCCCTTCTGGACAAGGTATGCCAGGTTGTTGATCATGCCGCTGTCGAAGATCTCCGCCTCAGGTTTGACGTTGTTCTCGGCAAACAGTTGTGCGAATTCCTCTAACGAGGCGAAGGTGCTTGTGTAGACGATGTCCTTGGTGCTGTAGAGATAGTCCTTCTCCCAGTCGAAACGCCACTCGTCGACCTTCATCCTCTCAGGAATCTCGAACAGGCCGAAGTTGACCGATCCGGCGTTGAACGATGCCAGTTCGGGTCGGTGTGTGGGCACCACCCTGATCCTCTCGGCCACCGGCATGCCGATCCTACCTCCCGTGGTGGCGCAGATGACGGGGTCGCACTCGCTGCGAATACGGTCGAATATCTCGGCGTATACGTCCATATCTCCACATGGCTTCCCGGACTGTGGGTCCCGTGCGTGGATGTGCACGACTGCCGCACCTGCCTTATGAGCCTTGATGGCGTCATCGGCGATCTCCTGCGGGGTAATCGGAAGATACGGGCTCATGGTGGGAGTATGAATCCCCCCCGTAACGGCTGCGGTAACGATCCTCTTGGCCATCTCTCTCCTCCTCTTCATTTATGACTGCGGTGACACCGGGGAGCTGCCTCCCGCAGTCTTACACGTACCAGTCTGGATGTTCGTCCAACTCCGCCTTGAAGTCAAGCAGGACGGTATCGATGTCGGGATAGGCCGGACACCAGCCCCACTCGTTTCGTGCCCGGCTGTCATCGAAGACCTCTATTCTGAACGTCTGGTAGTATCTCATGATAACGGGGTCGGGAACGTACGTGATTCTCGCGTCCGGTACGTGCCTCTTCACCACGTTTTCGATGTCCTTTGCCGAAGCCGTTGGGGTAATGCCAGCGACGTTGTAATTGACTGTTCTGATTGACTCGGCGGGCGCGTTGGCGACTGTTTCAATAGCGTGCGCCGCATCCTTGAAATACATCGTGGGCATCCTCGTATCCTCGGTTACGAAACACTCGAATGGCTGACCTTTCAGCGGGTACTCGATCATCCACGCGTTGTACTGGGATACGTGCCGCACCTTTGCGCCAGGGCCTATGACTGAGGGGAAACGGATGCCGCGGAAGTCAACGCCGAACCTGTTCCGGTAGAAGCGGCCGAGATTCTCACAATAGGCCTTTCCGCAGCCATACATCGTGGTAGGATGCTGGACGGTCGCATCGCCGGCGACTGTGTCGGTATCCAGCCCGAACGTTGCGATAGTGCTTGGGAATACAACGGGTCCTGCATCGAACATTCGAGCTGCCTCAAGTACATTTACTGTGCCGATGACGTTAACCTGGAAAGAAGCCCAGGGATTCGCATCGGACGGCGCGCTGAGCATCGAGCCCAGATGCAGGATGCGCTCAATCCGGTTGTCCCGCACCACGTTATTGACCTCTGGCGAGTAGGAGAGGTTGCCCTGCACCACCCTGACTGCACCTGCAATATCCTGAATGCGATTCATATTTGGCGCAACGTCAAAGATGGTGACGTTGTCTCCGCGTTGAACATGAGAGCGTGCGAGCAGTGCGCCAATGAATCCCGTGCCGCCGGTTATAAGAATATTCATAGTCCTACCCATCCTGCGATCGTCACGTGTCAACTACTCCCAGTAAAGGTTCTTAAGGCGCTGCAGGAACTCTTTGTCACGCCTCTCGATGATTGCGTCCCACTCTTCCTTCGTATGGCTGTAGAAACCCTTTCCCGTCTTCATGCCCAGGTTTCCTGTCTCGACCATCTTCACATAGTCCTCCGGTGGGACATGAGCATCGCTGATGAGCGGGAACAAGTACCTGGAGACGGCGCACCAGGTATCCTGGCCTCCAAGGTCGCTGGTCAGGAGGGGGCCAATGCTGGCAAGCCGGAACCCGATACTGCCCTTCACCGCAAGGTCGATGTCCTCTGCGCTGGCCACGCCCGCCTGCCACAGGTACCACGCCTCACGCACCATCGCCATCTGTATGCGGTTAAGCAGGTACCCGGGTATCTCCTTGTTGATGCGTACTGGCAACTTCTTGACCTTCTTGAGGATGTCGTACACCAGATCGGCCGTGTCGTCAGAGGTGCCTGCACCGCGGATCACCTCAACCGCGGGCACGATGTGCGGCGGATTGTACCAGTGAGCGAGCACCACCTTGTCCTGCCGCCTCGTGGTGCATGCGAACTCGCTGATGAGCAATGATGAACTGTTGCTTGCGAGTATCGTGTGTGGAGGGCACATCACGTCCAGCTTCTCGAACAGTTCCTGCTTTTGTGCGGCATCTTCCTTGATGGCTTCGATGACGATGTCCGCATTCCTGACCGATGCCTCGAGATCGACTTCGGTGCTGATGCGTGCGTACGCGGAATCAGCTTCCGGGTCGGTGACGAATCCGTTTTCCCTGAAGATGCGCAGGTTCTCCCGGATGCGCACCATCGCCCTGTCAAGAGCATCAGGTGTCGCGTCGTTCAGGCAGACGTTGTAGCCGCCGAGTGCGAATACCTGTGCAATGCCATGGCCCATGATGCCTGCACCGACTATCGAGATACTGCGAACATCATCCAGTCTCATGAAGATCCTCCTTTGCGTTGTCACATGGACTCAGATACCCGTGCGGGAGCATTCGATCCCGGGAAATACCGATTGTACAGGGCAGCACTAGAACAGCCCGCTCACCTTGCCGGTGTCCGTGTCTACGTCGATGCCCCGGAACGCCGGGTTCGAGCCCGTCCCCGGCATCAGGCTGATCGTGCCTGCCACCGGACACAGGAACTTGGCTCCGGAGTAGATCAGTATGTCGCGGATGGGAAGCGTCCACCCCTTCGGTACTCCCTTCCATGTAGGGTTGTGGCTCAGGCTCAGGTGTGTCTTGACCATCATAGTAGCGTAGTCGTCGTATGCGGGATCGCTCTCGAACTGCTTCGCCTTGGCCTCGGCTTCTGGCGCCCAGTCGACACCATCGGCCCCGTAAACCGTGCGGGCGATGCGTTCCACTCTGTCGCGCAGCTTCATATCGTTCATATACAGGAATTCGAAGGGGGTCTCTTCTTTGGCAGCTTCGATCACGGCGTCGGCCAGTTCGAGCGCGCCGTCGCCGCCGTCGGCCCAGTGAGTCGCTGCCGCACAGCGGGCACCGTGCCGTTCCGCTGCACGACGTACCACGTTGATCTCCTCCTGCGTATCGGTTGCGAAACAGTTGATGCATATAACTGGCCTGATGCCGGACAGCTTGATGGTGTGCAGGTGGTGGATGAGGTTGGGGAGTCCCTTCTCGACGAGCCCCACGTTCTCCTTTGTATACTCCTCCGGAAGCGGGCGACCTGGTACCACCGCAGGGCCGCCGCCATGCATCTTCAGTGCGCGAATGGAGGTGGTCAGCACGGACACATGCGGCCGCAAGCCGCTGTACCGGCACTTCACATTCCAGAACTTCTCAAAGCCGATGTCCGCAGCAAAGCCGCTCTCCGTCACATGGTAGTCGAACAGCTTCAGTCCGATGCGATCGCCGATGATGGAGGATTGTCCAATCGCGATGTTGGCGAACGGACCGGCGTGTATCATACATGGCTGATACTCTACCGTGGAGCACAGCGTCGGATTGATAGTGTTTCGCATCCATGCCGTCATCGCTCCCGCCACCTCAAGATCTCCGGCGGTCACCGGATTGCCCTTCTTGTCGTAGGCCAGCGTAATATGGTTCATTCGCTCCCTGAGATCAGCGAGGTTTGTCGCGATGGAAAGCAGCGCCATAAGCTCCGAACTCACCGCGATGTTGAAGCGGGACTGCATGGTGTAGCCGTCCATGCGGCCCCCCAGCCCGATGACGATGTTCCGAAGGCTCTGTGCGCAGAAGTCCATGACCCAGCCTACCTCTACACGGGTGGGATCAATGTCCAGTCTTCTCATTCCGGTCCGCTGCAACAGCTCGTCGTCGGTGTAGTTGCGCTCGTGCTGCATCCGGGCGGTCAGGGCCACCATAGCGAGGTTGTGTGCGTTTGTGATGTCATTGATGTCGCCGGTGAGGCCCATGGAGAACTCGGTCATTGGGATGAGCAGTGCGTTGCCGCCTCCCGCAGCGGTTCCTTTGATGTTCATCGTCGGTCCACCGGACGGCTGCCTCAGGCACCCACCGACATTCATTCCACGCTTTCCCAGTCCCTCGATCAGCCCGAGAGACGTGGTGCTTTTACCCTCACCAAGTGGAGTGGGGGTGATGGCAGTGATCTCGATGTACTTACCGTCTGGACGGCTCTGCAGCCGTTCCATGATCTTCAGGAAATCGAGTTTGGCCAGTCTCCCGTACGAAATGACCTCATCCGCGCTCAGGCCCAGACGTTCCCTCCACTCGTCGGGAGTGGGCATCCGGGCTTCGGCTGCTTCAGCAATCTGCCAGTCCTTCATAGTGGTGGCGTCGTAAGCCATGTTGTCGAATCTCCTTTGCACCGCGTCTTGCAAGGCGTCTGTAAGGGTGCTCTAATTCAAAATAGCGCGAAACGGCTCGCACTCAGGCGAGGCGCTCACAGGCGCAAACTATGCGATTCTATACTGGCAGTGAGTGACAGTCAAAGGAATTGTGTGGAACCAGCGTGCATACTCTGGCACGCCACTCAGACGAGGCGCACAATCCCTCTGGCCCGAAGTGCCGGGGGATGCTAAAATACCCTGACCTTTAAATCAACCCGGCGAGGTTGGAAAGGGAGTTATGAGACTGCTTCTTCTGTACAGCTCTTCACGCAGTTGCCGCCCTCTGGCCCTGCCGGGACTTGAGGCGCGTGAATGAATTCGAAGGTGCTCCTGAATTCCGCCGATATTGCCCGTGTGCTTGTCCGCATTGCCCACGAAATCCTTGAGCGCAATCACGGGGCCGACACCGTGGTGCTTGTCGGCGTGCGCACCCGCGGTGTGCCGCTCGCCGGGCGCCTTCGTGATGCCATCCTCGCGTACGAGAACCGCAAAGTGCCGGTCGGTGCCCTGGATGTAATCCCGTATCGTGATGATGTGGGGTTCGACTTGAGTCACTCGCATGTGAATCGACGCACTCCTGCGACCGCGCGTGCTGTAGCTTCGGTATTGAGTGGTGGCGGTGTGAACACTGCGGGCGAGGAACTGATCGCCACGAGGATAACCGAGGCCCGGCACTCGCTTCCGTGTGCCATAGCCGATAGGGATGTGGTCCTCGTGGATGATGTGCTTTACACCGGCCGAACTATACGCGCCGCGATGGATGCACTGGTCGACCTTGGACGGCCGCGTAGCATTCAGCTGGCAGTCCTGGTCGATCGCGGCCATCGTGAATTGCCGATCCGTCCGGACTACGTGGGCAAGAACATCCCGAGCGCACGCAACGAAATGGTTCGTGTGCGGCTGGTCGAGACTGACAACGAAGATTCTGTCACGATTGTGAGTAGAAGTTCCGACGAAGGAGCGCGCGAATGAGTAGTGCAGAGGAGGTTGTACGGGGGCTTGCCGGACGGAGTTTCGCTGGTGTGGATGACTTCTCCAATCGAGAGTTGGCTTGTGTTCTCGGCCTCGCCTCGGAAGTCGACAATGAACGTTCTGCGTTTGCAGGTGCGTGCCGTGGCAGGATAATGGCCAGCCTCTTCTTCGAAGCAAGCACGCGCACCAGGCTTTCGTTCGAAACTGCCATGCTGCGTCTTGGCGGGCAATTGGTGAGCGCGATAGACGTTGGCGCTACATCCCTTGCGAAAGGCGAGACGCTGGCCGACATGGCGAGGGTGGTCGGTGGCTATGCCGACCTTATCGTGATGCGCCATCCGTGGGAAGGGGCCGCACGCGTGGTTGCGGACTACGCAGGAGTCCCGGTCATTAATGCAGGTGACGGGGGACATGAGCATCCCACGCAGACGCTGTGCGATCTCTATACCCTGCTACATGAGCGGGGTCGTCTGCAGGGCCTGCGCATTGCGCTGTGGGGTGATTTGAAGTACGGTCGAACCGTTCACTCACTCGCGTTCGCGCTCGCGCGTTTCGGTGCGACTATCGTGTTCCGTCCCGGCACGGGTTTCGCCGCTCCCGCACACGTATTGAGCAAGTTGGCAACCGACTACGGTGGTGAGCTCGTGCGTGGGGAAGTCCTGTCGCAATCCGATGGCGAGGGAGTGCTTCCGGTGGATGCGCTCTATATGACGCCGCGGAGCCCTCATCAGCTTGCCATGCTGCCGCATCTGTCGGCGCAGCTCGAACTTGATCAGGGGGTCGATGCCCTGTACGTAACACGGCTGCAGAAGGAACGGATGCAGGCGCAGAAGGGAGATCTTCGTCCGCAAGACTACCCTGTGGTCGATAGAAAGCTATTGCGCAGAAAGGGATTCGAGCGCAGCATCGTGTTGCACCCACTGCCACGCGTCGATGAACTATCGCTTGAAATAGACTCCGATCCTCGAAGCCTCTACTTCAAGCAGGCGCACCAGGGTGTGCCTGTGCGCATGGCGCTTATCTCGCTGCTGCTGGGTTGCAGCCCAAGAGTAGTGGAGCCACGTGACGGATTCGGAGAGGAATGGCGGCCGATAGCTCATCCCCTCTACGCGCACGATACCGGCATCTGTTGTCCGAACGAACGGTGTGTGTCCAGCCAGCCATCCGAGTTACGCTATCTGCCCCGGAAGTTCTCGCTGATAGCAGGTACTCCACCCCGGTTGCGATGTTGGTATTGCGATCATGAGGTTGAACCACCGGTGATCGCCACGGCCGAGGCGTATGATGAACCGACCCACAGGCGGAAGTATCATGCGGCGCGCAGCAGGTGGGCCGCTGCGATCCGTCCGGAGAACCTGCTGCTGTTCGCGTCCGCTGAGGATGCGGAGGCTGCCGGTTTTCGAGCGGGGGCTACATGAAGAACGGACCAACAGTCAACGTGGTGCTTCACGACGCCAGGGTGATCGACCCTCTGTCCGGTGAGGATGGCGTTGGCGATGTCGTGGTGCGCGATGGAATTATCACGCATACGGCCGAATTGCCTGAGCATTGCGCGCACATCGATTGCCGTGGACTCGTCGTCTCGCCGACATTCATCGACCTGCACTGTCACCTGCGTGAGCCGGGGTTCGAGTACAAGGAGACCGTCGCTACGGGCACGGCAGCTGCGGCTGCGGGCGGGTTCGGAGTGGTCTGTTGTATGCCGAACACGCGTCCACCACTTGACACGGCGGCTCGCATCATGAGCTTCGCCCGGATACTGGAAACGGACGCCCGCGTGAAGGTGCTGCCGATCGCGGCGGTGACCCTCGGACAGAGGGGTCAGGCTCTGGTCGACGTGCGTGGGCTCGCCGCGTGCGGCGTCGCGGGATTCAGCGATGATGGCGAATACATTGCCGATAACGTGGTGATGCGAGACGTGTTGAGCCAGGCTGCAGGCGTTGGATTACCGGTCATTGATCACGCGCAGGATGGACGACTGGTTGCCGGAGGTGTGCTTCACGAGGGAACGATTGCCAAACGGCTGAAGCTTCGGGGAATACCTGGTGAGGCTGAGGAACTGGCAGTGGCACGGGACATCGCACTTGCCCGTTTGACAGGTGGCCACGTGCACATCGCGCACATCACTACCGCGAGGGCAGTGCAGATGGTGCGGCAGGCTCGGGATGAAGGTGTGTGGGTGACGGCAGAGGCAACCCCGCACCATATGCTGCTGACTGATGAGGACGCGATAATGTTCAATGCCGCCGGCACGCCGCATTTCAACAATCAGGCCAAGGTAAATCCTCCGCTGCGTGGCTCTGAGGACGCGGCTGCTGTGGTTCGCGGTATTAAGGATGGTGTGATAGATGCAATCGCGACCGATCACGCGCCACACTCGGTGGATGACAAGTCGGGGACGCCGGGTGAGGCTGCCTTCGGGATAAGTGTGTTCGACACGGCATTGGGCGCTGTGCTGGCCGCTGCCGATATGCACGGCCTTAGCCTTTCCAGGGTGCTCCGGTCTCTCTCCGTGGGGCCGGCAGAAGTCCTCAAACAGGGGCTGCTATGCCCCCGCCTGTCTCAAGGAAAACCCGCGAACCTCGTGCTGTTTGATCCAGAGACTCTTTGGACAGTCGATACCTCCCGCTTTGTCTCCCGTGGCAGGAATACCCCGCTTGAGGGACGCACCCTGCGTGGCCGTGTACTGCTTACGATGGTAGATGGTCGCAGCGCGTACGTTTCGGGCTTGCTCTGCCGGGAGCGGGTGTACGGGGGTATGTTGAGTGGCAGTGAACCGGAAATCGACCATGCTTCGGCTGACAATACAAACGCCACATAGGAGAAGTGACCATGGAACGACCGTCGAAAGTGCTGGTAATAGGATCCGGCCCCATTATCATCGGCCAGGCTGCGGAGTTCGACTACTCCGGCGCGCAGGCCTGTCGTGCGCTCCGTGAGGAGGGTATCACCACGGTACTCGTCAACTCGAACCCCGCCACCATCATGACGGATGAAGGGATAGCCGACGTCGTCTACATCGAGCCTCTGACGGTCGAGGTCATCGAGAAGATAATCCAGAAAGAACAGCCCGATGGACTACTGCCGACCCTCGGTGGACAGACCGGGCTGAACCTCGCAGTGGAACTGGCCGACGCTGGCATCCTCGATAAGCACGGGGTGAAGGTGCTCGGCACGCCGATTCAGACCATCAAGGATGCGGAGGAACGGTCCCTGTTCAAGCAGTTGCTCATTCGTATCGGCGAGCCGGTGCCGGAGAGCGCAACCGTACACTCGGTCGCAGAGGCCAAAGAACTCGTGCAAACCATTGGGCTCCCACTAATCGTCCGCCCCTCGTACACGCTCGGCGGCACAGGCGGCGGAATGGCCTACACGATGGAGGAGCTCGAGGCGGTTACAGAGAATGGCCTCGCCTGCAGTATGAGCGGTGAAGTACTCGTCGAACGCTGTCTCGCCGGTTGGAAAGAACTCGAGTTCGAGGTGATGCGGGATGCTGCGGATACCTGTATCACCATTTGCTGCATGGAAAACATTGACCCGATGGGGGTGCATACTGGGGATAGCATCGTAGTGGCGCCAAGCCAGACGTTGACGGACCGTGAATACCAGATGCTGCGCTCCGCCAGCATCCGCATCATTCGTGCGCTTGGTATCGAGGGAGGCTGCAACATCCAGTTCGCCCTCACGCCACACCCGATGGTCGCAAAGCACTGGGCGCCGGATCAGTTGGACGTGCAGGAGAGCCAGTACTATGTGATTGAAGTTAATCCGCGTGTCAGCCGTAGCTCTGCTCTGGCAAGTAAGGCGACCGGATATCCCATCGCGCGGGTTACGGCTAAGGTAGCTACGGGGAAGCGGCTTGATGAAATACCCAACTCGGTGACCGGCAAGACGCTGGCATCGTTTGAACCTGCGATCGACTACATCGTTGCCAAGATCCCGCGCTGGCCGTTTGACAAGTTCGAGATGGGCGACAGGGTTACGGGGAGCCAGATGAAGGGCACCGGAGAGGTGATGGCCATCGGGCGCACCTTTGAATCGGCCATCCAGAAGGCGGTGCGCTCACTTGAAGTCGGCAAGAAGACGCTTCTGTGGGAGGATCCGTCCTGGAGCAAGGAGGACGGCTTCGATGGCTATCCCCTATATCCCAACGACCTGCGGCTCTGGGCGCTGCTGGGGGCTCTGCGTAAGGGAATATCGGACGATGACATGTGCCGCATTACTGGTATCGATCCGTGGTTCATCCACAAGTTCCGCAACATCCTTGAAATGGAGAAGAAGCTGCTCGGGGTTGAACTGTCACCGCAGGTGATGTGGGCAGCCAAGCGTCTGGGCTTCTCAGATGAGAGCATCGCAGTGCTCGCGGACCGGCTGCCCGAGCAGGTGCGTACGGTGCGGAAGCAGTGGGGGATCGTTCCGGTGTACAAGACTGTCGATACCTGTGCTGCGGAGTTCGCTGCCGAGACCCCGTACTTCTACAGTACCTATGAAACGGAGAACGAGGCCGAACCTATACCCGATCGTAAGGCGGTGGTAATAGGTAGCGGCCCTATTCGTATCGGCCAGGGTATAGAGTTCGACTACTGTTGTGTCCATTCTGCGTGGGCGCTGCAGGAGATTGGCATTCGGAGCATTATCGTGAACTCCAATCCTGAGACGGTGTCCACCGACTTCGATACCAGCGATCGCCTGTACTTCGAAGCGCTCGATGAGGAGAGCGTGCGGAACATTCTTGATAACGAGGGTGCTGAGGTGTCCCCTTCTATAGTTCAGTTTGGCGGACAGACGGCCATCAATATGGCATGGCCCCTGCAGCGTGCTAATCTGCCCTTCTTTGGCTCCGGGGCCGAGGCCATCGATATCGCGGAAGATCGACGCAGGTTCGAGGATTTCCTGGAGCGCCTCGGCATTCCTCAGCCTCCGGGAGCAGGTGTGACCAGCATCGAAGAAGCGCTGAGCGTTGCCCGCAACCTCGGCTATCCGCTGCTGGTTCGGCCAAGCTATGTGCTGGGTGGCCGCGCAATGGAGATCGTTTACAACGAGACGGAACTCATCCGGTACCTCGTCATGGCTCTGGATCTTGATAGCAGGCACCCGGTGCTCATCGACAAGTATCTTCTGGGTAAGGAGGTCGAGGTTGATGCCATTTGCGATGGCGAGGAGGTTCTTGTACCCGGCGTCATGGAACACATTGAGAGGGCCGGCGTGCACAGTGGTGATTCCATCGCCGTCTACCCCGGGATCAACCTCACGGACGAAGAGGTCCAGACGATGCTCGACTATACCACGCGCATCGGCGTTGCACTGGGTGTGCGAGGACTAATTAACGTGCAAATGGTCATCGTGCGTCATGATGGCGAATCCTCGGTATATGTCCTCGAGGTCAACCCCCGGAGCAGTCGCACCGTACCGTTCATGTCCAAGGTCACGGGAGTTCCGATGGTCAGGCTCGCGACAAAGATTATGGCGGGTCTGTCGCTGAGGGAACAGGGATACAGAGGTGGTCTGTGGAAGAAGAGCCGACTGGTGGGCATCAAGGCACCCGTCTTCTCGATGTCCAAGCTGATCGGTGTTGATAATTACCTTGGCCCCGAGATGAAGTCCACCGGCGAGGTAATGGGCATCGACTTCGATCTGCCTGGCGCACTCACCAAGGCGCTCATCGCCTCCAACCTGATGTTGCCGTCGAAGGGTAGCATCCTGCTGAGCATCGCCGACCGCGATAAGACCGAGGCGTTGCCTATGGTGAAGCGCCTCCACGAGTACGGCTATGGGCTGCATGCTACGGAGGGGACGGCGGCCATGATCGCCGCGTTGGGTATGCCCGTGCAGATGGTGACGAAGAAACTGAGCGAAGGGCATCCCAATGTCCTTGACGTAATCAGGGATTCGTCTGTACACGCGGTAGTCAACACGATCACCGGCGGCAGGTTGGCACTAAAGGACGGTTTCGCCATTCGCCGCGCTGCGGTTGAGCATCGCATCCCGTGCTATACGTCTCTCGATACACTGCAGGTGGTGCTTGACGCAGTTTCTGCGTCGGGTCGGCCGTATAACGTCGAACGGATGGAGACGTACCTCAACGGGAGGAGCTAGTTGTACAAGTCGACGATGCATGTGCTGCACCATGAACGCGTGGGGATCGATACGTTCCTGCTGATCGCCGGAGCGCCGGAGGTAGCGCGTGAGTCCCGGCCGGGACAGTTTGTGATGGTACGCTGCGGAGAGTTGCCGCTGAGACGTCCGATCAGCGTCCACGCCTCTTCCGAGGGTTCCATTGCGTTACTGTATCGGGCTGTTGGTGATGGCACAACCTGGCTCTCGAGCATTGAACAGGGACAATCACTGGACATTACGGGCCCGCTAGGCAACGGCTATTCCCTTCCTGATGGAAACGGCCGTGTGGTACTCGTGGCCGGCGGCATGGGAATTGCTCCACTATGCTTTCTCGCCGCCCGGCTGGCTGCATCTCACGAGGTCATACTCGTGCATGGCGCCCGCACCGCCGCTGAACTGTACGAGGTTCCCGGGGCGTTGTGCGAAATGGTGTCGGAGACGCGTGCGCTACGCGGACTCAGGTGGATCAGGGCCACTGACGACGGCTCTAACGGTGCGTGTGGTTCGGCTCTCGACCTGGCTCTGCCGCACTTGGAACAGGCGGATTATGCGTACCTCTGCGGCCCGCACGGCATGTGTGTCGCTGCGCACGACCGCGTCGCCAATACTATTGACATAACGCGCCAGTCCGGGGGATTGTACTGCTCTCCCAAAGTGCGCGAACTCCTGTGTGCTGCGCAGGTCTCGCTTGAAGTGCGCATGGGCTGTGGCGTGGGTGCGTGCTACGCCTGTTCGATACCTACCGTGCAGGGTCGCAGGAAAGTCTGTGCGGATGGGCCGGTTTTCAGGTTTGGTGATGTCTTGTGGGAGGGTATCTGTACGTGATGATAGCGACGCATGAACTGACTGTTCAGACCAGAGGCGACGGTGACATGCTCGACCTGACGGCACAGGTCACGAACGCGATACAGCGATCCGCAGTGCGTTCCGGCCTTGTGAACGTCGCGGTCATCGGCTCCACTGCCGGCATTACCACGATCGAGTACGAGCCGGGTCTGGTCGCTGACATGCAAAAGGCGTTCGACCGGATCGCGCCAATGGGTGTGGCTTATGAGCATGACAGTCGTTGGGGCGATGGTAACGGGCATGCACACGTCCGCGCTTCGATGCTGGGCCCCTCGGTTACGCTGCCACTGGTCGATGGACAAACGGTACTGGGAACCTGGCAGCAGGTGGTGCTGATCGATTTCGACACGCGTCCGAGGACGCGCCGTATAGTGGTGCAGATGATCGGGGAGTGACGGCCGCTGCTATGGCTGCCGGTTTCCGCGAATCAGCGACATGAATTCAGCCCTCGTCGCTGCCTTCGTGCGGAAGGTGCCCTTCACTGCCGATGTGACGATAGTCGAGCCCGGTTTGCGCACACCCCGCATGACCGTGCAGAGATGTTCAGCCTCTATTACGACGCCTGTTCCGTCAGGTTCAAGTGCGTCAAATATGGAATCGGCTATCTGCCGTGTCATCCGCTCCTGCAACTGGGGCCGCTTTGCGATGACGTCCACCACGCGGGCCAGCTTGCTGATGCCGACAACCTTTCCCGTGCTGCCCGGTATGTAGCCCACATGCGCCACGCCGAAGAACGGCAGGAGATGGTGCTCGCACATCGAGTAGAAGGGGATGTCCCGGGCGATGATCATCTCCTGATGCGCCTCGTCGAAGCTCACGGACAGCTCCGCGCACGGGTCTTTGTCAAGTCCGGCAAAGAGTTCTGCGTACATCTCCGCCACGCGGCGTGGTGTGTCCGCCAATCCTTCTCTGTCCGGGTCTTCTCCTATGCCGATCAGCAGCGCTCGGGTTGCATCCTTGATTGCGTCGGGTTGCACTGTTCTCCTCTCAAGCTGTCCGTTACTCGTGGCAGGTCGAATCAACTGAACAGCGCCCGCTGCACCGATTCCAGATCGGCTGGCAGCTTCATTGGCGCCTCAGCATATTGCGCCGGCAGTCCCGGATCCTTCAGTCCGTGTCCGGTGAATACGCACACAATACGTGCGCGTGAATAGTCGTTCTGCGGTGCGAGCTTGATCAGCCCGGCCAGTGAGGCCGCCGATGCGGGCTCAATGAACAGCCCTTCCGATGTCGCCACACGCCGGTAGGCGTCTATGATCTCGTTGTCCGTCACCGCCTTGATCGCCCCGCCTGACTCGTCGCGAGCTGCCTCGGCCTGCTTCCAGCTCGCCGGGTTGCCAATGCGGATCGCCGTGGCGATGGTCTCGGGGTGCTCGATGGGCCTTCCCTCGACGATCGGCGCTGCGCCGGCCGCCTGGAATCCCATCATGCGCGGCTTGACGGTTGATTTGCCCAGCCCCTCATATTCGACGAATCCCTTCCAGTAGGCAGTGATGTTGCCCGCGTTTCCAACCGGAATGAACAGGTAGTCGGGTGCTTCGCCGAGCTCGTCGACCACTTCGAACGCCCCCGTCTTCTGTCCCTCGATACGGTGCGGGTTGAGCGAGTTGACCAGCGCCACCGGATGGGTTTCTGACAGCTTTCGGACGATGGTCAGCGCCTCATCGAAGTTGCCCTGCACCTCGATGATTCGCGCGCCGTAAACTATCGCCTGGGCCAGCTTGCCTATGGCGATCTTGCCCTCGGGTATGACTACCAGTGTCTCGAGGCCGAACCGTGCGCCGTACGCCGCGGCGGAGGCGCTGGTGTTGCCTGTGGAGGCACAGATGATGCGCGTGCTGCCCTCCTCGACTGCCTTGGCAACAGCCATTACCATGCCTCTGTCCTTGAACGATCCGGTGGGGTTGCAGCCTTCGAACTTGAAGTACAGCTCACCAACGCCAAGCTCGCGCTCCAGTGTGTGCGAACGCACCAGCGGCGTATCTCCCTCTCCAAGTGTGATGATCGGAGTTGCTGGAGTAACTGGCAGGAGATCGCGGTATCTTGCAAGGACCCCCAGTTTGTTCATGTAGGAATGCTCCTGTTGTGCCGCTACGGGACGGCTGTCAGTGTTCCACACGGATCAGGGCGCTCACCCGGTTGATGAGCGGGAGCGCTTCGAGTTCTGCTACAGCTGACTGTACGGAGTGTTCGCGCGATGGATGCGTGAGTATGACCACCTGGGCGGTCTGTGCTTCCGGATCAAGCTCCTTCTGGATGACCGCCGAGATGCTGACCTCGTGCTCGCCCAGGACACGGCCTATCTGTGCCAGCACGCCCGGCTGATCTGCCACCGACAGCCTGAAATAGTATCGCGTCATGATGTCCGCCATCGGCATCACGGGGATACGTCGATTCAACTCCATCCGCGGCCTGATGATGCCACCCATGGCGATGTGGCGCGCGACCGTGAGGACGTCGGCCACTACTGTGCTGGAGGTAGGCCCGCCACCGGCGCCTCTGCCGTAGAATACCAGGGTACCTACGAGGTCACCCTCGATCTGCACCGCGTTGAAAACCCCGTCCACCGTAGCCAGCTGGTTGTCCAGCGGTGTGAGTGCTGGATGCACCCGTGCCTCGAGTGCGTCACCCCGCTGCCTGGCGATGGCGAGGAGCTTGACCGCGTAGCCAAGCTCATGTGCGTAGGTGAAGTCTTTCGGATCCAGGCTCGTGATCCCCTCGCGGTACACGTCCGACGGTCGTACCGGGGTATGGAATCCGAGGCTCGCCAGGATTGCCAGCTTGTACAGGGCATCGATGCCTTCGACGTCATTCGCCGGATCCGGCTCGGCGTAGCCCAGCTCCTGCGCCAGGCGCAGCGCATCCTCGTACGGCAGATCTTCCTTCGCCATCTTCGTGAGAATGAAGTTCGTCGTGCCGTTTACGATCGCGCGTATAGTGCTTATCTCGTTCGCCGCCAGGTCCTGTTGCAGCGGCGACAACACCGGGATACCGCTGCAGACACTGGCTTCGTAGCGCAGGTCCACGCTGTGCTGAGCGGCAAGCGAGAGAAGGCGATATCCGTTCTTGGCGATGACCTCCTTATTGGCTGTCACGACGTGCTTGTTCGCGGAGATTGCCCGCCGCATGAAGTCCAGTGCCGGTTGTTCTCCGCCCACCAGCTCGATGACGATGTCGGTGGATGGATCGTCAAATATGTCGTCCGGATTCGTGGTCAGCAACTCCTGAGGAAACGGGTGAGGCCGTGGTTTGTTCGGGTCGCGCACCAGCACCCTGCGCAGGGCAACGGACGCGCCGACCTGTTCGGAAAGCCGCTCGGCGCGGTCGAGGAGGACGTGCGCGACCTCGCTGCCGACCACTCCAAGGCCCAGAAGGCCCACACCTATATCGCGCATCGCGGATTCTCCTATATGCTGGGCGTGAGTGTCATGGCCCTTTACAGGACGCGGTCGATCGCCCACTGCCTCTTCTCGGTGGTCAGGTGGTCCTCGATGACCGCCTGATCTCTCAGATTGGTGTACCACTCATCGAAAGCCGTGGAGGCCAGTGCCTGGGCCACACCCTCGGATGGGGCGCGGGAGTCACGCTCGAGCAGTCGGACCACCCAGTGTCCACCGGTCGTCGGAACCTCCGTCTCCCGGATGGGCTCGCTGACGACGCCCAACTCGAGGTCGAATACTACCTCGTCGAACGCCTCGGTGACGGACTCGTCAGGGTGGAACCAGCCGAAGTCGCCGTCTTCGGACAGGTCGTACACCTGCGAATACTGCCTGGCGACGGTGGCGAAATCTTCAGTCTCAAGTCGTGCCTTCGCTCGCTCCGCTTCCTCCAGACTGCCTGCCAGTATGGCGCGCACGTGGACTGCGCCGGCGTCATCCCGGTCGATCACCTCGATCAACCAGTAGCCCACGTTCTTCTGCGCGTTGGGATCGTGGATGACCGCAGTGCCATTAGGCGGCAGTGTACGGCATGCCTCGGCAACCTCGTTGTTGGCAAGCAGCTCGTACGGCACCCAGTCCTGAACCACCGGAATGTTTGGATTGGCGGAGAACTCCTCGCTGAGGTCGGTCATCGATGCTCCCGCAGCAATGGCGTTCTCGACCTGTGTTGCGACCGAGCGGCTCTCAACGAGCATGATCTCGAATCTCACCTGCTCCAGCGCGGCAGGGAGTTGTTCCTTGAACATCTCCTGCAGCTGATTGCTGGCGAGCGACACTTCAACAAGATCACGCATCATCCGACTGTCATCGACGTCGGCGGAGTCAATCTCCTCCCGTATCTCGGCGGATGAGACGGTGATGCCTTCGGCTCTGGCGCCCTGCCGCACAATCTCATCGCGTATGATCTGCGACTTGATGCTGTCGGCAATCGTGTTCATCTGTTGCCGGTCGACGTTTCCGGCATATACCTCGAGTGCATCCACATAGTACCCCATCCTGAAGGAGCGGTCGTTCACACGGAGTATCGTCTCGTTCATCGGGGCGATACGGTCCACGTACAGGCCGATGGCGACGGCTATGATGACGACGCCGAGGAAGATCGCCCCGCCGATGTTGATTATCCGCTGCCTGCGGGCCTGTTTCTGGAACTTGGATTCTGCGTGGCGGGAGAGCGGGATGTGGGGCTTCTGGTGGTGTCGCTTTTTCGTCATTCTTTACGTGGCCTCAGTCATGGCAACTGCATTGTTGCACGAATGGCGATATGATAGCATACTGAGTGTCCGCAGGTACGGGGTGTAGCGCAGCCTGGTAGCGCACCTGAATGGGGTTCAGGTGGTCGGAGGTTCAAATCCTCTCACCCCGACCATTTCGCCTTCAAGCACTATCTCCTTGTATCGTCCGCAGTATCCTCCTCCGATA
>PUON01000054.1 GCA_003552125.1 Dehalococcoidia bacterium | reverse complement strand
GAGTTTGAGTCCTTCAACGGTCCGATCCTGTTGACTACCAACTGCCTTGTGCCGCTCAAGAAAGAGAATACCTATCTCAATCGCCTGTTCACGACAGGCATGGTGGGCTACCCCGGTGCGACGCATATCCCGGACAGGCCTGTGGGAGGCGAGAAGGACTTCTCGGCGGTAATCGAGATGGCCAAGTCCTGTCCGCCGCCCACGGAGATCGAGACGGGGACAATCGTCGGCGGCTTCGCCCATAACCAGGTGATGGCACTTGCCGATAAGGTGATCGAGGCGGTGAAGTCCGGAGCCATCAAGCGCTTCATTGTCATGGCGGGTTGTGATGGTCGGTATCCTTCCCGGGAGTATTTCACAAAGGTTGCGCAGAACCTGCCTAATGATACGGTGATACTTACGGCAGGATGTGCCAAGTATCGCTACATCAAGCTGCCGCTGGGCGACATTGGTGGAATACCGCGTGTCCTGGATGCCGGTCAATGCAACGATTCGTATTCGCTCGCGGTGATCGCACTGAAACTGAAGGAGGCTTTCGGACTTTCCGACATCAATGAGCTTCCGCTATCGTTTGATGTGGCGTGGTACGAACAGAAGGCGGTTGCGGTCCTGCTTGCCCTGTTGTCACTCGGTGTGAAGGGCATGCGGATTGGCCCGACCCTTCCGGGATTCCTCTCGCCATCAGTTGCCAAGGTGCTGGTTGATAAGTTTGACATTAAGCTGATCGGCAATGTGGAGGATGACATCGCTGCTATGATGGCCGGGAACTAGCCATCCAGCGGGCAAGTCTGCCATGATTGCGACGAGGAGGGTTGCTATGCTCCGTTTGGTGGGAGTGACCCTCCTCGTGGGGTTTTAGCTCGTGAAGATCGTTCTTGCATTCACTCTTGTGGTGGTCGCACTGTTCGGCCTGATCGCCATCCTGGGACACATGGATGGCACATTGGTGTTCGGAGAGCCGGGTGAAGACGATTCGGTGGTCATAGACTCGGGCGCGATTACCGGTGAGGAGCGAGCCTATCTTGAGTTCGTGGTTGGCACCATGCAACGGGCGAGCAACGATATCAGTACGCTGGGAATGCTGTTCAGTAGGCCCGAGTTCGAGGATGAGGCTTGGAAAGCCAATACCACCATCGTGCTCAACCGGATTGAGAGGGCTCATGGGGCGATTGTTGCGCTTGAGCCGTCAGAAAGGCTGCAGGACTTTCAGAATGCGTCCGTGCGTGCCCTGGACCACAGTGGGGAATTCGCGCGACTGATCAGGGCTCAACTTGTGCAGGGTGAAGCCGAACTCACCGGGGAGGCAGCGATGCAACTGCTGGCTGCTGCAGAGGCATTCGGCGAAGCGGAGTACCTGCTTGACGTGTTCGCCAGCGAACATACGATGCTCGACTAGGGCGACGACATGGACTACTTCATACCGGGAAGATCCATGTATCTTGGTGTGCGCTGGCAGTACGTAACGTAATCATCCCCGTACGCCTGCTGGAGATGCTTCTCCTCCGTACGCACCATCATCTGTGCGATGATGACGTAGAGCACCACCCACAGCACGCTGTTCCACGATGGCCAGAGCAGTGAATAGCCAAGGACAGCTATGCCGTACGACAGGATCTGTGGATTCCGGCTGCGGCGATACATGCCGGTACATGTAAGACCCGATTCGTCCTGTCCCACCGTCTTGCGCATGCCCAGCCGGACGAGGTTGGCGCCCAGCATGATAAGTCCTCCGGCGACGAGCACCAACGCAATGCCGAACAGGGGGCTTCCTGTATCTATCGCGCCCAGTCGGGAATCGAGAAGCACATACGATGATGCAGCGTGCAGCACTATCACCGAGAGTTGCAGGGCACTCGATAGCGTGGTGAGTCTTCCAATCCGCTTGTAGTCTTTCCTCGCCCTGCGTTGCACGATAGCAGCAGCGATGGGGAGCAGAACGGCTATAAGAACCACTTGCAGCGTTTGTCCCATGTTCGTCCCTTCAACAGATACTACCATCAGCGTGTGGTCGCGCAAAGTCGAGGCTGTGATAGTATCGACCGGAAACGGATAGAACCGCTCCCATTACCCTGCTAGGATTCTCTGCAGGGCACCTGTTCTTAAGGGGGCGCCGACGGAGTTTCACAATGAAGGCGATCGACTGGTTGAGACTGACGGCTCTCTCGATGCTCTGGGGAGGGACATTCCTGTTTGTCTCGCTGTCGCTCAGGACCATACCTGAATTCACTATTGTCTTCCTGCGGGTGTTTCTCGCTGCCGGCACATTCTGGCTGTTGCTGCTTGCTACAGGGCACCGCATGCCACGCGACTGGCATACATGGCGGGCGTTCCTTTTCATGGGACTCATCAACAACGCTATTCCGTTCAGCCTGATAACCTGGGAGCAGACACAGGTTGAGGGCGGTATTGCGTCAATCATCAATGCCACTACATCCTGCTTCGCGGTGGTGTTCGCCCATTTTCTCACGAAGGACGAAAAACTCACGACACGCAGAGCCCTGGGCGTGTGCATTGGACTCTTCGGCGCTTATGTGCTTCTGCGGCCGGAAATGGTTGACGGCGTCTCCATGCGTGGCCTTGGCCAGGTGGCAGGGCTCGTTGCCTCGATGTCCCTGGCGCTGGCAGGTATCTTCGGCAAGCGGTTCAAGTCGCTGTCACCAATGGTGACCGCAACAGGAATGCTCACGTGTTCTTCTCTCCTTCTGCTGCCCGTCGCCATGATTATCGACCGGCCGTGGAATCTCAATGCAGATCTCTCAACGGCGGGTGCCATCTCCGGGCTCGTGTTGCTCAGCACGGTGGTGGCGTATCTGCTGTACTTTCGTGTCCTGCAGTCGGCGGGGGCAACGAACCTGTTACTGGTCACTCTGCTCATGCCTGTGAGCGCGCATATCCTTGGAGCAGCCTTTCTTGGCGAGCCTCTGTACGTGGCCTCCGTGGCTGGTATGGGGTTCATCGTCATCGGCCTGAGCATTATTGACGGCAGGCTGATACGCGTGCTTCAGAACGGCTACATCAGGAGACCTGTCGTGCCTGTCCCGGAGCCGGAGGAGGAGTGAATTGAAGCTATTGCATGATGAGGCACTATGGGAGGCGGTGGAGACACGCGACCGAACCTACGAAGGCATTTTCTGCTTCGGCGTGCGCACCACCGGCATATTCTGCCGCCCGGGTTGTCCCAGCCCACTGCCCAAGCGAGAGAACGTGGTATTCGCCTTCTGGCCGTCGATTTTGCTGGAGCGCGGATATCGCCCCTGCCTTCGATGCCGGCCGGAGGGAACACACCGGACGGATGATTCAGTGAAGACGGTAGTGAGCCTGTGTCGCTTCATCGAAGAGTCGGAGAGCGTTCCTGCGATGTCGGAGCTTGCGGCACGTTCTGGGCTTAGCATGTCCGCAATGTCTCGCCTGTTTCAGGAAGCTCTCGGGGTGACACCACGCGAGTATGCGGATGCACGCCGTCGTGAGCGGTTTCGTTATGCGCTGCGAAATGGGGCAGACGTTCTGGAGGCAACGTATGGCGCGGGTTATGGCTCCACCAGTCGTGTGTACGAGGGAACTCATGTTCACCTGGGTATGACGCCGAACGTGTACCGGAACGGAGGCCGCGGAAAGCGAATTACCTACACGGTCGCGATGACGCCGCTCGGTTATCTGCTCGTGGCCGCCACGGATAGAGGCGTAAGCTCGGTGAAGCTGGGAGATGTGCCCGATATTCTTCTGGAGGAGCTTCGCGAGGAGTTCGCCAGTGCGGAGCTTCAGGAGGGAGGCGAGAAGCTGTTCGAATGGACGTCACGGTTGGTGGACTACCTGGGTGGACACCTTCCGTGGCCCGAGTTGCCCTATGATGTACGGGCGACTGCCTTCCAGCGGCAGGTGTGGGAGCATGTCCGCAGAATTCCAGCCGGCGCTACAGAACGCTACAGCGAGATAGCGAGGCAATTGGATAGGCCTCAGGCAACCCGAGCGGTTGCACGCGCCTGCGCCACAAATCCCGTGGCATTGGTAGTGCCGTGTCATCGTGTCGTCCCGAAGGGAAAAGGCCTTGCCGGATATCGTTGGGGCCTCGAGCGTAAGAGGAAGTTGTTGCAGCTTGAAGGGAAGGATATGAACGATCCCTAGCTATGCTATGCTGATGATATCCCTTACGAACGGGGTCGTGTTTAGAAGTCGTTGAGGCGAAACGTGCCGATCAGCAGAAGTGCCGCGCTCTTCTCGGTTTTCACCGGAACACTGATGATTGCTCTCTGGGTTGTGCTGCTGTCGACGGGACAGGTGTCTCGTATTGTAGAGGAGCCGTTGTCATACCTGTTTCACCTTGTTGCCGAGACTGCAACTGCGGTGGCGCTGCTTCTCTCAGGGCTGTTGGCGCTGCGAAGGTCTGAGCAGGCACACAGACTGTTCTTTTTCGCCGGCGGCATGCTGCTCCTTGCGGTGAGCGGTATGGTGGTGTTCTACGTGGTGCACTGGTCTATGCCTTTCGTGGTCCTTGGTGTCGTGATTGCAGCACTTACGACCCTCTTCCTGCGTCGCAACTATTCAGCTCGACGCGATGTTGTGTACTTGGCGCTCGGAACGATCCTCTACTTGCAGATAAATGTGCTTGGTAATCTGTTGCAGATGGGAGATGCGATTACCGCTGCGTACGTTGGCCTTTCCGCACTCCTGACGTTACCGGTGACCTTGCTGTTGCTGGCTCGTCCGCTCCAGTAAAGGAATCCATCGAGGGCGCAGTCCGGACATCCTTCTCGGGAGAGTCTTACCCCGTTGTTCTCTCTGTCTACGCACGTGTGGCGCGGCCCAGGTCAGGAAGAGGACGATATTGCGCACCCATTTAACGCGCTGTTCGCCTGCCCTTAACCTCACGTTAATCTCCGGCAGCTAGCATTCCGTCAACTGAGAAGCCGGTAGGACATGGCCGGATTCTGGCTGCACAGTCAGGAAGAGACGAGACTGGCAAGGGGGACGATCATGTACGAACAGGATCTGGCGGAACTGAGCGAATACCTGACGGATGGCAGGAGGGGTTGGACTTGCCTCACAACGGTATGTGGCGACGATGGTACGACGGTTCTGGGGAGACTGCGAATTGTCGGCCTGGGTGATGGTGTCGGCGGCTTCGATTTCGTCACAGAGTTTGAAGATGCTGCGGTTGTCGTTTAGATCGGGCCCGGCTCTTGACACTCCGCGAATCGTCCCGTCACTATTGACGTGAGCGCGCCGCATGGACAGTAGCGCCGCAATGTCAGGACTGGAGGA
Organism: Dehalococcoidia bacterium; assembly: GCA_003552125.1. Lineage (GTDB taxonomy): Bacteria > Chloroflexota > Dehalococcoidia > GIF9 > AB-539-J10 > SKVJ01. The sequence continues at coordinate 18,023 of PUON01000054.1, read as the reverse complement.
TAATCATGTACGAAATCACCATGGTGGAGGTTCCTTCTCAGCTTGTCATTGGATTGCAGAAAAGAGGCCGCTACCACGAGATTGGGCCGGCGATTGGGACCGTTGTTCAGTATGGGATGTCGCACGGTGCAGAATTCACCGGGGGACCCATTGCATTGATGCATGAGATAGGCAAGGACGCGGCGGTCAAGGCAGACCAGGAAGGGAACGCCGTGATTGACGTAGCCTTCCCCATCGCCAGGCCTGTCGAGAGCAGCGAAACGGTGAAGTGCTACGAGTTGCCCGGCGGGCAGATGGCGAAGGTAGTGCACCAGGGGCCATACGAGGCCTGCGAACCCGCCTACGACGCTCTGTATGCCTGGGTTATCGAGAATGGCTACATGATCAGTGACCCGACGCGAGAAATCTATCTTAACGATCCACGCGAGGTGTTGCCTGAGGAATTGCTCACCGAATTATACGCGCCAGTAGTGCGGGCGTAGTAACTCGATGAGACTTGCCGGAGTGTGCCTGTCAGTCGACGTGACGGCAGCGCTGTCTTCACGCTGCTATGGCAAGTGCGGCTTCTATCTCCTGCGATGCCTTCTCATCGGTCTCAACAGGGCGGGCTTTCTCGAGTGCCGTCCTCGCGTCCTGTCCACCCAGTCGACCAAGTCCCCAGGCTGCATACCCTCTTACGAGAGGGTCGCTGTGCTCCAGCGCCTGAGCAAGATAAGGCACGTGTGAACGGTCGCCACTGTTGCCCAGTGCGATAGCGGCATTTCGCTGGAAGTAACGCTTGTGGCGGATGTAGTTGTACATCACCGGTCGCAGCACCGTCTCAAAGTACTCATCGGTAAGCAGCAGCACCTTGCGGAGGTCGAACTGTTCTGCGATGCGATTGAGAAAGCTGCTGGCCGGCCAGGCTTCCATTACCTTGAGACGGGTCCGGTTACGCGGACAAGCCTCCTGACATAGGTCGCATCCGTGAATCCAAGAACCCATCTCCACCCTGATTTCCGGAGGGATATGGCTGGAGGTGTGCGGTCGGAAGTTGTCCTGCGTCATGAAGGTGTTGTACGCGATGCACTTCTTCGGTTCGAGCCGGAACGGTTCCAGTGCGCCGGTCGGACATGCGTCAACGCATAGTCGGCAATCCTTGGGGCAGGGGGCCTCGATGGTGGGCGAACCGTACTCCAGTTCAGCATCTACAGTGAAGGCCATCAGAATGATGAAGGAGCCCGGACCTTTTGCGTAGGCGAAGTTGTTGCGGCCATAGGTCGTGACTCCTGCCCGAGCGGAGGCCAGTCGCTCAGGGACGTTGAACTCGGGGCCATACATGGTCTGCATGCCGCGCTTCTGGAGGTAGTCTATGAACAGTTGCCGGCGCGCGCCGTTTATCCGGCTGCTGGACTGGTTGTAGGAGCGTGACTGGTACAGTCTGCCTATCGTGCCGACGAGCTCGGCGGGGAATCCTTCCCTGCTGTAGTCATAGACCGTGCAGATGATGGATTTCGCCTCGGGCATCACGCCTTTAGGGTTGGTGCCTTCAAGGGGCTTCAGCGGGCTCTCGATCAGGTAGTTGTAGCTGGAATATCGTGATTGCAGCTCTTCGGCGTACCACGGAAATGCATCTGCAGTGGTGACACCCACATCGTGGTAGCCCAGGTCCAGTGCGAAGTCCTTGATCTCCTGTGTCAATGACATATGTGATTCTCCACGTTCATGCGTCCTGAATTGCTCAACGTCGAAATGTACACGTAAGGTCGCATAGTTGTCGAATCTGAGGTGATGAGGCCGGAGTGCTATCGTCCTGCGCGGATACACGTGTACGCTGTCGTAAAGCGATCGGTCAGTCTGTCCACAACGGTGAAGCCGGCCTGCTTAAGCATCTCCTCGATGATCCAGGAGAACGTGGAGTACTCTTCGCGTATATGGGCTATGGTTTGCTCTGCCAGTTCGTCTCCTGCAGCGCACCTTACGGCTGCAACGAGTCCGGCGAAATACGCGTCGTAGTCCGGCACTCCGGATGGATACACCACATCGCGCAGATAGAACCGTCCATCGGGAGCGAGACAGCGGGCGACGCGCCTCAGCGCTGTGAGCTTCCAAAGGTCGGGCAGGTGATGGAGCGTGAGCTGGCTGACCGCTGCCTGAACCGGCTCGCGAGGTGCGTAGCCGGCAAGGAACCCTCCTTCTTCGAATGACACGTTTTGGAGGTTCCGCTCGGCCGCCTTACGTCGCGCCAGCGAGACCATTGCAGGGCTCACGTCAGTTGCATATACGTGTCGACAACGTATGGCGAGGCCCATCGCAAGCTCGCCGGTGCCGCAACCTATCTCCCATACCGCAGCTTCCGGGGAAAGAGAAAGCGCCTGCGCTGCGATCTCCACTTCCCGGGAGACGTCGCGCAGGCGCTGCATACCTGCATCGTATTCACCCACACGTGACTCGTTGGCGTAGTCTGTGCCGACCTGTCTCCGCTCGTCGTAGAGCCACGGGTTATGCATTGTTCTCTAACTCAGGTTGACCACCTTGGCCTTGAGCATCCCTTCGATGGCAAGCACCTGACGGAACACCTCATCCGGCAACTGCTGGCTGAGGCACAGTGCCATCATAGCGGTACCACCTGTGTGGGCGCCGAGACTCACCTGCATCTGAGAGATGTTTATCCCGTTCTGCCCCATGACGGAGCCGACGGAACCGATCATTCCCGGCTTGTCCATGTGTTCGGTGAAGAGCATTGCGATATCCTGTGGCTCTATCTGCAGGGTGTAATCGTTCACCCTTGTGAGATACGCACGGCCCTGGAACGATGTGCCGGACACGATGGTCTCGCCCTTCTGCGTCACCACTTCTATGGTGAGAGAGCTCGTGTAGTTGCCTGCGTCGCTATCCCGCTCCTCTCTGAAACGGAGGCCGCGTTCTCTGGCGACCGCATCCGCGTTGGTGATGGTTATGCGTTCGTCAGCAGTGGTGCCGAGAAGCGCTCGGAGCACCTCAACTTTGAGCGGGTCGATAGCAACCGAAGCGATTTCGCCCTCTGCGCGCACCATAAGTTCCTTTGCCTGTCCCTCCATGATGCCTGCGGCAATCTTGCCGAGCTTGACTGCCACATCCATGAACGGGTTGAGCAGTGCCATATGCTCAGCGGGGATAATGGGGGCATTGACCGGCGTGGTTGGCGGTAGACCCCGTAAGACGTCAGCAACCTGTTTCGCGACATCGGTGCCAGCGTTGCGTTCTGCTTCGACAGTAGAGGCGGCGAGGTGAGGAGTGACCACAACCCTTTCACTCTTGACCAGGATATTGTCGGTGGCAGGTTCCACGCTGTACACGTCGAGTGCGGCTCCGGCCAGCCTGCCGGCCTCAAGTGCGTCGTAGAGCGCCTGCTCGTCAATGAGCTTGCCTCGTGCACAGTTTATCAGCATGGCCGTTGGCTTCATGAGCGCCAGTCTTGAAGCGTCTATGAGTTTCTCGGTATTGGGGGTCATCGGCAGGTGCAGCGTCACGAAATCGGATTGTTTCAGCAGATCATCCAGTTCTACCATGGTCACCCCGATCCGGTCCGCCCACTCCTGGGCGACGAACGGGTCGTACGCAATTACGTTCATCTTCAACCCGCGTCCCATCTCGGCAACCTGCGTTCCGATCTTGCCAAGTCCGACGACACCCAGCGTCTTGCTGCGAAGCTCCGTTCCCTTCAGCGAGCGGTTCCATTTTCCTTCCTTGAGTTCGCCGTGGGCCTTGGGTATCTGGCGTACCAGCGACATCATCAGCGCGATGGAATGTTCCGCAGTGGAGACGGTATTGCCCAGGGGAGAATTGACCACCACGATGCCGTGCTTGGACGCGGCCTCGACGTCGATGTTATCTACTCCCACGCCGGGTCTGCCAATGATGCGCAGCTTGCCGGGGTTGGAAAGCAGATCTGCGTTGACCTTCGTCTGCGAGCGAACGACCAAGGCATCGTAGTCACCGAGGATCTGTTTCAGTTCCTCCGGTGGCAGGCCTTTCTTGATATCCACTTGGCCGGCCATCTTCAGTATCTCGATCGCGTCCTCTGCGATGGCCTCCGCTACGAGGATCCTGGCGGTGTTCTCTTCCATGTGAGGTGCTCCTTGTCATAAGTCTGGCCGTGGGGCTCAATATGAACTTTCATCCCACGAGGCAAGTCATATTATGCCATGAGGGATGGTCCCAGTGCGAAAAAGCGTTCTACGCCCTGGCAAACACCAGCGTGCGGTCGTCGCTCGTCAGCGTAAGCGTCTCACCGGCAAGCGCAAACGAATTGATGTCGGCGAGGATCGAAAGGAACATCCGCTCCTGTTCTACTATAGCGGAACCGTCGCAGTGCAATCCCGGACCCGTGTGGTAGGTGATGGTGATCACATCCCCATCCGTTCCGTATTCCCCTTCCACAATGTTGCAGCCACTGAACCCTGTAAGCACGCCTCCGGGTCCGAAAGAGAGAGTGATTGCTGGAGTGTCCATCACCTGCGTGGGGCTGGCGATGGCACCGTACGATTCCAGCCGCCACGAGGTGCCGGTAAGCGGCGTATCGGATGTACTGCAGCCTGAAACGCTGACTATCATGAGGCCGCATAGAACTACAGTACGCATCCGCAGAAGCGCGTTTGCCTTCATCCTCTTCAAGAGCATCAATGCAGTGGGCCAGTACCCTAGCATTCCGTAAACACGAGAAGTCGCCCGTCACCCGATACGTGCAACTGTGCGTTAGACAGTTCGTATTCCTCCGCGAGGCGGATTATGTTCATGAAATCCGTCTCCTGCCCCATTACATGCGGCTCGCAGGCGATTTCCGTCTGATGCATCAGGCCGAATTCAAGCGCGCCGTCCGCTGTTGCCGTATACGTACCCCCATACCAGTTACAGCCCGTGAAGCCCGTAACCTCGGTATCGTCATCGAAGGATATGGTTGGTGTATGGTCTGGAAGCGCGGGGACCAGATTTCCCGCCTCGCCATATTCCTCCAGAGCCCATTCAGTACCGACGAGGGGTAACCGATCCTCCTCCGGCGCGCACCCTGTCACTGCCAGCAACGTAGTAACTGCTGTCAGCAGCCCGACTTGGAGCATTCTTCCCTTCATTCATCCACCTCCCCGGAACGTCAAAGTGATTCTTGCGGATGTAGCCCGTCCGTTCATCCCAATATACGCCGAAGCGCGCAGATTAGCATATGCCTGCCTGTTCAAGCGAAACGGCGATCACTTGTGTTCGCGATAGTGCGCTCCCGGGGGCGGTAATGTATGCCGTATCCGATGTCTGGCACACCAGTATCGGTGGCGATACGTCGTGTGATATGCAGCAGAATCATCCGCGGGTAAACACCAGAAGTCCACCGTCACCGGAGATCTGCAGTTGCGCGTCGACATACTCATACTGTTGGGCAAGCCGGAGTGCATTCATGAAGGCCGCCTCCTGTTCCATTACTCCCGGCTCCGGACACGCCATCTCCGTCTGAATGAGCATGCCGAACTCGATCGTGCCGTCCCGGGAGGATACGTAGTCTCCCCCGTACACGTTGCAGCCGGTGAAGCCCGAGACGTTGTCTTCGCCAAAAGCGATTGTAGGCTGATGATCTGGGAGTGCTGAGGTAAGGTTGCCGGGTTCTCCATATGCTTCAAGAACCCAAGAAGTATCGGCAAGATCAATCCGGCCGGGTGGCGCCGGCTCCCCGTTCGCACAACCGGCTATAGTTAGCGCGAGAGTGCCAACTGCAACGATCGAAATTCGAATAATCAGGTTGTTCACGTGTACCTCCTCCACGCAGCGCGGTGAGAGTGTTTCATCATAGGCTGATCACGTCACGCTACAATGTACGCACGGTCCTCAGGAGTGTCACATCGGTGATACGCATACTTCTCGCTGAGCAATCGATTGCCGAAGGATATCCCGGCAGGAATGCTGCTCCCCTGGGGGTACTGGCCGCGCACAAAGATGAGTATCTCGTCGACGCTGGTAACGTGCAACCGGTCGTTCGCGTATTCATGCTGTTGGGCTTCTCGCAGGAGGTCCAGGTAGAGGACCTCCAGGTCACGATACCGAGTTCAGGGCAGACTATGAGAGTCTGAACGATGTCAGGGATTTCGAGGGAGCCATCCAGCAATGAAGCGTAGCTTCCCGGATACGAGTTGTAGCCTGCGAACGCCGTTAGCTCGGTATTACCTTCGAATAGGAGTGTTATTTCGGTATCAGGCAGGATGGTGGAGGGTCTTGCAGGTTCGCCGTATGACTGGAGTACCCAGGAGGTGTCTGCGAGAAGTGGGTGTGCAGGAGGCGGTTGCGGTATTCCCAGCGCACACGGTGCACAACCGGCCGTTGTCACCAGTGCAGCCGTGACTGCCAGTAATCCGATTCGGATAGACGCGATCCTCATCCCCTCACCTCCACCGAACTACGGTCGGCAACGCGGCTCATCTGACACCCGTCTCACCACCAGTCACGTTCAAGTATCAAGACTATCATGCCGTCCGTCAGCGTCAAAGTATCGTCATCGATCGCGAATCGTGTGACCCGGGAGAGTGCGGACAGGTAGCGGGCTTCCTGCGCCATGATCTCCGGAGGTTCGCAATGCATTCTGGTCGCGGTGATCTCGCCTATGTTGAGCGATGCGGAGTCAGCCCGGTATGGCGCAGAATAGGTATTGCAGCCTGCGACGCCTCGCAGTATGCCATCGATTGTGGCGAACTCAAGCCTGATCTCTGTTCCGTCGATCAAGGGGCTCGTCTGATCATGCTCGCCCATCTCCACAAGAGTCCAGTGGGTAGAGTCAATTGGCGAGCTGCTGCATCCGGATAGCAGAGCCGCAACTATGAGCACCATCGCAAACAGTGGTGTCTGCTTCAGCATAATGGGTTTCCGCTGTGTGATGAGTGATAGAACCCTGGACGCGTGAAGTGCCGGGTGTCAGGCGAATCGTTCCGGGTGACAGAGGTTACACTGCAGCACAGGGCGGTTAAGTTGAGCCGTGCACTCCATTGCCCCTCTGTAGTCGTCGAAACCGGTCCAGTTCCCGGATTGCTCTTTCGTGCCGTCAAGGCAGCGCTCGCATTCAGCCCTGTGTACCTGGACGTAGTTGCCGGCCGGATTTTCAAGTACCCAGAAACGCATATAGGTGCCTCCTCAGCAAATGCTACACGGTGAAGGCATCAGACTTCCACTCGGGCTGTCTTGTGCTACGTAGTTGCCACAGATGCGTGGCGTCGCCTGTCGGCCTGTGGTATGGGCATACATGTATGTCTTTCCGAGTCCTTATTGATGTCGAACGGTGATGAGGATGGCGACCTCTCCTGGTTCCAGGTTCACTCGCTGCGCAAGCCGCGTTGCTTCATCGTACGGTGCATCGATGTTTGTGATCAGCATGGAGAAGTCGCTGAGACACCGCTCGAGACTCTTGGGACTGTGGAAGACGACAGGGAGATGGGAGTGCTGGCCGTCATGCATCTGGAACTCAATCTGCTCAGTCGCATCGATTCCCATCTCGCGTTCTTCAAGCGGAGGAAGCGTGAAGACCTTTGTGTTGCCGTGCACCAACTCCGGCCATTCTTCGTTCAGAAACAGGTGGACATGCAGCCACTCAGACTCCTCATCGATAACCGGCACGAAGAAGAACTCTGCGGTTCCGGTCGATGATCGCAGTTCGTTGGTAATGGTCACCGGCGGATCCGGCAGCATTTCCAGTGGCGGCGCGGCGGAGTTGTGTCCCACCATCTGAATGTTGAAGACCAGATTGCAATCTTCATGCGTGTATTCGAAGGAGTGCGGGTCGGACGAATCCCAAGATCCGTGGTTGTTCGTCGCAGCTTCGACGTCTATTACTACTGCGTCACCTGCTTCGTAGGTGAACCATGGGAAATCGGTGGTGGTATCAGTGACAGGAATACAGGAACCCGACAGTGCCAGCACTGAGACCGCGAGCAACAGTTTGAACACTACGCGCTTCATATCAGCCACGGCCACCTCCCCTTAGCGTGGTGTCCTCAGTTCGATTGTGACGAGTTGTACCACAATTCCACGGGGTGAGAAAAGCGATGATCGCCCGCCGTCGCTTGCACAGGGCCGGAGACGTTACGCCTGTCCGGTCCGAGTCAGGCGCTGCATGCGGCGGGACGGGAAGAGCGGATGGACAGATGGTTAAGAACGTCGGCTGTGAGAATCACAGTCAACGTACGGTGGGCGTTGAGTTTCATTGCGTCGCACTGTGTCCTGGGATTCAGCGGGTCTGGTTCGCGAGTTGCCTTCTGGCCTTCATTACTGAGCCTGCACTGTGGTCCATGGAGGCCCATGGGTCGTTCCGCTGACCGAGGCGGCGGAACAGGTTGTCTATGTTGTAGCCTTGGGGTGTTGCGGTACCTGACTCTATTTCGTCCCACGACAATGGTGTGGCAATCGGGGCTCTCTGCCTGGCCCTCACTGAATAGGGCGCGACCACGGTGTGTGCGTACGAGTTGCGAAGCGTGTCAAGAAAGATGCGGTGGCCTCGCTTGTTCTTACGCTGCTCGACTGTGATTTCGTCGGGGTGATCTTCTGCCACTCGAGTAACGACACGTTTTGCGAAGTCCCTTACATCGTCGAACTTCAACTCGCGTTTGATCGGTACATAGATATGGTAGCCGGACGAACCTGTGGTGGCCACCCAGGTCGTGAGTCCGAGCTCCTGGAACACGTGTTGCAGCAGCAGGGCCGTCGATCTCAATGCTTTCGTGTTCTCGGGTGTGTCAGGCGGATCGAGATCAATTACCATCCTGTCGGGATACTCCAACCGGTCGGTGCGGCTCAACCATACGTGCGGAATGACGAAGCCCTGGTTGGCGATGTACACGAGCGTAGCGGCGTTATTACACACGACGTGGGTTACCGTTCCTCCCTCTTTTTGTGTCTCGACCGTTGTTATCCATTCCGGAAAGTGGTCGGGGATATTCTGTTGATAGAAGTCATCACCTTCAATGCCTTCTGGATAGCGGTGCATTGTCAGGGCCCTGTTCGTGATATGCGGCAGTATGTAAGGAGCGATTCGCTGATAGTAAGTCAGGACGTCTCGCTTCGTGATACCGGACTTGGGGAAGTACACTTTGTCGAGGTGCGTCAGTTCAATGTCGCGGCCTTCAATATGCAGCGTCTCGTTCAAGTCGCCTCCTCGCGTTTCACCCGTCCTGCTTCCCGGTCTCGTCGCAGTCCGAGGTAGACCGGGTGACGCAGCTTTCCATCCCCGGTCCATTCAGTGAACTTGACCTCAGCCACCAGTTCAGGCTTGACCCAGTGGACGTTCCGGCGCGGCAGTGCGTCGTCGCTGGAGAAGGGAGGATCCCCCGTCTCCAGTCGGTCGAGTCTGTCTCTAAGATTCCGGAGTGTGTAGTCGTCGTACCCCGTGCCGATCTTGCCAGCATACCTGAGGGTACCATCCTTGTAGTAGCCGGCCAGAAGAGACCCAAGACCGATTCTGGTACCCTCGGGCTCGGTGAAACCACCGATAACCACTTCCTGCTTCTTCACACACTTGAATTTGAGCCATTTCCTGGATCTCCCGTGTATGTAGGGTGCTTCAGCCTCTTTGGCGATGATACCTTCCCATCCTTTGGGACATACCTCCTGGAAGAACGATTCGCCTTCGCGATCGCGGTGATCGGTATACCGGAGAGGATCGCGAAAATCGAGCATCTTGCGCAGCAGAGTTTTACGGTGCCTGAGGGGGACGCCAATGACGTTGTATCCATCAAGATGAAGGATGTCGAACACATAGTAATAGACAGCAGTACCACTGTTACGCGCTGACTCGGGATCGGTCAGCTTCATCCTGTTCTGCAGCTTACGGAAACTTGTAAGCTCTCCCTCGAAGGCAACGATCTCTCCGTCCACTACGAAATCAGGACAGGACTGTGCGGCGATAATGTCCGTTACTTCCGGATACGTGTGGTTCAACTCTTTGCGGTTGCGTGACATAAGTCGTGCATGATCGCCATTACGGAATGCAAGACACCGTTCTCCGTCGAACTTGCGTTCGAAGAGCCATTTCTCGTGGGAGAATGGGTCGTGTACGAGAGTCGCCAGCATTGGGTCGAGCCATTCAGGGAATTCGGCTCGAACCGCCTTCCCGCGGTCCTCTGGCGGCAGCATATCCAGTGTGCTATCACCCATCCTCTGCCTTCGCCTTTACCTGTTCGATGGTATGACCACTGATCACCGACCTCGGCTCCGTGCTGACTGGATTGCGACGCGCATCCGCCTTCTCGTCCTTCATCTTGATAAGAAGCCAGCGAACCTCGTTGCCTTTGCCGGTTCTCAAGAGTGCATAGCCACCCTGCAGTTTCTTCCCCTCAAGCCAGATCTCTGCCTGACCTTCCTCAATCGCCTGACCTATGGGCTTCTGCTTCAGATTGTGGTACGGGCCGATATCCCAGACGAGAACGGTCCCTGCGCCGTACTCGTTCTCGGGAATGGTGCCCTCAAAATCGATGTAGTCGATCGGGTGATCCTCTGTGGGCATGGCGAGCCGTTTCTCCCGGGGATTCGTCGACGGTCCCTTGGGCACGGCCCAGGATTTGAGCACTCCATCAACCTCCAGCCGAAAATCGTAGTGCAGGGTGCTGGCCTTGTGCTTCTGAATTACGAATCGAGGCTGAGTGCCCTGGGGTGAACGCTGGGAGCTTGCTGTTCCTCTTGGCTCCCGAGTTCGGCTGAAGTTCCGTTTGCTGCGATACTCCGCCAGCGGATCTTTCGTCTCCACCCTGCTCCTCCCCGCCAGGCCTGTTCGGCCGTGGAATGACCGTCAAATGAAGTCTAATCCACGCGTACTATATACTCCAAACCCGGCCAGTGGTTGAAATCAGTTTTGACATGCCGGCAGGTCGCTGTTAAAGTCCGGTTTTCCATTTTCGGGCACGATAAATAGGGGGTGGTGAATGCGAATCGTCTTTTTTGAGACCGATGCGCTGGAGGAAGGGTATTTCGAGAAGCATCTTGCCGACTACGATCTCCAGTTCTTCTCCGATAGCCTGACTGCGTCATCTTTGGATGAGATTGGCAAGGTCGACGTGCTTTCAACCTTCATGTACTCAGAGGTGGACAAGGAGGTTCTAGACGCACTTCCGGATCTGAAGCTGATTGCGACGCGTTCCACTGGCTTCGATCATGTGGCAGTTGACGAATGCACGTCCCGCGGGATTGTCGTATCCAATGTGCCGTCGTACGGCGACAACACAGTGGCCGAGCACACATTTGCACTCATACTCACGCTGGCGCGACGTCTGTACGAGGGATGCCTGAACCGTATTGAGGGAGACTTCTCTGCCCGTGATCTGACCGGGTTCGATTTGAAGGGCAAGACAATTGGTGTTGTAGGGGCAGGCAACATTGGCACGAACGTTGTCCGTATAGCCAAGGGATTCGGGATGACAGTACTGGTATACGATGTAAAACCCAAAGAGTCGCTGGCTGAGGCACTTGGCTTTCAATATGCTTCCCTGGATCGATTGCTTCAGGAGTCGGACATAATCTCCCTTCATGTGCCATACAATGATGCAACACATCATCTGATCGATCATCAGAAATTCTCCATGATGCGGAAGGGGGCATACCTCATCAATACGGCAAGGGGCGGCATCGTAGATCAGAAGGCGCTTCTGGAAGCACTGGATGACGGGACGCTGGCGGGTGCAGGCCTTGATGTACTCGAGGGAGAGGAATACATCAAGGAGGAGAAGTCGGTACTCACCGATACCGAACGGACGAAAGCGCTCAACGCCGTTGGTGAGAACAGTCTGATTCTTCAACGGAACAACGTGGTCTACACGCCGCATATCGGTTTCAACACCCGTGAGGCAGTGGAACGCATCCTTGAATCGACGGTAGACAGTATCCTCGGCTTCGCCGGTGGCGAGCCGAAGAATGTCGTGAATCCGGATGCGCTCGAAAATCGCGGCAGGAAGTGAGGCTGTTGCCGTGCGGTAAGGAGCCAGTCGGTGGACAAGAAGTACGTGATCGTGGATGGCGCCAATGTAGCTTATGAGGAGGTTTCGGCAGGCGGCGATCCCAGGGTCAGCAACATCATAAGTATGCGGCAGGCACTCATGGATCGTGGGTACAGTCCCGTGATAATCGTCGATGCTACTCTGCGCCATGAGATCGATGACCCGGAACAATTGGAGAGCCTTATCGACAGCGGCACTATCCGACAGGCTCCAGCAGGTACCGATGCCGACTACTTCATCCTGCAGACAGCCGAACGGCAGGAAGCACTCGTTGTGTCGAATGATTCATTCAAGAATTACCGTGATGAGTATTCCTGGCTCAATGATCGTAAGGTGCCGTTCATGATTATCAAGGGGCAGATCGAACTGCATGCGCCGGACCTTCCTCACGAATGAGGTCAGGCAATAACCGGAGATGCCGCGTATGACTTGCGGCGAGGCGGCGACAATGCCGGATGTCAGGGATTGCTGTACGGAATCCGGAATAGAAGGTCACATATGACGGACAGTCCGAAGCTGCGGGTTGGCACTTCGGGATGGCAATATGACCACTGGCGCGGCGTCTTCTATCCGGATGATCTGCCGAAGAACCGGTGGTTCTCATACTACGCCGAGCATTTCGACACCGTAGAAATCAACAACACGTTCTATCATCTTCCTTCCGAAGCCATGTTTGATTCATGGCACAACCGGACTCCCCGGGGATTCTGCTACTCATTGAAGTTCAGTCGCTACGGGACACAGATGAAGAAGCTCAAGGATCCCGACGCCACAATCGGGAGTTTCATGGAACGTGCGCGGCGACTCCAATCATTTCTCGGTCCGATACTGGTCCAACTGCCACCGGGATGGAAACCGGACTATGGTCGTTTGCGAACCTTCCTTCGTGCTGCGCCTCGCGACGTAAGGTGGGCGGTGGAATTTCGAAATGCTGAGTGGTTTAGCGAGCAGGTCTTTGACATCCTGCGCGATAACAATGTGGCTCTCGTAATACACGACATGCTCCCCGGGCATCCCAGAGAGGTTACGGCGGATTGGGTCTATATGCGCTTCCACGGAGTCGACTACTCGAGGGAGTACACGCATGAACAGCTGACGGAGGCGGCCGAATGGATTCACACACAGCTTCGTACTGGTGTGGACGTATATGCCTACTTCAATAATGATGCGAGCGCCTACGCGGTGGCCAATGCTCGCGACTTGCGACGCTACGTCGAGGAGCAGCAGAAGTGAGTTGGTGCTGTTGGCATGAAGTGCAGAATGGCATCCAGTGGAGGGAGGCGGCTTCACAGCCCCTCTTGTGCTGAGATGGTGGGCACCGTGTTCTTCTCCTGCATTGCTATGCCCTGTGGCCCAGGATCGTGCGCCGTCCGTTGTACCTCACCGTATCGTACTGGGTGTTGATATTCACCAGGTGTGGAGGGCCCAGCGCCTGGTGCAGAGGGATTGCGCAGATCTCGCCGTGTGTCACAGCGACCATCTTGCCGAAATCCTTGTCCACCACGAGGTCCGCAGCGGCTATCCCGAAGTAGCGGCCCATCCTCCGATCGAAGGCACATGGCACGCCGCCACGTTGCAGATGGCTCAGTACCATGCTGCGAGTCTCGAGCCCTGTTCCATCCTCAATTGCCTTGGCAACGAAATCGGCCACTCCGCCCAGAGTATGGTGGCCGAAACTATCCACGCGATTACTTCGTACGAACTCGGTGCAACCTTCAGGCTTGGCCCCTTCCGCCACTATTACTATCTCGTAGCGGGCTCCAGAGCGATTTCCCTCGAGTATCAGATCGTTGACGCGTTCGATGGAGAAATCGCACTCGGGTATCAGAATGATATAGGCACCGCTCGACTCTCCGCCCTCGAGCGCAAGCCAGCCCGCGTGGCGGCCCATGGTCTCAACTACGAACACGCGTCGATGGGATCCCGCAGTGGTTCTCAGCCTGTCTACGCATTCGACGATAACGTTCAGCGCAGTCTCGAAACCCAGCGTGTAGTCGGTTCCCGGCAGATCCTTGTCGATTGTCTTGGGTATGCCGACTATGCCCACTCCAGCACTCGAGAGCTTGGACGCGACACCGAGGGTGTCCTCTCCGCCGATAACGATTAACGAGTCAAGGCCCAGGTTCTTGATGTTCTCGAGCACCACCCCCGAAAGGTCGTGCTTCGGGTTGTACGGATTTGCGCGCGAACTGCCGAGGTTTGTCCCTCCGTACCTGTCCCAGGTGCGGACAAGCTCTTCTGTCAGTGGAACTACGAACTGTGGATCTTCGGGCATGGCCGGATCGAGGTACATGAGTCCTTCCCACCCATTGTAAATGCCCAGTACTTCAAATTGCGTCCCTCTCTCTGCGGCGAGGCGTGCATCAAGCGCTGTCTTCACTGCCCACTTGATCGCGGGATTGAGGCCGGCGCAATCACCGCCGCCCGTCAATATGCCGATCTTCCGTCTTTCCATTGACATCGTCATCCCCTACTGCATTCCCCACTAAGTCTATTGGCGGTTGTGCTATCGCGCAAATGCGGTCTCAGCATTCGTGCATCCAGGAGAAGGCCACGTGATCCTCCTCGCATATCTGAGGCTTGAGTTGTCACCACCATGGCGCACTACTGGGGGATGGTGAAGGTGTACCAATGGTCATACTTGGGGTTCCTTCCCATGGCGAGCTCGCGGTACATCTGCTGCAATTGTGTGGTCAGCTTACCTGGTGTTCCATCTCCCACGGATCGCCGATCGATCTCAACTATGGGAACCACCCCGGCATACGTTCCGGTGAAGAACACTTCCTCCGCCTCGTACAATTCGCTGCGCACGATGGAACGCTCGATCGTCTCCATGCCGAGTTCTTTGCGGGCAAGCTGAATGACGCTGTCGCGCGTCATACCGAGAAGTATGCTGTCGCTTGGCGGTGGGGTGATCAGCCGTCCCTTGATCACTACGAACGTATTGGTGACGGCACCCTCGGAGACGTGTCCCTCGGACGTGAGCATGATGCCGTCGTCGAATCCAGCCAGCTGTGCCTCGGTCTTCGCGAGCGCGCCGTTCACATATCCTCCGCATATCTTTCCGTGGGTGGGGATCTGATTATCGCTGATTCTGGTCCAGGACGATGTACAGCACCGCAGGCCGCCGCTGGTGGAGAACGGAGGAAGGACGGTAGCGACGACGAACCAGTCGGCGTCCAGGTCGTGGAGCTTCACCCCGATGAACTCGGTAGACTTGTAGGCAACGGGCCGGCAGTAGACGTTCTGTCGAAACCCGGTGCGCCTCACGGCCTCGATGGTTATGTCCGCCATATCGTCGGCTGTATACGGGAGCTGGATGTGGAGCATCTTGCAGGCGGAGAGCTGTCGGCAGTAGTGATCCCTGAGGCGGAAGAGGCAGAACCGCTGGCTCTCCTCATCCCAGGTCGCGTTGATGCCGCCAAAGGTTGCGGTGCCATAGTGGAACGCGTGTGTCATGATGCCGATTCTGGCATCCTTCGGGTTCATGTATTCACCGCGGAAATAGGCGCAGGGCTCTGGCATTGTATGTTCCTCCTCTTTCGCTTCTCTTGTCAGTGCGTCTTCGCGTCATGTGCCGGTTGGTCCAGAAACAAGAAGAAGCCTCCCTTCCGGGAGGCTTCTTCTTGTTTCTACTCTTTCTATTCGTCTAGATCACTTCGAGTACGGCAACGTCCTCCCGTGCGTCAGCATGGGGCGCATCATCATGGCTCCGGTAGCCAGCGTAGTGATCATCCTGATTGCCATGTTCTGTCCTCGAAGTCGAGGCCTAATTGTAGAGGCGTTGCGACCCGGCGTCAATATGTATTGACGGGAGATGACCTGTTCGGCCTCATCGGCGCAGCCGTACCGAGGACTAATCCGCTCTGAGTGCGTCAATCGGGTTGAGTCGCGAGGCCTGCCACGCAGGGTAGAACCCGAAAAACAGGCCGATGCCGATCGACACGGTCGCGGCCAATACGACGACTTCAGGGGTCACGATGGGCGTGATTTCCTGGACGAAGTATCCGACAGTGGCGGCAATGCCGTAGCCTAGTGCGATGCCGATGGCACCTCCATTCAATGAGAGGAGCGCTGCCTCAAGAAGGAATTGCGACCAGATATCGCGCTCACGAGCGCCGAGGGCCTTACGGATGCCGATCTCGCGGGTTCTTTCGAGCACGGACACAAGCATGATGTTCATTACTCCGATCCCGCCAACGAGCAAGGAGATTGCCGCGATTGCACCCAGGAATACCGTCATGATGCTCATCGCCTCCGATGCCTGCGCGGCTATGTCATCGGTCGACAGGATCCGAAAGTCGTCATCGGCATCGGGTAGCAGCCTGTGGCGCTCTCTCAGCAGGTCAGTGATTTCCGCGACAACCTGCGGCGAATACTGTGCATCTGCGACGCTGAGCGCGATGGAATGGACGACATGCTCTCCCTGAGGAGTTCGTTGCTGTGTAGTGAATTGGCGCATGAAGGCTAGAGGCAGGATGATGTTGTCATCGGGGCTCATTATCGCTGCGCCCTTAGGTTTCAGTACACCGATAACCCGAACCACTGCCCCGCCCATCTTGATCTCCTGTCCCACAGGGTTGGCGTCTCCGAACAGGTCGTTGGCCGTGTTGGCTCCCAGCACAGCGACTCGCGCCGATCGGGCCACATCGTAATCGGAGAAGAAGGAACCGGATGCCACCTCGAGGTTGTACGCGAGAAGATAGCCAGGTGTAGTGCCGATGGAGACGGCGATGATGTCCTGCCCGTTTGCAACCACCTGGTGTGTCGCGCGAACTACGGGTGCCACAGTCTTGACGTTGGCAATCTGTCCTTCGATGGCTCGGGCATCCTCGACCGACAGTGTGGGTGCGCCTCCTGCCCCGGTTCGTGGCGTGATCTGGACGAGGTTAGCACCGAGAGACTCGATGCTAGCGATGATCTCATTCTGAGCGCCCCGCCCGATTGCGAGCAACCCGATGACGGCTGCGACGCCGATTACGATACCCAGCGTGGTGAGGAAGCTGCGCAACTTGTGCGCAAGCACACTCCTCCATGCGGACAGCAAGGGATCCAGAAAACGCATTACGGACGTTCCTCTCGCAGCACCTTGCCATCCTTCAGATGGATGACTCTCTGGCAGTAGCTGGCCATCTCCTGCTCATGGGTGATCATCACCAGCGTGTTGCCCTGTTCTTTGTGCAGAGTAGTAAGTATGCCCATGATCTCTTCGCTTGAACGGCTGTCAAGATTCCCGGTTGGTTCATCGGCGAGGATGACTGGCGGCTTTTTGGCCAGCGCGCGAGCGATCGCCACGCGTTGCTGCTCGCCACCGGACATCTCAGCCGGCCTGTGCGACTCACGGTCGGCCAGGCCGACTCTCGCCAGTGCCTCTCGAGCAAGCGATCTGTCGCGTATTCCGGCGTACTTGAGCCCCAGTGTTACATTGTCCAGTGCGCTCATTCGGGGCAGGAGGTTGTAGGACTGAAAGATAAACCCGATCTTGTGCGCTCGAACACGGGCGAGTTCGCGGCGATTCAATCGGCTTACATCCCGGCCATCAAGGTAGTAGCGGCCACTTGTCGGCTGATCGAGGCAACCGAGCACGTTGAGCGTTGTGGACTTGCCCGATCCCGAAGGACCCATTATGGCTACCATCTCTCCCGGTGCTATGTGAAACGTTACCCCATGCAGCACGGTAAGTTCCCGTTTGCCCATCGGATATGTCTTGGTGATCACTTCCAGCTGGATCATCTAGCGTGGTGGACCTCCCGACCCGTGTGGGAAGAGAGAGTTGCCTGACTCGTGGACTGACTGGTCGGGTCGAGCGACTCCGGTCGTTCTGACTACCTCACCCTCGCTAAGCCCGTCAAGCACTTCAGTGTATTGCCAGTCGCTAAGTCCAACAGAGACGGCTCTGTCATTCTCACGGCCGTCTGACAGGACGACAGTGACAGTTGGCTGATCACCCACCATTCTGATTGCCGCGTTGGGAACCAGCAGTACGTCAGTTCTCTCCGCGACGAGAAGCGTAACGGTGACACTGAGGCCTTCACGCAGATGAATCCGTGACAG
>PUON01000102.1 GCA_003552125.1 Dehalococcoidia bacterium | reverse complement strand
TTGGTCTGTTCAAGCCACTCGTGTACCCGTGGGTGACGCTCGAAGTATGCCTTGATGAACCTGCCTGCTTCGGCCCGGGAGAACTCGGTCGCCTGCTCCAGTCCGTAATCGCTCATCCCGTAGATCACGCCGAAGTTGACCACCTTTGCGGCCCGACGCATCTCCGGGGTTACGTCGCCGGGTTCAACCGAAAACACCCTGCTGGCGGTAGCCGTGTGGATGTCCTCGTCGTTCATGAATGAGCTCACCAGTGCGTCGTCGCCCGACAGGTGGGCGAGTGCCCGCAGGTCGATCTGTGAGTAGTCAGCACTGAGCAGGAGCCATCCCTTTTGGGCCACGACTGCAGCGCGTATCGTTCTACCCAGTTCTGTTCGAATGGGGAGGTTCTGCAGATTTGGCTCGCTTGATGAGAGGCGCCCGGTGGTAGTCCCGGTCTGGCTGAAGATAGTGTGCAGCCTGTCTGTCCGAGGATTCACGAGTCCGGGCAGCGTATCTACGTAGGTCGACTTCAGCTTCGCCAATTGACGGTATTGCAGCACGAGGTCGATCACGGGGTGGGCGCCCCTCAGTGTCTCGAGCAGAGAGGCCTCGGTTGAGTATCCGCTGCTCGTCCTGCGGCCACCCTGCAACCCCAATTCCTTAAACAACACATCGCCGAGCTGTCGGGGTGAGTTGATGTTGAAGCGATGTCCCACCGCGTTATAGATGTCGATCTCCAGCGCGGAAAGTTGTTCTCCAAGGGTTCGCGACATGGTGCGCAGCCGCTGCGTGTCGACGAGTATTCCTGTATGTTCCATGCCTGCCAGCACCGGGATGAGTGGCATCTCCACCTCCGTGAAGAGCCGCGCTACCTGGCGTTGTTCCAAGTCCTGCTGGAGTTGCCGGCTCAGCGTCCAGCATGCGCCAGCCCGTGCCGCCAGCCATTTCGCGATATCTTCATGCGGCGCGGCAGCCAGTCCGCCCATAGAAGGGCTCATGGTGGCCAGACTCGTGCCGATGCGGTTCGAGGCAAGAGCGTCCAGTGTGATGGCCTTTTCTCCGGCGAGGTGCGCCGCAACGCCGATGTCGAACCATTGGCTGTTGGGAGAGACCCCAAGATCCAGCAGCTGGCGAAGGAGCGGCTTGGCGTCGTCGCAAATCGTCACGCAGTCCTGGCGCTCCAACGTCAGGCCAAGAACACGGGGAAGCTGCTCTTGTTCCAATGTATCCGTGATCTCGCCCGGGGAGCCATTCAGTGGTAAGTAGGTAAGGTGATCCGGGGAAGTCGACACGCCCACACCGAGGAGAACGGAGCCTGCCCGGTCGAAACGCTTCTCGTTCCTCATCTGGCTTCGATTCCCTGCGGACATGGCTGCACAGAGCACCACCTCTCGTGCGTGTTCCAGTTCCCGCTGCAACTCTGGGATACGCTCCGCGGTCAGCAGTGTTACTGAATGCTGCGCGACAGGTGGATGTCCTTGAGTGGGAGTTTCCTCCTTGCGCGCCGAATCCGTCGGCAATCGGCTGACGAGGCTGTTGAACTCCAGTTCCTGCAGCAGTGCGAGTGCCTGGTCGCGATCATAATCACCTATGGTGCAGTCATCCAGTGTGAGTTCCACGGGTACGCTGGTCACGATGAGCGAAAGCTTCTCGCTTGTGATCACCTGGTCTGCCGAGTCTCTGAGAGAGGCCTGTATCCTGGGGGGGGTGACCTCTTCGATTCGCTCATACAGCTCCTCGAGCGTGTTGAACTGAGTCAGGAGCTTCGCTGCTGTCTTGTCGCCCACACCCTGCACACCTGGAATGTTGTCCGAGGAGTCGCCCACAAGCGCCTTGTACGCGGTGAACTGGTGCGGATGGACGCCGAAGCGTTCATGGACGGCTGCCTCGTCGTAGGTTACTGCCTCGCTGAAGTTCCGCCCCGGTAGCAGCACAGTGATTCCCGGGCGTACCAACTGCAACAGATCGCGGTCGCCGGTGAGTATGATCGCCTGCATGCCAAGCTCACGCGATTGCAGTGCGAGCGTTCCGAGGATGTCATCGGCTTCGTAACCCTCAACCTCAAACGCGGGCATACCAAGGGCCTGAGCCAGTTGGTGTACGCGCGCTATCTGGCTCTTGAGTTCTTCTGGTGTTGGTGGACGTTGAGCCTTGTACTGCTCGTAAGCAGCATGTCTGAACGTTGGGGCCGGGTAATCGAAAGCGATCGCCCAATGGCTGGGTTTCTGTGTGTTGACCACCTTCAAGAGCGTGTTGGCAAATCCGTACACGGCGTTGATCATCTCGCCGGTCTTTGCAGTTGTAAGCGGCGGCAGGGCGTGAAAGGCCCGGTGGACCAGGGCATTGCCATCAATAAGCAGAAGCGATTGCCGTTTCTCTGAAGGCATCCGTCCCATTATACGCTTCGGACGTCATGTTATACTAAGCCTTCGTGAAACGGGATATTCTCTCCATTATTGACCTCAGTCCGGATGACGCCGGGCAACTCATCGAACAGGCCCTGGTTATGAAACAGGGTGGGATGCGTTGCCTGCTGCCGCGGAGATCTGTCGCCCTTTTGTTCGAGAAACCCTCGCTCAGGACCCGTGTCAGCTTCGAGATCGCGGTCACGCAGCTCGGTGGATACTGTCTCTACCTGTCCCCTCAGGAAGTGGGACTGGGGCAGAGAGAGCCGGTGCCGGATGTCGCTCGAGTGTTGAGTCGCTATGTGGATTGCATCGTCGCGAGGGTCTACAGTCACGAGACTCTGGCCGTCCTGGCCGAATCTGCGTCGGTTGCCGTAATCAATGCGCTCTCAGACCTTGAACATCCGTGTCAGGCTCTGGCGGATTTTCTGACCATTCGCGAGCGGAAAGGAACGCTGAAGGGCGTAAGGATGGCGTATGTCGGCGATGGAAACAACGTCGCACGGAGTCTATCCCTCCTTGCGGGTATGCTGGGTGTGGATTTCGCCATCGCGTCTCCTCGGGGATACCAGCTTGATGAAGCGTCCGTTGCGAAGGCGCAAAGGCTCGCTGCCACCGCTGGTTCCACAGTCATGGTGACCGAGGATCCCGTTTCTGCGGTCGCCGGCGCAGATGTAGTCTACACGGATACATGGACCAGTATGGGCCAGGAGAGCGAGGCTGCAGCGCGACGTGAGGTGTTCGCGACGTTTCAGGTCAATGATGCATTAATGGCTCATGCAGGCGCTGATGTGTTCTTCATGCACTGCATGCCTGCCCATCACGGTGAGGAAGTGACGACCGAATTGCTTAACGGCCCGACATCGGCAGTGTTCGATCAGGCCGAGAACCGTCTTCACATTCAGAAAGCGATTCTGGCGAAGATCCTGATTCCCGCCGACTAGAGGAGTGTAGCGATGTCCAGGCCTGTGATTGCCCTCGTTGGTAGGACCAACGTTGGCAAGTCCACCCTTCTCAATCGTGTGCTCGGCCAGCGACTTGCTGTCGTTGATGACCGGCCTAATGTGACCCGGGACCGCTTGATCGTACCGACCTCGTGGAGTGGTCGCGATATCGCCATGGTGGATACCGGTGGCTGGGGCATGGATACCGCCACGGAACTGGATGCCCAGGTGAAACGCCAGGCGGAGATTGCCATGTCTCAGGCAGACGTCCTTGTCCTGGTTGCAGCGGCAAACGATGGCGTCATTGCCAGCGATATTGAGGCTGCCAAGCTCGTGCGAGAGGCGGGGAAGCCGTGTATACTCGTGGTCAATAAGGTTGACCATGATCAGCATCACGCGCTGGTGAGTGAGTTCTATCGCCTCGGCATTGATGCGGTGATACCGGTCAGCGCGTTGCACAATCGTGGCATCCGGGAGTTCATGGATACGGTGGTCGAGAAGCTGCCGCCGGCTGAAACGGAGGCACCGTTGCAGGGCGACAGAATACGACTTGCCATCGTGGGCAGACCGAACGCGGGAAAGTCCACCCTTCTCAACGCCATCGTCGGAGATGAGCGCGCCATCGTTGATTCGACTCCGGGAACTACCAGGGATCCTCTCGACGCGGAACTCTTGTGGCAGGGCAGGAGGCTTGTGCTCGTGGATACCGCCGGCATCCGCAAACGTTCGCGGGTCGACTATGGAGTTGACTATTTCTCCGTCATTCGTGCGATCCAGGCTATCGAGCGCTGTGATGTGGCGCTGCTTGTTCTTGACGCAACCGAGCCCGCCACGGTACAGGATGTTACCATCGCCAGGTATGTACGTGAATCCGGCCGCGGGCTCATACTGGTGGTCAACAAGTGGGATCTGGTGCCGCCCGAGTATCGAGATGCGCATAAGGACTGGATGAGGCGCCGTCTGGACTTTCTCTCGTTTGTGCCTGTACTTCACGTGTCTGCCAAGGAGCGCAGGAATGTGAAGACGATACTGCAGAAGGCATATGAGGTGTGGAAAGCAAGGGGCCAGCGGCTCTCACGTTCCACGGTAGACACCGCTATCCGGGAAGCTATCGGGCGTCACGCACCGCCCATGGTCGGCACGAGGAGGCTGGACGTGGTCTGGGCCCATCAGGATGAGAGCGAGCCATGGAAGCTCGTTCTTCATGTGAACGACCCCAAGCTGGTGCCCCCCACGTATACTCGCTACCTGGAGCGTGAGATGAGACGTCAGTTCAAGTACCACGGAGTTCCACTCCTGTTCGAGTTCGTGCCTGCTGGGCGCCGGCCGAGGCGCCGGCAGGAGTCGGAGGCAAGATGAGCGTGTTCTTTCTCGTGGGGATTCTGATACTGGCCTACGTCTTGGGTTCAATTCCTGTTGGGCTCGTGGTTGCATGGTTGAAGACCGGTGGAGACCTGCGCAAGACCGGAAGCGGAAAGACAGGTGCTACCAACGTGATGAGGTCAGCTGGCCGCAAGTGGGGCTTCCTGGTGCTGTTCCTTGACGGCGTCAAGGCTCTTGTCGCGGTAATTGTCGCAACGCTCCTGTGGCCGTTGTCGTCAATGACTGTCGGACCGCTGGCTGTCGATGTCCCTATAGTGCAGAGCCTCGCGGGAGTGGCGGCGATTATTGGTCATGTCCGTCCTGTGTTCGCCGGTTTTCGAGGAGGGCGAGGAGTATCATCGTTCTTCGGAACCATGTGTTATCTCAATACCCCGGTGGCGTTAATCGGCATTGCTACCCTGGCTATTGTTGCGCTCTTGAGCAGGTTCATGTCTCTCGGCTCAATAGTCGGCGGACTGGTGACCTGTGGCATTCTAATCGCGCTCTATTACTGGGGAAACGTCCCACTGGCGCACGTGGCGTATGCGGTGGGAGTGGTAGGGTTCATTGTGTTCGAGCACCGGGATAATATCGGCCGCCTCATGAAGGGAACCGAGCGCAAGCTGTTCTAGACGGACGCTTCACAACTACTGTAACGGCGAACTGCGGATCATGAGCGAAGTCGTTGTTGTTGGCAATACTGGCTGGGGCAATACCATCGCGTCGCTACTCGCCCGGAACCGGCTGCAGGTGTGTCTCCTGACCCGAACGGCCGGGGAAGAACTGGCTTCGCGGGCTGCTGGCATCCAGTACACGCGCACCTATGTAGCTGAAGAGGCGTTCGAGGCGGCAACCTGCGTTGTGTGGGCAGTACCGTCGCAGACAATGCGCGACAATCTCGTTGCCGTAAAGGAATCACTGCATCCTGACCTGTGCCACGTGAGTGTCTCCAAGGGACTCGAGGTCGAAACCGGTATGCGAATGACGGAGGTTATCATCGACGTGGTGGGTCCGGCCCGGGTGCGGGGAGTGTGCGCGCTGTCCGGTCCAAATCTTGCCACCGAGATCTCTCGTGGGTTGCCTGCGGCAGCGGTAGTCGCCAGCGCTGATCTGCGCGTTGCTCAGGAGATTCAATCGCTCTTCGCCTCGCATCGTTTCGTTGCCATCACAAGTGATGATGTGATCGGCGTCGAGCTTGCCGGCGCACTGAAGAATGTGGTTGCAATTGGGGCCGGGATGATGGACGGGCTTGGGTTGGGCGACAATGCGAAGGCGGCATTCATTGCGTTCGCGTGGAGCGAAGCCATCGCGTTTGGTGCGGCGATGGGAGCGAGAGAGTCAACATTCTATGGTCTCGCTGGGATCGGCGATGTCGTCGCTACATGTGTCAGCGATCTCAGCCGGAACCATTTCGTTGGCTGTGAGATTGCCCGGGGACGCAAGCTCATGCATGTCCTTGAGTCCATGCACCAGGTCGCGGAAGGAGTGCATGCCGCGCAGGCGGTTCATCGACTGGCCGATGACCTGCGCATTCAGGCGCCGATAATGATGTCGATCTACCGCGCCTTGTTCGAGGGTTTTCCGGTGGGAAAGGCAGTCGCCAGGTTTACGGGCGAGGTTCAGCGCGCAAGGTGAGGCCGGCTCTCATCGGCAGCATGGCGGCTATTCCGCAGGCAGCGTCTTCGCGAGCTCTTCGAACAGCTTTCGCTGTTCGCGGTTCAGCTTTCTGGGGGTCACTACCTTGACATGCACGAGTTGGTCCCCGCGCTTTCTGCTGCCGGACTCGTGAATGCCCTTGCCCTTCAGCTTGATTACATCGCCCGTCTGAGTGTTCGCAGGCAGTCGTACACTGGCAGTCCCTCCCAGTACGGGCACCTCACACTTTGTGCCCAAAGCTGCCTGTGCGAAATTGACAGGCATCTCGTAGTGGATATCGAGTCCATCTCTTGTGAACAGACGGTGTGATTGAACCTCGGTGGCAATGATCACGTCGCCGTTCGGGCCACCGTTCGAACCGATGCTGCCCTGTCCGCGCAGGGTGATCCTGTTGCCGTCATCGATGCCTGCCGGCAGATCGACCTTGAGCGTGCGATTCGCCGTGACATTTCCAACGCCTTTACACGCGGCACATACTGTGGCGATCACTGTACCCAAGCCGCTGCATCGAGGGCAGCGCACGACGTGGCTGAACCGGCCGAAGATGCTCTGTTGGATCCGTCGCACTCGCCCCGACCCTCGGCAGTCCGGACACTTGTCCGGTTTCGTGCCGGGTGCGCATCCGGTTCCGCGACAGTCAGAGCAGATCTCAGTACGGCGGACGGTGAACTCACGGGTACATCCGGTAGCAGCATCCTCAAACGACAGGGTTGTCTTGAGGTGAATTGAGTCGCCCTTCTCCGGAGCATACCTGGCCGAGTCGCCGAACCCCCCACCGAAGAACGTCTCAAATATCTCTCCGAGACCACCGAACGAAAAATCTTCAAAACCGCTTGCAGGTGCGCCGTTCCGGCCGTACGTGTCGTAGGACCGCCTGCTGTCAGGATCACAGAGGCACTGATAGGCCTCATTGATCTCCTTGAAGCGCTCAGACGCGTCCGGATTGCGATTGCGATCGGGATGGTACTGGAACGCAAGTCTTCTGAACGCCTTGCGTACCTCTTCAGGACTTGCATTGCGCGCAAGCCCCAGAACCTCGTAGTAATCACGCCGAACCTGCATGCAGACTGCTCCTAACCTGTCATTGTAGCTGCGCGACGGGTCATATGACAAACCCCACGAGCGGATCATGATGCGTGTCGGTCTCCGATTCATTGCGTTCGTGGGGGTGATGCTATAATCGTGGCGTGACCAGGGATGCGGTGCGTGCCGTGATTGGCAGCCATGAGAAACAGCGAATAAGGGGTCGGTATCTGATACTGTCGGCTGTGCTGATTCCTCTTGTATGCAAGAATGATGAGTTGCAGGTGCTGCTTACTGAACGGACCATGGGAGTGGGCTTACACAAGGGAGAGGTGTGCCTTCCGGGTGGCGCCATGCACGACGATGATGAGTCGCTGCTCGTAACGGCATTGCGCGAGGTCTGGGAAGAGACAGGAATACGGCCTGAAGATGTGGAGATCATCGGCGAGATAGACGACAACGTCGTACAGAGTACTGGGTATGTCATAACCCCTTTTGTGGGATTCGTTCCCTATCCGTATCCCTTCGTTGCCAGTGCGTCGGAGATAAACGATATCTTCTTTGTCCCGTTACGAGTGCTCATGGATCCTCGCGAGTTCCGCCACCAGGAGCGGGTGATCGGGCAGTATTACTACTCAGGACCTGTATGTGATTACAACGGCCACGTGATATGGGGAGCCACAGGACGCATCCTGAAGCAGCTTGTGGCTCTATTGAGTAGCCAGGACAGCGTCACCTCGTAGGTCTTGTGTCGATCTGCCCGATCCCGCCTCGCCCGGGAACGGGACCCTCAGCAGCATGCGGAACTGCGAGTTCGTGTCAGATTTTCTTCCCGCTATTTGGCGAAAATATGACTGTGCGCTAAAATCTATCCGGAATGCAGTTGGAGGCCTTACGTGACGCAGACAGAGAGACAGGTCGAGGAGACGGTTCAGTCCGCATTGGAAGCTTCGGCGGAGATGCGCGAGGCGTGTGAAGCGCTGTGCAGACTACTGAGTTCGAGTATGCGCGGTTCCGGGCATTCGGAGCCGCGGTATGTGATAAGCGTGGCGTCTCGAATGGTTGGAATCGAAGCGCACAGGCTGAGGCATTACGAGCGACTTGGATTCGTTCGACCAGGCCGGTCGGATGGTAATACGCGGCTCTATTCGCAGCAAGATATCGATCATCTGTCCTGTGTCAAGACGCTCATGAACGATTTCGGACTGAACTCGGCCGGTGTGCAGTTTGCGCTGGCCCTGATGCAACGCATGGAGGGATTGCATCAGGAGATGGAATCGATGTCCCGCCGAATCGGACGGTTGGAAGGCAGGCCATGCCAGTCCGGGAGTCCGAACGGATCGGAAGAAGAGTTATAGCACATGGCAGCAGATGGCAGTATTGGTCCTATTACACCCGACAAGTTCACCGAACAGGCCCAGCAGGTGCTTGCGGCTTCCCAGCACTACCTGCGGGAATTCAAGCATAACCAGTGGGACGTTGAGCACCTGGCACTCGCACTTGTCGAGCAGCAGGCGGGTCTGACGGAGAGAATTCTCCTGGAACTCGGTGTTGACAGCAGTGCGGTTCGTGGTGCATTGCGGTCAGCCCTCGAGACATATCCCAAGGTTGCGTACCAGGGAGCGCAGGTATTCGCGACGCCACGTGTGCAGCGTGTTCTGGAGGGAGCACGGCAGGAAGCCGAGCGGTTTCGTGATGAGTTCATAAGCACGGAGCACCTCCTCATTGCGGTAGCAGGTGAAACAACCGGAGAATCGGCGCGCATATTCGGCGGTTTCGGCATAAGTGCCGAGAGTGTATACCGAGCGCTTCAGGGCATCCGGGGAGGTCACCGGGTTACCGATCAACATGCGGAGAGCAAGTACCGTTCTCTGGAGAAGTACGGTCATGATCTGACGGAGATGGCTTTGCACGGTCGTCTGGACCCGGTTATCGGACGAGACCAGGAAATCCGACGAACCATCCAGATACTGGGACGCCGCACTAAGAATAACCCCGTGTTGATCGGGGATGCGGGAGTTGGAAAGACGGCCATTGCGGAGGGTCTCGCGCAGCGCGTGGTGAACGAAGATGTCCCCGGATCTCTTCGCGGTAAGCGAGTTGTCGCACTTGATATGGCGGCACTTGTGGCCGGCAGCAAATTCCGTGGAGAGTTCGAGGAGAGGCTGAAGGCTGTTCTCGACGAGGTGCGCCAGTCCAGCGGCGAGGTGATTCTTTTCATCGATGAGCTCCACACTGTCGTAGGGGCCGGTGGAGCCGAGGGTGCCATCGATGCGGGTAACATGCTGAAGCCGGCTCTCTCTCGTGGTGAACTTCAGTGTGTGGGAGCCACGACGCTTGACGAGTACCGTCGCATTATCGAGAAGGACAGGGCATTGGAGCGACGATTTCAGCCCGTCTTCATCGGGGAACCGGACGAGGATATTGCGCTCGAAATACTGAAGGCGTTGAGGCCTCGCTACGAATCGCATCATAAGACGGTGAAGCTTGATGACTCGGCGCTTGACGCCGCAGCCCGCCTCTCGCATCGCTACATATCTGATCGTTTTCTCCCGGACAAGGCCATCGACCTCATTGATGAGGCCGCCAGCAAGATGCGTCTGGACATGGAGAGTGCTCCAGAATATGTACAGGAACTGGAGGGACAGATCCGCAAGCTCCGTGACGAGCAGGAGGCGGCCGCTCAAAGGCAGGACTACGAGCAGGCGGCGGCAGCCAAAGGAGAGCTCGCACGACTCGAGGCTGAGTACAACGAGGCAAGACACCGCTGGCACACGGAGCGGCAACTGGACGGTGTCGTTCGTGGAGAGGAAATTGCCGCGCTTATCTCCCAGTGGACCGGCATCCCCGTGTTCCGGATGCTTGAATCCGAAGCGGATAGACTCGTTCATATGGAAGACAGGATTCACGAACGCGTTATCAACCAGGAAGAGGCTGTCAAGGCCATCAGCGAGGCTATCAGGCGGAGCCGTGCCGGACTGAAGAATCCGAAGCGTCCCATAGGAAGCTTCATCTTTTTGGGTCCTACGGGGGTGGGTAAGACGGAACTTGCTCGCGCGTTGGCGTGGTTCATGTTCGACGATGAAGACGCGATGGTGCGCCTTGATATGTCCGAGTACATGGAGAAACACACGGTTTCTCGCCTGGTGGGAGCTCCACCGGGATACATCGGCTACGACGAAGGTGGACAGCTTACGGAGGCGGTAAGGCGGCGGCCATATCGGGTGGTTCTGTTCGACGAGATTGAGAAGGCCCACCCGGATGTTTTCAATATTCTACTGCAACTGCTGGAGGACGGCAGACTCACCGATGGTCACGGACGCACGGTGGACTTCAGGAATGTCATCATCATCATGACGAGCAATCTGGGGACGGCTGACTTCCAGAAACAGGCCATCGGCTTCGCCCGTGGTGAAGAGATGGGCGAGTCCGACATGCGCAGGAGTATTGAGAACGAGTTGAAGCGTACGTTCCGTCCTGAGCTGTTGAACAGGATGGATGATGTGATCATCTTCCGCCCGCTGAGCGAGCAACACCTGGAGCAGATCGTCATGCTGATGCTAAGAGAGACCGAGGAGCGTCTTTCTGAGAGGTCTGTTACCCTCGAGGTAAGTGAAGATGCACGGGGCTGGCTTGTACGCACGGGCTATGATCCCGTTTTCGGCGCGCGGCCGTTACGACGCGCCATAGAGAGATATCTGGAGAATCCGCTGTCCTCCAGAATACTTGCGGGCGAGATTAAGGATGGCGATCATGTGCGAGTCGATGTTGAGAATGACACCCTGACTCTCACACCCACGCAAGTATAGATCCGGCCATACGCAGTCGATCGTGTCGTTCCTGTTGCACAACTGTAAGGTATAATCCCGCCTTGTGGAGAACCTGATCTCTCGGCGCAAATACTGGCTCGCGGTTCTTTCTGTCTGCGCCACCATCGCACTTAGTGTCCTCATCATCCATCATCGCGAGTACGTTGACCAGATGAGTCACTGGGGTTACTTCGGGCTGTTCCTGGTGAACGTAGTCGCCAGTGGCACGCTGGTGCTGCCTGGAATGGGCGCAGTGTTGACTTTTACCCTTGGCGGCGTGCTCCATCCAGCGATTGTGGGATTAGTCTCCGGCTTCGGTGAAACTACAGGTGCTGTGGGCGCCTATCTCACTGGATACGGGGGGCGCGGCTTTCTGGCCAGCGACCCACTGCGGGGACGGTTATCGGAGTTCATGCAACGCCATGGCTCCAAGACTATGTTCTTTATGGCAGCCATCTTCAATCCAATCTACTATCCGTTTGCCGTGTGGATGGGAGTCCTGCGCATTCGTGTAACCAAGTTCTTCATCTATACGCTGCTCGGCAGAACGGTCAAGAACTTGATCCTTGCCTATTTCGGGTATTACGGATTGCGGACTGTGCTGCGGTGGGTCGGGATGGATATCTGACTTGTGTTGGAGGGACTGCATACGGTATATTTCTCCCGTTCGTGGGGCTGTAGCTCAATCGGGAGAGCGTTTGACTGGCAGTCAAAAGGTAGTGGGTTCGAATCCCATCAGCTCCACCAGCAACTCTCCGCTTGAAATGGTTTCCCCGCTAATCGGCTCAGACTGGTGCGGCGGCTCAGTATTCTTGGGTAGACAGACCATCGATGAAGCGCAATGTGAAGGTCGTCCCGGCCATCCTTACTGACAGCGCCACTGAGCTTTCGCGAATGATCAACCTGGCCGGCGAGTTCGCACCTTTCATCCAGGTCGACCTGATGGATGGCCAATTCGTACCCACTCGTAGTATCGGTGTCGAAGATCTCGCACGAGAGCGAATCGATATCGGCTGGGAAGCCCACCTCATGGTGACGAATCCGCTCTCGTATGTGAAGCCGCTCAGGGACGCGGGTGCAGTACGTGTCATCTTTCATATTGAATCCGATGATGAACCTTCCAGCATCATCGCGCAGTGTCGAGAGGTCGAAATTGGTGTCGGTGTGGCGGTCAACCCCCCGACGTCGATCTCAAAAATCGATCCGCTGTTGCCCGATGTTGATAGCGTGCTTCTTATGGCGGTCTACCCGGGCTACTACGGTGCTGCCTTCATTCCCGAGGTAATGTCCAAGATAGCGGAAGTCAGATCTGCACGTGCTGATGTCGAGATAGGTATGGATGGCGGGATAAAGGAAGCGAATTTCCTGGAAGTAGCCGGGCAAGGCCTCGACGTGGTGTGTGTGGGAAGCGCCATATTTGGCCAGCCTGATCCTGGTGCGAGCTATCAACGTCTCGTTGGACTGGCATGCCAGATCTAGCAGAACGTCAGCCCGGCCGTTGCGACCCGGATTCCTCGATTGCAGCGAAACGTTATCCGGATAGACAGTTCTCCAACGCCGCTGACAGTTC
Source organism: Dehalococcoidia bacterium (assembly GCA_003552125.1). GTDB lineage: Bacteria > Chloroflexota > Dehalococcoidia > GIF9 > AB-539-J10 > SKVJ01. The sequence goes on along the minus strand of PUON01000102.1, from coordinate 10,745 downwards.
CTCCGCACTGTCGCTTCTCAAAACAATTCGTGTGACCCGTCGACCGAGACTATCCAGTGCCTGCAGATCTCCGAGCGCCTGAGCGTCAGCAACGACTCCGAATGAGTAATCCGTCCCCGGGACAGGAAGATCGCGCTCATGCGAGTTCACGATCTGAATCAGGATGCATTCGTTCGGTCCGCCCTTGTGCAGCTGCCCGGTGGAGTGAAGGTACCTTGGACCGTAGCCGAGCGTCGTTGCGATGCCGCCGCGGCGGTCACTGATTGTGCGACGGAACTGCTGAAAAACGGCATCCAGTTCCAGACGCTGGTTCAGGTAAGCCATTATTGCTACGTAATCGGGAGCATTGGCGGCACTGAGCAACTGGTGAGGTGTGGGAAGGTTGCGAATCTCGGGAAACGTCCCTTTGGACTGATAATGCTGCAGCATTGCTGAGCTGGCATCCTTCGCCTTCTGCACATCGGGTTGGTCGAAAGGGTTGATGCCCAGCAGTGCGCCCGCCGCAGCCGTAGCGTACTCCCAACGGAAGAACTCTGTGCTCAGGGCGTAGGAATCTTCCAGATCAATTATCGCGCACGGCTGGCTGGCCTGCTTCAGCGCAGCGGCGTGTGCGTCAGTCTCGCCACACTCATCTGTGGCGAGGCGGATATAGACGAAGGCCCGGTCTGCCGAGTACGTATCGGCCCTCAGGAGAGGCTCCTCCGCTACGGGAATGATGCCGTTCCCCCCTTTTCCAGTGCTCTCCGCGATGAGCTGCTCGGCCCAGAGACCGAAACTGCGTAGCTTCGGGGAGGTGATTATAGTCAGCTTGTCGTGTCCCAGGCGTGTACAGGCTGAGAGGTATGCGCCAAGCCATGCTGCAGGGTTCTCTCCGGCCGTTCGCTCGGCAGAACATTCACTCCGTGCATCGAGTACCCGGTCGATGAGGAGTTGAATGTCGAGACCCATGATGGCTCCAGGCACGAGTCCGAACAGCGACAGGACTGAATACCGACCGCCGATGTCGCTCGGATTCAGAAACACGTGTCGAAATCGCCGCTGGCGTGCGAGCTCGTCGAGAGACGAGCCGGCATCCGTGATGGCGATGAATTGTGCGCCCGCATCATCCTTCCGGATAGTGACTGTCTGTTCCCAGAAATACTCCAGCAGTACATTGGGTTCGAGGGTACCTCCAGACTTGGATGAGACGATGAACAACGTGTGCGCAGGATCTATCCGTTCGGAAACGGACAGAATTGAACTGGGCACGGTTGAATCGAGTACGTAGAGCTGCGGATAGCCGGGTGCCGGGCCAACGACCTGGTTGAGCACCTCCGCCCCCAGACTGCTGCCACCCATTCCGAGCAGCACGGCATACCGAAATCCGTCAGCCCTGAGTTGTGTGGCAAACGCCGATAGCGCCTCCACGTGTGGAGTCATAGAATCATGGACGTGCAGCCATCCAAGCCGATCACGAATCTCCTGCTGCGCTCCCGGCCAGAGGCTGGGGTCGTGATCCAGGATTCGGCTGGAAAACGCCTGCGAGTCCAGTTCATCCAGGCATTGGTCAATCGCGTGTCTCACGTGGGTTGGAATGGCCGCTTGCTCTGGACTATTCATCATTGAACTCCTCTTCTTCGAACTGCTCTTCCACAAACTCTTCTTCCTCAGATTGCGCTTTCAGTCCGAATTCGGGAGATTCCGGCATCTCCTCCTGCTTTGCGTCAGACTCCCTCTCGAGGACCTCCACCTTCTTCAACCGTCGCACGTGGCGCTCCTCGGCGGTGAACCTCGCCATGAGAAACGCAACGGTCAGCTCAGTCGCCAGTTCTACACCGATAACACGCGCACCGAGGCACAGTATGTTCTGGTCATCGTGCTCTACCCCCTGATGTGCGGAGTAGGTGTCATGGCACACACAGGCGCGCACCCCCGGTATCTTGTTGGCTGCAACGCAGGCACCAACCCCGCTGCCGCATATGATGATCCCCCTGTCGACCTCGCCATGGGTGACTGCGTATGCGACTGCCATTACGTAGTCGGGGTAATCATCTTGCGGGTCTAACTCGTGGGCCCCCTTGTCAACGATATCCACGCTTCCGGAGAGCCTTCTTACCAATTCCTGCTTCAGTTCGAAGCCCCCGTGATCTGCCCCGATCGCCACGTGTAGTCTCATTGGTTCACTCCCTTCATGAGATGCGAGACCTCTTCGACGACTCTCTGCGCCGTGAGTCGGTATCTTTCGTATAGCTCCTCGCCGGGCGCCGATTGTCCGAACAGGTCGATGCCTATCGATCTGCCGCTTGGTCCTGTGTATCGTTCCCAACCGATGGTGATGCCTGCCTCGATCGACACTTTCAGCGGAATGTGAGGTGGCAGCACGTAGTCCCGATAATCCTGCGGTTGTGCGTCAAAGAGTTCCCACGATGGGAGTGATACCACCCTGACATCAATACTCTTCTCCGCCAGCAGACGTGCCGCATCTGCTGCGATGCTGACCTCAGATCCCGTTGCAATGAGGATGGCATCCGGCTTTCCTGCCGCCTCCCGCAGGACGTACCCGCCCTTTGCCAGATCGCGTGCAGTTGCTCCAAGACTTCTGTCCAGTTGGGGCACGTTCTGCCGGGTGAGGACCAGGGCTATTGGTCCTTGGTGGTGTCTCATTGCTACGCGCCAGGCCTCGATGGCCTCTGCGGAGTCGGCAGGTCGAATTACTGTCAGTCCCGGCACTGATCTGAGGCCAAGGAGCTGTTCAAGCGGTTGATGTGTAGGTCCGTCCTCACCGACTCCTATGGAGTCGTGAGTGAAGATAAATACAACGTGCAGTTGCATCAGTGATGCCAGACGCACGGCCGGACGCATATAGTCGTAGAACACGAGAAAAGTCGACGCGTAGGGGATGATTCCTCCGTGCAGCGCCAGACCGTTGGAGATGGCGGCCATCGCGTGTTCCCTCACTCCAAATCGGATGTTCCGTCCGGTGTAGTCAGGCGGTCCAAAGTTCTCCGAATTCGTGATCAGCGTCTTTGTTGAAGGCGCCAGATCGGCGCTACCACCCGTGATGGCTGGAATCCGTGCAGCGAGCGCGTTGAGCGCCTTGCCTGCCGGAACCCGCGTAGCTGTCGGCTTATTATCGAGAGGCATTTCATCCAGTAATGAATCCCACTGCTCGGGGAGCAGCCCCGCGATATCACGTTCCATTGCCGCAGCTTCTGTGGGGAACGCGACGCGATATGCTGAGAAGCGACTATTCCATTCTGCCTGTTGTTCAGCACCTCGCGTCACAGCGGCACGCAGGGATTGCAGTGCCTCCTCAGGAACCGTGAACGGTGCTTCGTAGGGCCATCCGAGTTGCTGTTTGGTGAGCCGCACCTCCTCTTCTCCCAGTGGCTCGCCATGGCATGCCGCGGTGCCAGACTTGTTTGGGCTGCCATATCCGATGACCGTACGGCAGATTATCAGACTTGGGCGGTCGATCTCTTCGCGGGCCACTGCGATTGCGTCTTCGACTGTCGAGACAGACATCCCATCTATCGGGCCAATCACATGCCACCCGAGGGCTGTGAAACGTGCTGCCACGTCTTCGGTGAACATTATTTCAGTGCTACCCTCAATCGTGATGGCATTCGAATCGTACAGGACTATAAGGCGGCCAAGCTTGAGTGTGCCCGCCAGTGATGCCGCTTCGTTGGAAACTCCTTCCTGCATGTCGCCGTCAGAAGCGATACAGTAGGTGTAGTGGTCGACGATGGTGTGATTCGGACGGTTGTAGCGTGCTGCCAGCGAACGTTCTGCCATGGCCATACCGACCGCGTTCGAAAAACCCTGTCCAAGAGGACCCGTGGTGGTCTCGACCCCTGGAGTCAGGCCGAATTCCGGATGCCCCGCTGCTTTGCTTTTCCATTGGCGGAAACGGCGGATATCATCAAGTTCAATATCGTATCCCGTCAGGTAGAGCAACGAGTACAGGAGCATGGAAGCGTGACCAGCCGAAAGCACGAAACGGTCACGATCGGGCCACTTCGGGTCGCGCGGATTGTGTTTCAGGAACCGGTCCCAGAGCACATAGGCCATTGCTGCGGCGCCAAGTGGCGCTCCTGGATGGCCGGAATGTGCTGCCTGCACTGCATCTATAGAGAGGGTCCGGATCGTATTGATGCACAGGCCATCCAAGTTGGGCGAGCGGTCGGTCATGATCCTTCCCTTCGCAGCATGTGGCTGCATGTCTATTCTGCTTTCAGTGTATCTCCGTCAGATTCGATTGCCGCGGATGAATCGGCCTGACCCGTCATCTCAAACGCAATCCGTCCATCGCGGGCGTTGACAAGGATCGTGGCGCCATCGACGAATACGCCCTCCAGGATGCTCACGGCCAGGGGATCGAGCACAAGCCGCTGGATAGTTCTCTTCAGGGGGCGAGCGCCGTAGGAAGGATCGTAACCCTCGCGCACCAACAGGTCGCGGGCTGAATCGCTGAGGTGAACTTCTATGCGCCTCTCGCCAAGACGACTCGCGAGGGCGGTGAATTGCAGGTCGACTATCTGGCGTATCTCAGTTTCGCCAAGCTTGTTGAACACGATAATCTCGTCTACCCGATTCAGAAACTCCGGGCGGAAGCTGGTCCGCAGTGTGTTCATCACGCGTTCACGAGCGTCATCCTCATTCCCTGGCTGGACGTCAACCATCCACTGGCTGCCGAGGTTACTTGTCATTATCAGCACGGTGTTCTTGAAGTCTATGGTACGTCCGTGCCCGTCGGTCAGTCGACCGTCATCGAGTATCTGAAGTAAGACATTGAAGACGTCCATGTGAGCCTTCTCGATTTCATCGAGCAATACCACCGCGTAGGGGCGACGGCGGACCGCCTCAGTGAGTTGGCCTCCTTCCTCAAACCCCACGTATCCGGGAGGGGCTCCGATGAGTCGCGACACGGTGTGTTTCTCCATATACTCGGACATGTCGAGCCGTATCATCGATCGTTCGTCGTCGAACAGGAACTCGGCAAGAGCTCTTGCCAGCTCCGTCTTTCCGACACCGGTGGGACCGAGGAAGATGAAACTGCCGAGTGGCCGGTTCGGATCCTGAATACCCGCACGTGCCCGTCGCACGGCGTTCGAGACGGCGTGCACTGCCTCTTCCTGACCGACCACTCGCTTTCTGAGACGGTCCTCCATCCTTAGGAGCTTTTCGACCTCCCCCTCAAGCAGCCGGCTGACGGGTATACGTGTCCAGCGTGCTACCACTTCCGCGATGTCTTCCTCGTCCACTTCTTCCTTAAGCAACTGGTCCGCCTTCTCCGAAGCCAATTGCGTTTCCTTCTGCTTGAGTTGACTCTCAAGTTCAACCAGAGTGCCATACTTGAGTTGTGCCGCCCGTTCCAGATTGCCGATCCGCTCCGCTCGTTCGATCTCGATTCTTGTCTGTTCGAGTTGCTCTTTCAGTTGCTGGAGCGATTGGATCTCCTCTTTCTCGCGCTGCCACCGTGCACGCAATTCCATTGCCTGTTCGCGTATATCTGCCAACTCCTTCTCCATGTTGGCGAGTCGCTCACGGGAAGCTTCGTCCTTCTCCTTCTTAAGTGCCTCGCGTTCCACCTCCAGTTGTGTCAGGCGCCGCTGTGCCTCATCGAGTTCGACGGGTACGCTATCTATTTCAGTTCGGAGCTTCGATGCTGCCTCGTCGACAAGATCGATCGCCTTATCCGGCAGGAAACGGTCGGTGATGTACCGATTCGACAGGACTGCTGCCGCGACCATTGCGGAATCCTTGATGCGTACGCCGTGGTGAACCTCGTACCGCTCCCGAAGTCCCCTCAGTATCGAGATGGTATCCTCAACCGCTGGTTCTCCCACGAGCACCGGTTGGAACCTGCGCTCAAGCGCGGCATCCTTCTCGATGTGCTTCCGGTACTCGTTCACCGTGGTCGCGCCAATGCAGTGAAGCTCTCCACGTGCAAGCATGGGTTTCAGCATGTTCGAGGCATCCATCGCGCCCTCGGCCGCGCCTGCGCCCACGACTGTGTGTAGTTCGTCGATGAACAGTATGGTGTTGCCCTCAGACTCCTGAATCTCCTTCAGCACGGCCTTGAGGCGTTCCTCGAACTCCCCGCGATACTTGGCGCCTGCCACCAGTGATCCCATGTCCAGAGCCACAAGCCGCCTGTTGCGCAGCCCTTCCGGCACGTCGCCTCGAATTATGCGCTGGGCCAGTCCCTCTACGATAGCGGTCTTGCCCACGCCGGGATCACCGATCAGTACGGGATTGTTCTTCGTCCGTCGCGACAGTACCTGTACGATGCGGCGAATCTCTTCGTCACGCCCGATTACCGGGTCGAGCTTGCCCCGCCTGGCAGCGTCCGTCAGGTCCCGGCCGTATTTCTCCAAGGCTTCGTACTTATCCTCAGGAGTCTGGTCGACCACTCGCTGCCCACCTCGAATCGTGGCCAGCACTCGGTAGATACCGTCCTTTGTGATGCTGTGGCGTTTGAGCAAGGCCGATATCCCAGGTACTGCCCTGTTCTCGGTCATGCCGAGCAGCATATGTTCAGTGCTGGTGTAGTCGTCTTTGAATGTCGCCGCTTCCTTTTCAGCCGTATCGAGGACAGTGCCTAGTGTCTGTGACAGATACGCTTGTGAGGGGCCATGTGCTCTGGGCATGTTGTCGAGTACGCTCTCGATTTCCAGAGCCAATTCTCGTGGCGTCACGCCTAGCTTCTGGAGTATCTGAGGGACGACCCCAGCCTCCTGCTGGATAAGTGCCAGCAGGAGGTGCTCAGTCTCTATCTGCGTGTGGTTTCTCCGTTCTGCGTAGCTCTGTGCCTCAACGAGCGCTTCGCGAGCTTTCTCTGTGAGACGGTTGATGTTCATGGCCAGCCTCCACTGGAGTACTACTGAATGGCGCGGATGCGGACTCATTCTAGCACTCTGCTGAGACTGCGCGCAGCATCACGTTTCTTCATCTGCCGCGGCTCTCGATGGGGAACTGGAAGTATGCCCGCACGTGCAGGCTTCCCATTTGGCCTGTGTTCGGCTACAATCGGGACTCATGACCAGCAAGTACGAACCTCAACAAATTGAGATCAAGTGGCAGGATAAGTGGGCGCAGGATCACCTGTACGAAGTCACTGAAGATCCCGACCGGACCAAGTACTACGCGCTCACGATGTTTCCCTATCCATCGGGAGATTTGCATATAGGTCACTGGTACGCGATGGCTCCATCCGATGTCCGTGCGCGCTTCAAACGCATGCAGGGCTACAACGTGCTCCATCCCATGGGTTTCGACGCGTTCGGCTTGCCCGCAGAGAACGCTGCGATCAAGCATGGCATCCATCCGTATACGTGGACGATGGGCAATATCGAGAGGATGCGAAGCCAGCTCCGCACTATGGGCTGCATATACGATTGGACTCGTGAAGTGGTCAGCTGCCAACCGGACTACTACCGATGGACGCAGTGGTTCTTTCTGAAGCTGTATCAATCCGGTCTTGCCTATCGCGGTACCGCTCCGGTGAACTGGTGTCCGCAGTGTCAGACGGTACTGGCCAATGAACAGGTGATCGGTGAAGGTGAATGCGAGCGATGTGGCGCAGCGGTCACCAGGCGCGATATGGAGCAGTGGTTCTTTCGCATAACGAACTATGCGGATGAACTGCTTGACTTCAGTAAGGTCGAGTGGCCGGAACGGATCAAGACCATACAGTCGAACTGGATAGGAAGGAGTGAGGGCGCCGAGCTCTCGTTCGGGCTCGAAAACGCAGGTATCGACGAGGACGAGATTCGCGTTTTCACCACTCGCCCTGACACCGTGTACGGCGTAACCTACTTCCTGTTATCTCCCGAGCATCCCCTGGTCAAGAAGCTTACGATTCCTGACCGAATGGCAGAGGTTGAGGAGTATGTGGAATGGTGCCGACGGCAGGAGGACTACGAGCGGACAGCTCTGGGGCGGGAGAAGACGGGCGTGTTCCTTGGCAGCTACGTGACCAACCGCTTCACAAATGAACGAATACCGATCTGGATAACCGACTACGTGTTGCTCTCGTACGGAACGGGTGCGGTTATGGGCGTGCCAGCTCATGATGAGCGGGACTTCGAGTTCGCCACCAAGTTCGATCTGCCAATACGGCCGGTCATCGCTCCGCCGGACTGGGATGGAAATCCGCTCCAGCAGGCGTACGTTGGTGATGGCAGGCTCGTGAATTCCGGCGAGTTCGATGGGCTCTCTGTGGATGAAGGCTTCAAGGCAATCTGCGGGAAGCTGGAACAGGAGGGCTGGGGCAAAGCAACCGTCGCGTATCGCCTTCGTGACTGGCTCATCTCCAGACAGCGCTACTGGGGGGCGCCCATACCTATTGTGTATTGTGACCGATGTGGCACTGTGCCCGTTCCTGAGGAGGACCTGCCGGTTCTGTTGCCGCCGGATGCGGAGTTCAAGCCAACGGGCGAATCACCGCTCAAGTACTGTGATGCGTTCGTCAATGCCGCGTGCCCGTTGTGCGGTGAGCCTGGAAAGCGTGAGACGGATACCATGGACACGTTCATGTGCTCCAATTGGTACTTCCTGCGTTACACCAGCCCTGGAGTGGACTACGGGCCGTATGACAAGGATAAGCTGAACTACTGGATGCCGGTGGATCTGTATACGGGTGGGGCCGAACACGCGGTGCTTCACTTGCTCTATTCGCGCTTCTTTGTGAAAGCGTTGCGTGATATTGGATTGCTCGAATTCGACGAGCCGTTCACCCGGCTCTATAACCAGGGCACCATCATCTACGGCGGCGGCAAAATGAGCAAGTCGAAGGGAAACATCGTCGCCCCTGATCTCTACGTCTCCAAGCTAGGTGCCGATACAGTTCGGGCGTACCTGATGTTCGTGGGACCGTGGAACCTTGGAGGTGAGTGGAGCGACAGCGGAATCGTAGGGCTCAGTCGCTGGCTGAATCGGGTGTGGGCTTTGTGCGACCACGACTACGCGGCGGGCACGATGGACCAGTCGACCGACGATCACGTCAGGCACATGATGCACAAGACCATCAAGGCCGTGACCGCGGACCTTGAAGAATTCCGATTCAATACGATGCTTGCGCGCCTGATGGAGTTCACCAACGTGTTGGGTCCGATCCAAGAGGCAGGGAGCGTCTCGGCCGAAACGTGGCGTGAGGCGATGAGGATCCTGCTTCTACTGGCGGCGCCCAGCGTGCCCCACATCGCCGAGGAATTGTGGACGCGAAACGGGCACCCGTACAGCATCCACAATCAGGAATGGCCGTCGTTTGATGAGGCTCTGGCCAGAGAAGAGGAAGTGACGGTTGCGATACAGATCAATGGGAAGTTGCGCGACAAGCTGGTCGTCCCTGCATCCATCTCCGAAGAGGAGATCAGGGCCCTCGCGTTCGGAAGCCAGAAGGTCAAGTCCTATATAGATGGTCGCGACGTCAACAAGTTCATCTACGTGCCGGGTAGAATCGTCAGTATTGTCGTATCGTGAGGAAGACGAAAATGTGGATAACGTTTGTGGGTGGTGGTGCGATGGCGGAGGCGATGGTGAGGCGACTTGTGTCCGAAAACGTGGTTCCGTGTGAGCAGATCCGCGTAGTGGATCCGTCGCCGGCGAGGCGCGAATTGCTTCGTGATCAGTATCGCGTGGAGGTTGAGGCGGACACGTCAACTTGCCTTATCGGAGCGGACGTGATCGTGCTGGCGACCAAGCCACAGGATTTCGAGACTGCGGCTGTGCAGATGCATGGATTGGGCGGACGGCAGTTACTTCTGTCCATCATGGCCGGTGTCAAACTGGATCGATTGACGTCCCGCCTCTCACACTCGCTTGTCATACGTGCGATGCCCAATACGCCCGCACAGATTGGTGCGGGAATGACCGTTTGGACGGCCACGCCGGAGGTGACAGAAGCGCATGTGGCTCACGCCCGCTTGCTCCTCGCCTCTCTGGGCGAGGAGCTCTACGTGCCGGACGAAAAGTACGTGGATATGGCCACTGCGCTCAGCGGGAGCGGCCCCGCGTACGTATTCCTGTTCCTGGAAGCATTGATTGATGGTGCTGTTGCCATCGGCATGCCGCGGCCGATGGCCGAGCGTTTGGCGGTTCAGACGCTTCGCGGTTCGACGGAGTATGTTGCGCAGTCGGGCAGACATCCGGCTGTGTTGAGGGATATGGTGACCTCTCCCGGGGGAACAACATCGGCTGCCCTTCGTTCCCTGGAGAAGGGCAGCCTTAAGTCGATTGTGATGGACGCGATTGAAGCCGCGTACGCCAGATCAAAAGAACTCTAGCCGTCTAGTAGGTACCGTCTACAGGCTCCTGGCCCGGATTCAGCTTCTTGAACTTCTCAAGCAACTGTTCCTTGGTTTCGGAGTTGTCGGAATCAGGGACCGCCGCGCCAACCGGGCACACCTCTGCGCAGCGTGCCTCCTCGAACCAACCCACGCACTCCGTGCATTTCTCGGGGTCGATTACGTATGCGGCATCTCCCTCACTGATTGCGTCGTTTTTGCATTCAGATTCGCATGCGCCGCAGCTAATGCAGTCTTCGGTAATCTTGTAAGCCATGGTGATGCATTACCTCCTCAGGTACGCGTATTGCGATTATTGTACTGGCCACCTGATCGTTTTTCAACCTCGCGAATGCAGTCCTCATATTTCTGTGTCAACGCTTGGGCGACGTCTTCAGGGACCATGCCATCGAGGCAACCGCCCAGCTTCGCGACCTCTTTGATCACGCTGGAACTGATGAACTGATACTTGGC
>PUON01000008.1 GCA_003552125.1 Dehalococcoidia bacterium | reverse complement strand
TTGTTCAGTATACGAGGAAGTGAGAACAGCATCCTTGCCAGCCGCGCCGACCTTCTCAACGGCAGTCTGATCCGATCGATAGGGTCAAGGCGCGCCTTGTTTTCGCTGGTCATTGCCTCTCCCGGTTCAGAACGTACTCATCCCTACACTACCGCACACGGCCGCACTATCACACGCAACAGTCAACGTCCATTTGGTGGGCTGTGCATTGCGCAGCCCATTCTCAGTATTTGTGGTGGCGCGAACCAGCCGGCGACTACGTGCCGCGCACTACGGCGATATCAGATCTGACCTCTAAAGCTCCTCTTGGTCTCAGCAACCGCCTTTCCTTCAAGACCCAACACGTGAAGATTACGCCCGTCCCTCCTGAAATCCGTGTTCGTCATCTGGTTGGCCAGGCTTATGATCAAGTCTATCAGGGGCGTTGAAACCTTGACCACCTTCGCCAGTTCACTGAGAGGCACCAGGCCCGTCGGAACATCCTCAAATATGTATCGGTGGTTGAGACCATAAGGGGCATCAATCGAGGCATAACTGCTATTGAGTCGCAGCGTTTCGAAGAGGGTGTCGCCGATGCACCCATATACATCCTCGTGCCACTGTTTCAGACTTCTCACGCTGATATCAAAGGCATCTGCGATCGCCAGCCGTTCCTCATCCATTCTCTCCAGAAGGCAGGCGATGCTCTTGCTGATTCCGTGATAGTAGTGAGAGAAGAACTTGTCGCGGCTCTCTATCCAGCCCGTGTTGAGCAGAACGGGGGCAGGGTGCAGAATAGCTCCCATATTCTCAAGCCCGGTATCAAGTGTGGAATCTCTTAACGTGACCCCGGCATAGATGGGGGAAAGCTGGCCCACTACCGTAGCACCCATATGGGCAGGGAGGCAGGCCATGACATTGACCTTCTTCACAGCAAGAAGGTCAACCGACCCGGGTTCCCTCAGCCTGCAGGTGTACAGGAGGGACTGAGTCTCGGCAATCGCGGGCAGCGCCCCGCAGCCGTTTCTCTCCAGTGTCACCGCGAACCCGAGAGCCCCGCCCGTCCTGCCGGGGTTCAGAACAACAGCCTGTGACGGTGTGACGAGCGCCGCCAGAGCCTCCGCAAGGGCAAGATGAGCGTGTGCCGGAACAACGACGAAGACGACGTCTGCCCCTCGAACCACATCTGCAATATCACTGGAGAGAACAGCCGGGCACGCCTCCACCGCAACTGCTCCCTCAACTGCGATTCTTCGCCGTGCCCTTATAGCATCAAGCGTTGCTTCCGAGCGATTCCACAGCCGTACCTCGTGCCCGGCATGCGTCAAGGTTGCTGCCAGTGCCTGCCCGCCGGCTCCTGCCCCCAAAACAGCATAGACCGACACTATTGGCCCTCCTGGATGATCCCGTCGGGCCACTGCCACGGGATCTCTATCTGAAACAGAGGCGCATATTGCTGGCACCCATAGACATCGGATTCACCCGGGTCTCCGCTCACACGCGGTCTCCTCATCGTGATCTTGATGGCCATCCCCGGATCGAAGAGGATGAAGTGGGTGATATTCTCCCGTGGAATTCTGTACAAGCCGGCGATGGACTCCGCCGTTATGATCCCTGTCGCCTTGACCCGCTCATACGTAGTTCGATCGTCGAAAATAATCTCAAGAGTTATGTGCCTGGTCTTAGCGTTCTTACTGCGGACCGTTCTGGCCAGGGACGTGATAGGAACACTCGGCACCGCTACCATAACACCTGCTCCTTTCGGCAACCGCCGGCTTTGATCGGGATATTGCGGATGCACCTTGCCAGGAACCGCGTATCCTTCTGTTGTTCAATCGACCTGACATACTCCACAAGCCGGCTCGTGTCTTCGTCTGAGAGTCCCCCATCTGCATATGTGTGAAATTTCTTCAGCAGCATATTGTCGTCGTCCATGGTTTCAGGCTCTCCATAGGGAAGGTCGCACGATTCTTCAAGGCAACGGCCATCCTTCAGTCTGACCATAACGGTCGCCCCCCTCTTCGCGGGGTATTCTGCGTCCAATCGCTCATCCCTCTCCACACTTACACGCTCTGCGGTCCCCCGGATGTCCGACCTGCTCAGGTATGGCTCGCCCAATTCAGCTGGGGTCAATCTCCCTTCATGCAACCAAACGGCTACAGCGTAGGGCACACTGAACATAGCCTCGTCCCGACACCGCGGCATGACGATCTTCCCAACCTCTCTTGCGGCAACTGAATAGGTTCTGACTCTCACGTAATCAACTTCATCCGGCAGCGGCCGGTGACAATCCAGCATCTGTCGAAGCAAGTCCATAGCGCAGTGAGCATGGCGACACAAGGGGTAGAACTTGAAGTACGTTCGCTCAATCTCAAATGACGTGCCCAGACCTTCAGTCACATCCTGCTCATGCACACTATCGGCCATGGCCCGGAAGAAGCCCAGATCACCCTCAAAGACGCTGGCTGGAGCCCGCGCTCCACTGCCCGCCAACTCCGCTGAGAACACTCCCGCCATAGCTGCTTTGCCCGATTGGAGGGGCTTGATCATGGGGTTAGAATAGAGCATCTCTTGCAGTCCGGCTCCCTGCAATGCTGCCATAGAAATGGCGTAAATCGTCTGCTGCCGCGTGAGTCTGGCAAGCTTCGCTGCCGCGGCAGCGGCACCCAGTGCGCCGCAAGTCCCCGTAGTATGGAATCCTCTGTGCAAGTGGCTAGGGTTGATGGCTGTTGCTATTCTGAGCATGACCTCGTACCCAGCGATGGTTGAAAGGAGCAAATCCGCTCCAGACCTTCCCAACCTTTCAGCCATAACTATTGCAGCAGGGATAACAGCCGCTGCTGGATGACTCGTCCCGAAGCGGTGACCGTCGTCCAATTCCACGGTGTGACTGATGACCCCATTTGCCAGTGCGGCAAGCGCGGCGGGCATCTTCCGCGGTAGCCCAATCACGCTACACTGCTGACGCCCACTGAAACCTGCCACGTAGTTCTGGATAATCGGCGACATCTCGCCATATCTTGCTCCTGCAAAGCATGCTGCCAGGTAATCGAGAATCGCCCATTTGCCTCGGGAGATCACCCTGGCCGGCAGATGAGAGAACTCCAGGTCGTGGACAAAACCAGCTAGTACCTCACACAGTCTCATCTCAGATATTCTGCTTACCTGCCGGCCTCCAGATACCGAAATCTGAAAACCTCCGGATCCAGTGGGTCATCAAGCCGGAGAAGATGGTCGATTGTCCAGCGATAGGCTTTGCTCTTCGGCAGCAGCGGCTCATCTGTAAGAATGGCCGCACCACCGCCTGAGGAGTTCCTCTGTCCTGGATACTGGGCGTAGAAGAAACGGAACTTTGCCAGCTTTGCTATCGAGATAGCCAACTCCTGGTCAGGAGACACGACCTCGATTACAATTCCCACCTCGTGCGAACCGGTCTCCTTTACGGGCTCCAGGTGGCCCATCACTCCGTCTACCCCATAGGTATGGAAGAACAGTTGATAGTCCTTGCCCTCAGCCTTATCGCCAAACACGTCCCGCACCTTGTTACGAGTATCAGCGAGGATCTTCTCTATGTGCCTGACCGCGATTGTATCCCTGATTCCCACTATGTGAAATACACGGAATCCAACACAGCCGGCTCCCTCCAACTTGACGCTATAGGTGCCGTCGGCCGAAGGGATGAACTGACTGCCCGAAACCCTAGCAATGCGGTCAGTATGCGCCTCATATCGCGTTCTGTGCATGTCGAGTATCCCGCCGGGAACAGCCTGGGTGTAGGGATCCATCCGTTCGTACATTGAATGCGCCGCAACCGAATGTGGAGTCACACGTTGCTCAGGATGCATCGGCTCCAGGTAGAATGCATCGCGTGTGATTGTACCCAGTACCGACTCCTTCACTCTCTGAGGTGTAGCCACAAGCGAGGCACACTCTATCGCTTTGCCGAGATGCAGAGCCAAACCCCTATCAAAACCATGCAGAATCGGATAAGCCGCATAGACGGCATCATCGCAACACCTCCCGGCAAGGACTACGTCCGCTCCCCTCGAAAGAGCAACCATCAACTGCTCAACGCCCATCATTGCGGTAGCATGGTCGGTTGCCTCCACATCCGATGCTGTCAGCGGTTCGTCTGCCTCCAGTGGCAGTGTCTGTTCCCGCTCCATTCTTTCCTTAAGAATGTCTAGGTCCAACTCCGAGTATATCGCCGCGATTCTGAACCTCCCCAGACTATGCTCAACCGCAATCTCCCTGATCAACTCAACGAAGAAATCAACTCCGCTATCCGTACCGGTACTCCGGCACGACCCGATGACCATCGGAATACCGCGGGCACGTGATGCTAGAAGGAGCAACTCCAGATCATGCTTCTCCCACTCAACGGGGTTGTGAGGCGAGTCTGAGCCAAGGAAGGTAGGCCCGAGATCCGAACTCCCGGCATCTGCAGCTAGATAGTCGAGGTCTCGTTTGATACCTTCGTAGAATGAAGCTTCCTCTATCGGCGTATCGCCAAGATTGCCCGTTGAGGACAGTACGGATAACCTCTCCCTCATCTCTTCTTCCTGGACCTGCCGGTCGTTACCAGTTTTCTCAATCCTCGATACACCATACCACACAGACGAATCAGTGACAAGATGCCGGGATAGGGATCGCGCCAGTTCATTGGCTCGATTATGTAGCCCCTTCCGATCAAGCTTCTTATGCAGTCAACCGGTCTAAGAAACGCCCTATTGTATATGACCGACACAATATCACCAGTGAAGTACCACCATAGGGTGTTATTAGGGTACTCCTGTCTGATCGTCTGCAGCGCAGGCAGAGGCTTATCTAGTGCTTCTGCGTACATCAGATAAGGCAAGTTGACGCCGCACCTGAGCGCATGGCTATTGTTCATAGAGATGCGCCCATTGATCTCCATCATCTTGAACTGCCCGTCGCGATGATCAAATTTGAACTCTACAGAGGCGTAACCACTATAACCAATTCGCCTCAGCAATGCGAGACCATAGCCAACTACCTCGTCCGACCATGCGGTCCTGGTCAGGGTACATGAGGAGAACTGCCGTGACGAGCGGACCTTTCTGTCAACAAAGACCGCCAACGGTTCAGAACGCCTGTTAAGCACTGTCTTCAGGCAATAGAGTGCATCTTCCCCCCCTGGAATCATCTCCTGGAGAAGAAGCTTCCCATAGAAGCCATCATATTGCAGGTAGTTCTGCAACAACTCGTCCTCATTATCACAGATCACTCCCTTGGTGCCCCAGCGCTTCAAGAAGGCCGCTGAATCCTCCGACTTCATCAGGAGGGGATAGCTGAACTGTGCCGGTCTGCCCAGTGCGCTCGCCAGATCAGCCTGACAGGTGATGTAACAGGTTGCAGGTATGGGAATGCCTAGCTCCTGAGCGAGCGTGTACGTCTGTCTCTTTTCCCTGACCAGTCTGACAGTCTCCCAATCAGGGAATGTTGTCTTCATCTCACACGGAAGCTCGCTGTGTCTCTTCGCCAGAACATCAAGGTAATCGTCGTCACCGGCCACCATCGCGACAGCCTCCCCACCAATGTCTCGGGAAAACCAGTCCCTCAACTTGCCAACGAAGTCCGCGTCTCCAGGATCCAGTTGCAGGACTCTTCTCGCATAACGGGACTTTGTCGCCAGACCACTACCGGTCGGCGAGACGACATGAATCGGGATGCCGTAACGGCTCAAGCCTCTGATAGCGCCGTAGGCTGCGATGAAGTCGCCAAATATTATGACTGGGGTGCTGTGTTTCACCTGCCCGGACCCATATCCATTATCTGCAATCATATGTCAGACAGCATAGTATTGCGCCACACCTCACAGCCCCACTAGAGAGAAGCGAAGACTCGCGATATCCTGTCGCGCTCAGGTAATCGCCTGCCTGACTTCGTATCGACCGCAACGCAGGCTCCATCGACCAGCGCCGTAACTATCTCACCCCTGGCTATAATATTTCCCTTCAGATCGGGAGCATCCAGCAGGCCGGTTCTGACGGCCGTCTCAATCACCCCGGGGTCAGCCAGCGGATCTGCGCCATTTCTGGCGAGGGCCTTTATCGCCTCGATCAGAGCGTCTGCGTCCTCCAGCAACTCAGCCTTGCGTGCGCCGACGCTCCTATCTGCTAGGAGCCCTTGCGGAAACCCCCTGCCGTGTTCGATTATAAGCTGGTCAACCATCTTACAGCTCTCGATAATCTCCTTCGAAGTGGCGGCGTACTGCCCCTCACAGTAGGCCACCACATGGATTATCCTGGGATTGAGCATCAGCCCCAACACGGTTGCCCAGGCCATCTGACCCCTGGCCGCGTCCAGGTCGGCAGGAAAGCCCAGCAGTCCCAGTCTTGCCTGCCGGTAGGACTGAAAGGAAGCATCATGAAGGCTCTCCACCATCTCGATTTCAGCCAGCATCTTGGCAAGGTCCATGACAGGAGAGATCTCACCAGGCGTGTTCAGCATGTACTGAGATACATAGTGTCTCACACCCATTTGCTTAGCGTTGTACGCAGCTATGAATGCCATGGCTACACCAACAGAATCGGGTGCCCGCCTGAGGCTCC
>PUON01000029.1 GCA_003552125.1 Dehalococcoidia bacterium | reverse complement strand
CCCCGTTCTCGTCTCGAAAGACAACGGAGGAGCGCTCGCAGTAAAGCACCGCCCCGTCACATCTTCTTAGACGAACGGAATCAGCAACGGTTTCGCTCCTTTCCATTCGAGAAATGAACCCCGCGAAATCAGCCGGATTCGTGTAGAAGTCCAAGATATTGAGCGAGTCGACAGATACATGGGTACCGGGGTATGCCAGCATGTCGAACCAGGCCCGATTTGCTTTGACTACCGCGCCGCCGGGAGTGTACACGACCATCGGCTCAAGTGAGTGCTCGAAGAAATGCTTCGAGACATCACTGTTGATACCACTTGGCGGCTCAGTACCTTGTTGCTCGATCATATTGGCCGTTTAAACGAGTGAAGTCGCAAGGCGAATCTCCACACACAACTACAGGCGATATCCCACGTCATATGGCCCCACATGTGCTACCAATCCGCAAGTATTCATTGTCCTGAGGACGGCAATCATCATAATAACGGAACTCAAGGAGTGGTTTCCAGTCCCGCAACAGGGCCCGCATACTCTGCGTAGTAAGGTCATTAATTGCTGAGGCGACAGATGTCAACCCATTCTGCCAAGTGGCGCATTGACCCCCGAAGCTCGCCACAATGGTACCGCCGGGGCCATTTTCAGGGTATGGGCCACCATGCGGCGCTGTTACAATGCCGCACAGTGCCTCAATGGATCAAAGGTATGGCGACTTGCAGAACAGAACCAAGGTCCTGCCAAACCGCAGTCGGGATGAAACGCGGCTTCGAATGCGCGTGGGTGGCCGTGATTGGGCTTGTACGCCTCGTCTTCACAGAGTCTCCGCCGCTCCACTTCCATCTGCCAAACGCGACGCTCGTCCAAGTCCTCCCCCCGGTGCTCACGAATGCACTAATCAGCGGGCAAGCGTTCCGGCCAACAGGCCAGTATTGGCTGCAGGGCTGCGGCTTAACAGGGAACCCGATGGACATGTCCCCGGCAGTGTCCGGATCATCAGCGCATTGTCGAGCGGGTTTTCCGATCCCTGCGTGGACAGACACCATTGCTTCCGCCGAGCATAGGCAAGACAACCTCATCTTCCTGCCACGGACCGTATCCTCCCTGGTATTGCAGATTCGGGCGTATACTCGCCTACATCTGCAGCGAGGCATACTCACGAACTGTCATCGTTGGATGATATTCCCGGTGCTGAGCACCGAATAGAAGTGGCGAGAACCAGAATGCACGACCTCAATGCGGATGCCCTACCGATGCGAACCTTATTAGTCGCTCCCGACCGCACAAGCACACACGAGCTGTACGAGCAACTCTCCACTTTGAGGCGGCACGGGCTGTGCGTTTCCCTGGAAATCACCAGGAACATCTGTACGGGTTCGCTTCAGAAACACAAGCGATACGATGCGGTGCTTCTTGATCTCGACACGACTGAGGGTGACGAGACGAGACTACTCACGTGCCTGCGCGAAACCGCAAGCGAAATGCCAGTCTTCGTGTTCGTACACCCACAGGAAGAAGGGCGCGGGGCCGCGGCTGTCATCGCCGGTGCGACTGACTACATACTGAAAGGACAGTGCGTCGGTCGTTCTCTCGCTCGTTGCATGATACACGCGATCGAGCGGACCCGGCTGCAGTCGCAACTCCGCCAGGCGGAAGAGGATTACCATCGAATGATCGAATCTGCATCGACACCAATGGCCATAGTGACGGAACGCGGAAGCATCAGTCGTATCAACAGGCACATGGAACAACTGCTCGGTTGCTCCCGTTACGAAATTGAGGGCAAGAAAGAGTGGGCTGACTTCGCTGCAAATGCCGAAGCACAATTAGAGACATTGCGTTCCTGGGGCCGGGAAGATGCGAGAAAACCGCTCGAAATCAAGGTGCAGATCGCGCACCGCTCCAGTCAGGTCAGGTCGCACAGGTTTCGCATCACGCGATTACACAACCGAGCAGTGATCGCCGCAGGGCTTCCTCAACTGCAATCGGCGGAGCAGCCTGGCCCCCCGATCAGGGATCGGGCCGAATACATCAGCGCGCTGTTCGAATCAGTGCCAGAAGGCATCGTCGCCTTTGACAGTAACGGTTCGATTCATGACCTCAATCCTGCTTTTGAGCAATTGTGCAATCTCACGCGAGACGAATTGCTGGGCGCCCACGTACTGGATCTTCTCGTACCGCAGAGCCTGCGTTCGCACGGCGAGCGGATGCTGGAGGCGCTCTTCAGTGGTGAGTCGAACACGTCCCAGATCAGGGGACGTCGTTCAGATGGACAGCCCCTGGTGATGTCTATCTTCGGTGCCCCGATCATTGTCGGTGGCGAGCTCGTTGGAGGCCTCTGCATGTGTCGCGATATTACTGCTACCCAGGAGACGCAAGAGCTCCTTGAGTATGCGTTCATCGATCTGGTCGAAACCACCCTGCGAGCAGTTGAGAGCGTGGATCCATACACGGCTGGTCATCAGCGTAGAGTTGCGCGACTGGCTGACATCGTGGGGAGGAAGTTCGGGCTGGATGACGAAAGGCTTCAGGGTCTCTACGTGGGCTCCATGCTCCATGACATTGGCAAACTGAGTCTGCCGAGCACCATCCTGACGAAGCCGGGTAGACTGACAAGAGAGGAGTGGAATCTTGTCAAGTCACACTCTCGTCGCGGACATGCCATTCTCTCAGAGGCAAGTCTGCCTTGGCCAGTCATGGACATGGCGCTTGGCCATCATGAACGGCTGGATGGCTCGGGCTATCCGGATGGCCGGGCTGGGGACCAGCTCAGTCTCGAGGTGCGCATCCTTGGTGTGTGCGACGTAGTTGAGGCGATGACCTCCGACAGGCCATATCGGCCCGCACTCGGCACCGCCCAAGTGCTGGAGGAGCTTCGCGACGGTTGCGGTTCACGTTACGACGAACGCGTGATCGACGAAGTGCTCGGAGCGGTCGAAAACGGAGAGTTTCAACTCGAGCTCGGTTATCGAAATCTGGTGTAAGGAAGATCTGTCTTAGATGAGCTTAATTGACGAGCAGCGTACGCGTGAAGACCAATCGGAGGCTTCACGGAGTAGTCCAGTTCACTAAGCCTCTGCTCTGTGTCTGATTGCGGTAAGGGCACGTGGCAGAGGACCTGTTGAAGCGGGGGAGCATACTGAAGGTTTTGGCGCCGCATCAGCCAAAGGCTTGATGCGAGTCGCGAGAGATAGGGCGGAACGCCAATGTGGACAAAGCTCAGAGCACTGATTATTGCAGATGCAAAAGAGGACGTCATACTTCTCTTGGGTACACTCCATGCCGATGGGTTTCTTATAGAGCACGGACATGTGCGCACATACGCAGAACTGGAGTATGCGCTTCGCTCTGCACACTGGGACATTGTCCTGGCACGCGACCCCACCCAGCACTGCATATCGCATGACATCAGTAACCTCCTCATTAGTCTGAATCATCCGGTGCCACTCATCGTAATCTCGGATGAACGCGGTGCCACGGCAACCGGCGGCGATGGCCATCTGGGACAGGAGTGCTGCATTACTATGCGCGAGTTACGTTCGCTCAGCTCCGCAGTACTCACAGCCTGGGGTGATTCGCCACACCGGGATGCCTTCTCTACCAACGGGCAAGCAGCACACACTGGTTCCGCAAGTGACAATGTCGTCGCGGCCACGTCAGCCGGCATAATGGTCATCGGTCAGAATGGAGTGGTGAGCTATGCCAACCCTGCGGCTGGACGTTTGTTTGGATTGAGCACCCAGGACTTGGTGGGCAGGAAGACGCCGATCCCCGCTGATCCGGAGGTAGAGACCACAATTGCGGAGGTGCGACACGTGTCTGATAAGCCTCGCACCATCGCGGTTCAGGCATCACGCATGTGCTGGGGCGGGGAGGACTCTGTAGTGCTGACCCTGTATGACATCACTATCCGAAAGCAGGAGTACGACCTTCTCAAAGAATCCTTCCGTGACCTCGCGTACACGATGTCAAGAGCGATGGCATCTCGCGACCCCTATACAGTGAGCCATCAGCGCCGCGTGGCCGATCTGGTCGTTCTCGTAGGAGCCCGAATGGGGCTGTCTGATGGGCAGCTGTGGGATCTGCGGTTAGGCGGTCTGATGCACGATATTGGCAAAGTGGCGATCCCTGACGAGATCCTGGCCAAGCCCGGAAACCTGGCGAGTGAAGAGCTACACCTCGCCCGCACTCACTCGGAGCGCGGCTACGATATACTCCGGGGGGCACGCCTTGCACCAGTCATCGCACAAATGGCCCTCCATCATCACGAAGCCCTGGATGGCTCTGGCTATCCGCAACAGCTTCACGCCACTGCACTCAGCATCGAGGACCGAATCCTCATCCCCTGCAATCTTGCAGAGTCAATCAGTTCCTTCCGCCTGTATCGAAGAGCACTCAACCGAGAGGATACCGTTGCACGTCTCCAATACGAGCGCGGCACGAAGCATGACCCTGAAGTAGTCGATTGCCTCATTGAGGTTCTGGAAAGCGGGCAATTTGAACTGGGCAGTCTATCCGTACGCTAGCTGTCCGGCGCCAATCCAGCAGCACGAAGGTATCCGTCGTAAAACGCCAGTATGTTAGGACTGGTGATCTCCTCACGCACCTGGTGTAGTGGATACGTGGTGGCAGTCCTGTAGATTGCACCGATGTCGGGAAGAAGGCTTGACAGGCCATCGGCGTATTCCTCAACCGGTGTCTCAGACGAGGCAGAAACCGGCTGGATACCGGCAAACAATCTGCCGAACGGAACGTGCGAACCAATGACTATTACAAGCAGTATGATCAGCAGTATGTGCTCCAGCCATCTCATCACACCATCCGATTGCTTCATATCGCCTCTCTTCAAATCGCGTACATATGAAGCACGCATCATGTGGATGATGACATCTACAGTACTACGTGTCAACCGATTCGACAAGGAATCAGTCGTCCATCAGACACAAAGACGTGGGCTGCAAGCACGCAGAGAACGAAGCGTCAATCACTGCACAGCCTGACGCGATTCAGTATGAGCCTTGGGTACAGATACTACGATCGGCTTCAAGCACTGTGCAATGATCACAGAGGAGCCGTGTTCCGCGCGAATCAAGCCCGTGGGCTTCCTAAGCCTGTGTGAAAGGAACCGGGTGGAAGGTCACCAAAGCCGGCGACGCTCAATCGGAAGACGAGCGTCTTCTCGCTGCGACCATCTGCTCAAGCACTTCGATAACCTGCTCGAATTCGTTGGACTTGTCGAAGAAGTAGTCAGCCCCGGAATCCATACACCTGCTGCGATAGTGCGGGTAGGGATAGTTGGTCAGCATTATCACAGTAGGAGGATCATCGAGCTTCTTGACTTCATTGAGTACCAGTATGCCACTTCCTGAAGGCATGCGGATATCGAGTATAGCTACATCGGGTCGATGCTCCGCAATATTTGCAATGCCAGCATCGGCGTTGTCTGCGGAACCTACGATGTCCACTCCATCAATGTCGTTCAGTAGCGTTATCAACCGCTCCGTCACAACCGACGAATCATCTACCAGATAGACCCTGACCAAGTGACACCTCCCATTTAATGCCCAAGCCATCATTTCGTCTGTGAATGTGGAATTATACCCGATTCATATGACGCGAAGTAGTCCGCCGACCGGTCCACCAGACCAGTGACACATCACGTCCTTCTGAATATGAGGGCACCTCTGCGTCCGTTTCAACTACAATCAGGACGACTGCTGCCTATTCGCAACTGAATTGCACCTCTGACGCACGCCTTGTCATCGCATTCAGTCGGCATAGGAGTCCGGGTCTTCCAATTCCATTTCCATGACACCTGCGATTCAGGATCCGCCAACTCGCCCATTGAACTTCTCCGGGCGGTGATACCGGTGCCAATTGGAGTCCCTGCGCAGTCTCCGGATGTTCATGCAGGGACATATCACCCAGCAAGTTGGGCGGCGTGCTGCTGCTATAGTCCTTATCTACCACAGCAATACTCCCCCACCCATCTCTAGGGAAGAAGCGTTAGACCGCTATTCCCCGGCATGTGTTCCGCACAAGAGGTTACTGGTTCCAGTGCAGTACCTCCCACCAGAGAGTCCCGATGTCCTCGGTTACCCTCGGGGCGCGGCTTGCTCCAAGCGTCATTCTGCTCCTTCGGCAGATTGCCGTCACATTATCCAATACACTGCCTCCTTACTGCGGCAGCAAATAGTTGTAGCAGGTTTTTCGCCTTCTGTGGGGCCGCCCAAGCCAGCCAACTGGCCAGTGCCACAGACTATCTGGAGCGATTCCACCAAGCGGCGAACCAACCGAAGCTGAAAGAATACCGACAAGATACCAATACAACTGCCATGACAGGATATCACCAGACGACACCACACGAACGAACCGCGAAACCAGACAGCACCAAGATAAACGTAGGGGCACCTTTCGGAACCCCTACCTTGAGATTACGAAACCGCTAATCTGCCTCTGAGCTACACTGCGCGGACGTAAGTACGGCCGATCGGGCACAATGGCTTCAACGAGTAAGAACTGTCCTGTGCGCCCAACGCGATTCCGTCATCGGGGACCTGTTCGGCAAATACAGACGCCT
>PUON01000147.1 GCA_003552125.1 Dehalococcoidia bacterium | reverse complement strand
GTTTGTTGAGATAGAACTGGACAGGCAGGACACCAATGTGGAGACCTGTTGCTGAATTGATGTCGTCGGCCGTCCTCTGATCGGCATCGGGTGTGTCCCAAGGCAGCACAAAGCGCGCCGCCACACTGCTATGGCCCGGCATTCGCGCGTAGCAGCCCGCGCGGCCCCCGCGCTCCACTATGGGCGGTTTCGTTATCCTGCACGCCAGTACGGCGTGGGCCTAACGGTCAACCACCGCTATGACCTCCACCTCCAGCATCCACTCCTCCCGGGCGAGATCCTTCACTACAAGGAGCGTGGTGGGAGGGAACGGGGGCCTGAGGTACTGGGCGCGGATGTCCCGGAACGCGGGAAAGTCCTCCCTGTCTTTGAGGAAGATGGTCAGCTTGATGACATCGGCGAACGTCCCCCCGGCCGCGGCCAGCATGTTCTTCAAGTTCTCGAACACCTGTCGTGTCTGCGCCTGGATGTCGCCTGGCCCCACCACCTTACCCTCAGTATCCCAGGGCACCTGCCCGGAGATCATCACCAGTGTCCCTCCCTTGACCATCAGTCCCTGGGAGTAGTCCCCCGCGGGCTTCGGGACGTTTGTGGGGTGTAGATAGGTTTTCTCCATCACGATTCTCCTTTCCGGCCTGCCGGCCAGCCTGTGCATACTCTACATGGTGCGGTTTCGGAATGCAGCGAATTCCGGGTCAACCGCAGACACTCAATTGATCGCGGTGCCACCGCGCCGGCAACTTCAGGTACTTCCGTCTTTCATCGATGTTCATCCTCTCGTCACTTCGCATGGCTCCTTAGTAACGTGTCTAAATGAGTGACCCGTACCGACCCGGTAACATTCTGGATGAGTGAATGCGGGGGCTATTCACTTGGTACTGTTCCTGATACGCTTACGCCATTTCCCGACGAAACCGACGTGAAAGGAGCAGCACCCCAGTGGCAACCAATACAACCGTGGCCGTGCCATATCCCAGACTTGTGTGGAATGTCCCGAATACGCTGACTGGCATCAGGGTGATTCTCGCAGTCATCATCGGATACCTGCTGTACACCGGAGGACCCGGTGCGATCGTGACGGCAGGTGCGCTGCTCATCGTTGCTGCAGCCTCCGATGCCGCCGATGGATTCTTTGCACGCAGGCTGAAGCAGTCCAGTCTTGGTGGGGCACTGTTCGACCTCACCGCGGATGAACTGCTGTTCCTGCCGACCCTGGTTCTGGCCGTGCGTGCGGGATTGTTTGCACGCACCGATGGTCTGGTACTGTGGAATCCGTACCTGTATGTGGTGCCGGCGTTGGCTGGCGGGATGGCGGTGCTGGCAGGAGTAGCGGTGTTCCTGTGGAAACGCCGCACGGGGGTGCTGGAGTTCCCTTCCCCGCCGATTGTAGCCAAGGCGAACTACTGGTTCTGGATGGCGCCGATCATCCTGGCGGTGCTTGGCATTGGTCCTGACGTGCTCCTCGCCGGACTCATGTATGCGGCGTTCGTGTCCACTCTGTTGACCATTTACGTGTACTTGAAGAAGGGCGGGTACGTTTTCACTGCGTGACGGTTGCCGCGTGTGCCGTGCCGCTAGCACCCTGCACCTCTTATGCGGCTAGGCGAAACCTCCGGAGGCGCTGGTCACATCCTGGCTTTCCTCGGGAGTGAAGGCTTGCTTAGGCTAATCCGGTGGCGCCCCTGTCGAAACATGCTTCGGTCGACCGCCATCAGGTTGCCGTTTCTTGACAAGCTGACCGGGTGGGCTGGATCGTGAAGCCCGTGTCAGGCGTGCTGTCTTCCTCCGGCAGGCGACGACCGTGGCCAGTAGACCATCTGAATGGGCAAGCCGTGCGCGTCGAGCGGAGCATTCTCGGGTACGCTCACCAGTTCGCCGGGGTGACTGCCCGCCACCGCCGCCGCAAGTGCATCAATGACGTCGTCCACTGAGAGGTTGCGACGTCGATACGCCGTTGTCTGGGCCAGCACGCCTTCAACTATATCTGCACCGGCTACCTTGGACGGAAGTAACCGTCGCTCCAGTCTGCCGGACGCGCCCTTCTTGTGATGCAGCATTGGGAGCGACAGTTCATTCCCCGGAAGAGCTTCTCCGGGTGTACCTCCTTAAGTACCTGTCGCGCTCGATTGTCACCATGCAGCAGTTCGTCGACCTGCCGGATCTTGGCCGGATGGAGAGTGTCTGTAATGACAGTTCCCTCCCTTTGCGCTCAATGTTGACTGCCATCGCTTCAGCATCTGAGACTGCATATACGGCTTCACGGCAGGGGTGCCGGAAAGACGGAGGCCCGGCGCACACCAGGCTGGCGTCTTGCGTGGTAATCGCACTGATGCTCACGGGTACCGGATTCGAGGAGCCCGATCGGTATGTCGATCAGAATGACATCAGCTCCACTTGCTCCCGCCACAATGCTTCCATGTCGCCATAGACGATGTATTTCCGGAGCACTCACACTGTAGTGCCGCAGATACCCATCCATTTCGACAGCCATCGACACCGACGTAGCCCCGTTCATACAGGTTGCTCACTGAGGCGCGCAGACGCCCTGCGTGTGCCTGATTGTGCCGATCGGCTGCGCACTCTGACGTTCTTAAAGACTGTTGGACTGCTGACACCAATGCCCCGTTCACCGCATGATTGGCCCTGCCGCATCCGTCTTTACCTTGAGGAAAGGAATCGTCACGGGGTACTTCCACAGCTCGCCGCGTTCAGCTTTCACAGCTGCCATTATGCAGAAGACCAGGTCCAGTATAGAGACGGCGATAAGCAGAAAGAATCCCACGAAGACGAGCGCGAGCAATCCAGAGATGAGGGCATATATGAGAAAACTGAGTTGCCAGTTGAGTGCCATCCTCGCATGGTTCTTGACTGGTTCCTCGCTCGTGGCCAGAAGAATAATCAGCGGGCCCAGCCAGCCCGTTAGGAGGCCCAGCACATGGGTGAGTATAGGCAGTGTGTTATTGTTCTGTCCGGATACTCCCATACCACACGTCGTGCATGCTTCGGTCGTGGGGGCAGTCTTCGCACCACATGAGGGGCAGTATCGACTGCCAGCCGTTGGTGCGGCTCCACAATTGCTGCAGGCACCTTCGGTCCCTGCCAGCTCTATCCCGCAGTTTCTGCAGTACATCAGTCCTCCTTGTCAGGTTGAAATTTCCCGAATCATCCGCGCGCATGGCCAAGTGTTGTTCACACACGGATGCGACAATCAACTCCGGCATGCAGGAGTCAACCAGCTAAGACAAATGCCCCTCGCCGAGGTTGGCCGACGAGTTGAGGCATCAAAGTACTTCCAGCCAATGGTGCGTGTAAAGGCAATGCTCCGTCAAGTGGCGGTGAGTCTTGGTGACGTGGATTCCGGTCCTCAGGACAGTGCAGTGACAGTGTAGAAGTGGATTCCTGCAGTCTTCCGTACCGCGGCTTGGACTGTGCTGCTGACAGTCCTGCCAAACGTCTGGAAGCGTCCACAGCTACTATTATCCCGGTCCCCCTTCCGCAGACTATCTCGGGACGGATCCCGGCCATGCTTACCGGTTCACGTACGCGTGTTGTGGGCTCAGATGGGTCGTGCTAGTATGCGCCGTAACGAGCATCCCGAGTGCCCGACTGACTCGACGTTTCGCCCGGGATCGCTTCCGGACCAGGGCGACGGCCTGAACCTCAACGGGGATGCTGATGTGGTGAGAGGCTGGGAGGTGTAGCGACGATGAACGAACAGCACCACAACCACAGGATGGACGATCAGCACCATCCGCCATCCGACGGCCCTGGCGAGGATGAATCGCCCGGTGACACGAATCACGGTGAACATGGCGCGAAAGGCATGAGCGAACACGAACACCACGCCATGATGATCGCCGATTTCCGCCGCCGCTTCTGGGTGTCGCTTGTTCTTACGGTACCAGTGCTGGCACTTTCGCCCATGATCCAGGGGTTCCTGGGGTTGGAGGACGTGATCCAGTTCCCCGGCGACATCTATGTGTTGTTCGCGCTCTCCTCAGTCATCTATTTCTACGGTGGACTGCCGTTCCTGAAGGGCTTCGTCTCGGATATGCAATCCAGAGCCCCCGGGATGATGACCCTGATAGCACTTGCGATCACCACAGCGTACGTGTACAGCAGCGCAGTGGTGTTTGGGCTGACTGGTTCGTTGTTCTTCTGGGAACTGGCCACGCTCATAGATGTGATGCTGCTCGGTCACTGGCTGGAGATGCGCTCGATCATGGGGGCCTCTTCCGCTCTCGAAGAACTGGCCAAGCTTATGCCATCCGAAGCCCACAGGCTCATGCCTGATGGCAGCGTTAAAGACGTTCCCATTGGGGAGTTGAGCGCCGGCGACAGGGTGCTGATAAGGCCCGGGGAGAAGATACCCGCTGATGGCGTGGTTCGAGATGGCGAGACTTCCGTTGATGAATCCATGCTTACGGGGGAGTCTGTCCCTGTGCCGAAGCAGCCCGAAGACAGAGCTATCGGGGGCTCGATAAATGCTGAAGGCTCGATGACCGTAGAGGTCACGAGTACCGGTGCTGATTCCTATCTTGCCCAGGTTACTGAACTGGTAAGAACGGCCCAGGAGAGCAAGTCCAGAACACAGAATCTTGCCAATCGGGCTGCCCTGGTGCTCACCATCATTGCCCTTGGTGTTGGAGGGTTGACACTCTTCGTCTGGGTAGGACTGATAGGACGGGAATTCGTGTTTGGACTGGCGCGGATGGTCACCGTAATGGTGATTGCCTGCCCTCACGCGCTCGGACTGGCGATTCCTCTCGTTGTAGCTGTCTCGACATCGCTATCGGCCAAGAGCGGACTGCTGATCAAGAATCGCGATGGTTTCGAACAGGCCAGGAACATGCAGGCCGTGCTGTTTGATAAGACCGGAACCCTCACCGAGGGCAGGTTCGGTGTCACCGATGTCGTCGTCCTCGCTGATGACATGAGCCGCGAAGACCTGCTCAAGTATGCCGCCTCTGTCGAGACTCATTCACAGCATCCCCTTGCCAGGGGGATAGTCGCGGCTGCGCCCGAAACTCTACCTGTCGAGGAGTTTAAGTCGATACCGGGAAAGGGCGCACAGGCGATCGTTGACGGCAGAGAAGTCATGGCGGTCAGTCCCGGTTACCTGCAAGAGAAGGGGATAGACGTAAAGGGGGAAGGCACCGAGGAACTGGCGTCGCAGGGTAAGACGGTCATCTACGTACTGATAGACGGAGCGCCGGCCGGAGCCATCGCTCTTGCCGATATCATCCGACCCGAGTCGCAGCGGGCCATATCGGAGCTTCGGGAGATGGGAGTCCGCTGCATGATGATCACCGGCGATAATCGACTGGTTGCACAATATGTGGCCCGGGAGATCGGACTGGATGAGTATTTCGCTGAGGTGTTGCCCGACGCGAAAGCAGAGAAGGTGAAGGAGGTACAGTCGAGAGGACTGAGGGTCGCCATGACGGGAGATGGCGTGAACGATGCTCCTGCGCTCGCGCAAGCTGACGTGGGGATTGCAGTTGGCGCCGGCACGGATGTAGCGGTGGCGAGTGCCGATGTCGTTCTTGTGCGGAACAATCCGCTGGATGTGGTCGCCGTCATCAGGTTTTCACGTGCGACTCGACGGAAGATGGTGCAGAACCTGGTATGGGCCACTGCATACAACGTTATCGCTATTCCGCTTGCCGCCGGGGTGGCTTACGGAGCAGGAATCCTGCTGGATCCAGCTGTAGGTGCTGCGGTCATGGCGGCCAGTACCATCATCGTGGCGGTCAATGCCAAGTTCCTGAACGTCAAATAGTCTGTATCCCGACCAGAGATTTGTGACGACGCCGATTGCGCTTTGCTTCCCACCGGATTACCGATGGGCCCTTTCCCAATCGGGATGATTTGCGTGCCCCGGAATTCTCCGCTATGTTTGCAGCCTGGAGTCAGCGAACTCCTGCAACCCAATCAATTCCTGCACTTGGTTGTTGTGAGGGAACCTGGAAGAAGGGAGGGAGGAGTGGATGGTGTCAGGCGCCACAAGTGCTCTTGCGGGTTCGGCTCGAACGAGAACGCACAGTCAAAGAAAGCTCTCTGACGGGCCCCTCAGTGAAAGGACCGCAGCGTCGCAAGGTCTTCTGGCAGGCTCCAAGGATCGTTGCGGGTCATGTCTTTTTGTTCGGGAAGGTGATCGAATAAGGCATTTGGTCAGTCTATTCACTCCTGAGCCTGCACGTTAGTGCGTGCCGGCACCTCAACTTGACCGCTTTGCACACAAGACAGTTCTTACAGGACAGATGGGAGGTTGATGATGGGTGTTCATATTCTGTCGCAGAGCAATGAACCGTTTGAAGACCGCCGTGAAGCTGGCAGACAACTGGCCAGAGAATTGGAAGCTTATCGTGAACTATCGCCAGTGGTAGTAGGAGTTCCGCGAGGAGGGGTCGTGGTGGCACACGAAATAGCTCTCCAGTTGCAGGCTGATCTGGACATAGTTCTTGCGCACAAACTGCGCACTCCGGGCCGGGCCGAACTCGCCATGGGCTCGGTAACCGAGGATGGCAGGCTCTGGCTCAATGAATATGTTATACGGGAACTGAATGTTGGCGATGCATACATCCAACAGGAAAAAGCACAGCAGATGGAGGAGATCAGGCGTCGTACCGGCTTGTTTCGCCAAGTCAGTCCCAAGGTGCCTCTTGCAG
>PUON01000072.1 GCA_003552125.1 Dehalococcoidia bacterium | reverse complement strand
TCAAACGCCATCCACTCGCACCAGTCACCCCATCCAGCCCCATCATGGCGCCACAGACGGTGTAGTTTAGCAGACCAGAACGCCAAGTGGAACCCATTTCCGTCCGAATCACGGAGAAATTCTTCCTCCGTGGCTGAACTGCCATCATGCAACATCCAGACCCGACCTCCCCTCATACGTGCAGAGGCATATTATCAATGAGTCTCGTCGACCCCACCCGCGCAGCCACAATGGCGAGCGCGGGATGCTCAAGCGAATTCACCACCTCAAACGAGGCTGGATCAACGATCGCAGCATAATCAAGTTCCACCAGCTTCTCTTCACCAACAATCCGTCGCATGCAATTGGACATCTTCGTCATGTCGCGGCAACCCGCCCGATACATCTCCTGCACGGCACTGAGCGCACGAAACAGCACCGCTGCCGCAGCCCTCTCCGGTCCGTTCAGATAGGCGTTGCGACTGCTCATGGCCAGTCCGTCGGCCTCTCTCACAGTCGGCACCGCTTCAATGTCCAGGTTCATGTTCAGATCCTGCACCATCTTCCTTATGACCGCCACCTGCTGCGCATCCTTCTGACCAAAATACGCCCGCTCCGGGTCCACAATGTTGAACAGCTTGCTGCACACCGTCGCAACCCCACGAAAATGACCGGGGCGTATCGCGCCCTCGAACCGTGAAGTAATCCCTTCAACCTCAACCCACGTTGAGAAGCCCTCGGGGTACATCACGGCACTTGAGGGGGCGAACACAACATCGACTGCCTCTGCCTGCAGTATCGAGACGTCTCTCTCGAACGCACGCGGGTAGCATCCGAAATCCTCCGAAGGCCCGAACTGTGTTGGATTCACGAATATAGTGACAACCACTGTCTTCGACTCTTCCCGTGCTCTACGTACAAGTGCGACATGCCCATCGTGGAGGTAGCCCATGGTGGGCACCAGCCCAATGGGACGCATCCAGCACGACCGGAGCGCCTTGAGTTCACCGATTCCGGAGATGACTTCCATCCTGATGTCCTGCGTTACCGTGCTCGATTCTGTCCGTCAACATGCACCACCACGGGCACATGACGGCGCGCATCGGCATCATCCATAACGCGATAGGATACGACTATTACCAGGTCATTCACGATTGCCATGCGCGCGGCTGCACCATTGATGCCGATGATCCCCGAATCAGCATCTCCTTCGATCACGTACGTACTGAACCGTGCGCCATTATTCAAGTTGAACACGTCAACCTTCTCATGTGGGTACAGGTCCGCAGCCTCCATCAGCCTCCGATCTATACTGATGCTGCCCTCGTAGTCCAGGTTGACCTGCGTCACTCTGGCACGGTGTATCTTGCTCTTGAGCATAGTTCTCATAGTTGTTACCTCTGACGGTCGGCGATTGAAGGCACGCCTGCGATTGTCGTTGCCTGCAATACTGCGCGTTGCACGGCATAGCTCACCGCCTCAACGGCGGCAACCCCCAACACGTTCATATCGCACCCCTTGTCTCCGGAAGAGAGCACGAACAGGGTGTCGCCATCGTACATCGTCCCACAGGGGTCGATGGTCCGGGCAAGTCCCGTCTGTGCCATCTGCGCCAGTCGATGCGTCTGCACCTTACGCAGTCGCACATTAGTGGCGATCACGCCGATTACGGTGTTCGAGGTAGGAAACGGTCGGCGCATCCTGCTCTGCCTGAGTAAGTCAGCGGTACGCAGGAAGCCACCGGTATCAGCATCGCGCGGTCCGGCAACCGTACGTCCGGAGGTCGGGTCGATGACGTCACCCCATGCGTTCACCACGATGATAGCGGTGACCACACCTCCATTGCCGAGCTGCACAGTTGCAATTCCGATGCCACCTTTGGTCGCATGCTCCATGCCGAGGCACTTACCCACGCTGGCACCCGTCCCCGCCCCCACGCTTCCTTCGGCAACATCCGATTCAGTCGCGGCACAACATGCTTCATATGCGTTTGCGGCTGTCGGTCTTACGCTCGCGTCTCCCAAGGACAGATCGAAGATGATGGCCGCAGGCACTATGGGTACCACGCCGGCAACGGTGTCGAACCCGCATCCTCTCTCCTCGAGGTACCGCATCACACCTGCGGTAGCATCAAGGCCATATGCGCTCCCACCACTCAGCAGAACAGCATGAACGAGGTTGACGGAATAGCCCGGCCTCAGCAACTCGATCTCCCTCCCACCTGGAGAGGCACCGCTCACATGGACGCCGGGAACCGCACCTTGTTCGCACAGAATGACGGTGCATCCAGTAGCCGACTCCAGATCGGTGTAGTGACCGACCTTGAGTCCACGTATCTGCCCCACTGAACCTGACATGATTACCTCAACAAAGAAGCCCTCGCGGCATAGGTCACCGAGAGGGCTCGTTTCCGTCCCGTATTTTCCGTCTCGGTCGACACACGATCCAAGCGGGCTCTGACTTATACAGATCCATCACTTCAGCTCGCCGCCCCTACGGGTCAGCGGCCGACAGAATGCTAGCACCAGCGACAAATGATGGTCAACGCCACAAGTAAGCGATGCAACGCGAATAGGCTACGGCACGGACGCGCGCAGGCAATCC
Organism: Dehalococcoidia bacterium; assembly: GCA_003552125.1. Lineage (GTDB taxonomy): Bacteria > Chloroflexota > Dehalococcoidia > GIF9 > AB-539-J10 > SKVJ01. The sequence goes on along the minus strand of PUON01000072.1, from coordinate 4,095 downwards.
TCAATCTCCGGGACGATTTGCCGCAGCTGATTCATAAACTCTTCACTCACCACGCGATCGGGCAGAGGCGTAAGTGATACGCGCCCATTCTCGACTGCCCACAAGTCGGTACCCGGCGCCGCATCTTCAAGCTCGTCATTTCGGGTAATCAGGTAGTACTCCCCATTCGCATCATTGTCTTTTTCGATCTTGTCGCAGTAGTTCTTACGACTTATGCGGGTAATCTCAACACCGTGAACTTCGTTCGGCGGAAGGTTGGGCGAGTTCACGTTCAGCAACATCGGCGCGTTCAATGCACCGCGCTCGAGCTGCTGTGCCAGCAACGCTGCCATCCTCGCCGCAGCACGGTAGTCGAAATCAACGTAGGCGTACATCGAGACCGCGATGGAGGGTATGTTATGCAGGTATCCTTGCATCGCCGCTCCGACGGTACCGGAAACATACACATCATGACCAAGATTCGATCCCCGGTTAATGCCAGACACGACCAGGTCGAATTCGCCCGGAAAGAGGCAGCTTATGGCTATGATGGCGCTGTCTGCTGGCGTGCCCGAGACTGAGAACGCCCGAATGCCATCAACCTTTGGAGGGACTTCCTGGACCCAGATAGGCTTCCGCAGGCTGATGGAAGTCCCGGCACCACTCCGCTCCTCACCCGGAGCAGCCACGACGAGATCTCCTACTTTGGCCAGTTCACCGGCCGCTGCCCAGAGTCCAGGCGCGCCGATGCCATCATCATTGGTCAGTAGAATGCGCATGTATACATCAACGAGCGCAGGCAGCGCCGCCAGGCATCTATGCATCGGGAGGGATAAGTTCGCCGTCCCGAGTCAGGTCGAAATTGTAGCCGAGGAAGTTGGGTTTGATCACGATGGAAAACCACGTGCCATCTATCTCGAACGGATGCTGGCGGTAGTTGAACAGGGTAATGGACATAGCCTTCGCGGCGAAGAAGGAAATGACCTGTCCATCGACCTTCACTTCCGCAATGGCAAGCCACGGCTTACGCCGCACTTCTACCTTGTGGGTCTTATCATCTACCTGTACGGTCCACGTCGTTGGCTTCGCCACCTTACGCTCACTCCTTTCCCGTATATTGTGCTGTGGCCAGCGGGGGGTGTCAAATACCGGGAAAACAGCCTCTAGACAGATCGATCAAACGAATGTGCCCCATAGATACGACAGCCTTTGCATGAGGGTTCAGGACAACAGCCACGCAGCGGCGCGATTAGTTTGACACACGGAAACCCGCACTGCTACACTCCCTGCGCTTCATTATACCCACGGCCCCATGGTGTAGCGGTCTAACATGCCACCCTGTCACGGTGGAGATCGGGGGTTCGAATCCCCCTGGGGTCGCCAGTGTTCCACATCGTTGCATTAGGCAACTTTTTCACCCACCTGCCTGCTTGCATTTCCATTGGCGTGTGCAGTTGCCGCCTGCCCGACTCCGCTTCTTGACCTTCTGGCCATCTTAAACTCGCGATCCATCACCACGAATCACACAACGGTGGTAGAATGCCACAAGGAGATAAGGAGGCTTCCGGGCATGACAGTGCGTTCCTACTACTTGGACGACTCAGGCACGCTGGAGAGAGATCTGCAGAGGGACCGCATGTCCGAAGCGCTGAGTAGCAGCAAGGGACTGCTTTGGGTGGATATCTGCGAGACAACACCGGCCGATGGCGCCCTACTCGCAGAGGTATTCCGGTTTCACAAACTCGCCATCGAGGACTGCGTCGAGACGCTGATACATCCGCCAAAGATCGACGAATACGACGATCATCTGTTCATAGTCGTTCACGGTATCAACCACGCGGCAGGTTCGAGCGACGTCGTGGAAACCGCCGAGCTCGCGATGTTCATCGGCAGCAACTACGTGGTTACGAACCATAACTATCCCCTCTATAGCGTCGAAGAAGTGGTGCTCCAGGTTGAGAAGAACGCCCGCCCGATGCGGCGTGGTTCAGACTTCCTGGCGTACTGGCTCATCGACGCCCTGGTTGACAACATACTGCCAACGCTCGACCGCATGAGCGAGGTCGCCGAAGCTGTCGAAGACGAAGCCCTGACCACATCACATCCTGAGGCATTGCAGGCGATTCAACGATTGAAGCGTTCCGTGCGACGTGTGCATCGTACCATCATGCCACAGCGAGAGCTGCTGAGCCGGATAAGCCGGGGCGAGTTCCAGATAATCCGGCAGGAACACCTTGTCTACTTTCGCGACGTGTATGACCATTTGGTGCGCACCGAGGACCTGAACCTCAACATACGGGAGAGCGCAGACAACGCAGTCACCATTTACCTCTCAGCCATCGCCAACCGACAGAACGAGACAATGAAGGTGCTGTCCGTAATCGGCGCCATCTTTCTGCCACTCACCCTCCTGGCCGGAATCTACGGCATGAACTTCGACTACATGCCGGAGTTGCACTGGCAATACTCATATTTCGTAGTCGTAGGATTCATGTTCTCCATCATTGTGGGTGCACTCATCCTATTCTGGCGACGCGGATGGTTCAGGCCACGACCATTCCCTCCGCACCTCACGAAAGCCCTGTCGGCGGAGCGTGAGAGGCTCCGGGTTCACCTGGCACAAAGTGTCAAGCGCCAGAAAGAAGTCGAGAGCGCCCATGAGCCACTCGATTCAACGCGCTACCCACGGCAAGGGGCTTGACGCCGCGTTCGGGCAACCCTAGACTTGCAGCATGGCATTCGTGATTGAGGGGAGAACGGAACTTGCGTCCCTCTGGTACTGGTTCAGTGCGAATAGCGTCTGGATTCTCCTGTTCTCCGCCCTTGCTCTCGCCATCCTCGTGTTCGGTAGGCCTAGACTCCTCGCAAGGATACAGAAACATGGCCACAGCACCAGGGCCCGACACCTTCAGCGGTTCTGCGATGCAATTATCGCGGTCCTCGACACGGTGATACTGCTGATCATCGGTGCTGCGGCGGTAGCCCTCACGCTCGCCCGGGAGGGTCCTGAGGCAATCATAACTCCCGAGTCGATCAAGCTCTGGCTGATGTCCCACGGACTGATCATTCTTCTGATCGCAGCGATCGCATATCTGCTGTTCCGACTCATCAGAACGGTACTTCCGGGAATAGTGGAGAGTTCAATGTCGGCTCGTGGACGGGGCCGCAAGGCGAAAGAGGACCTGGCGCGGCGGGTGCAGACCCTCAGCGGGATGCTTACCACCTTGGCCGCAATCATCGTAGCGATTGTCGCGCTTTTCATGATCCTGGGAGAGATCGGCGTCGATGTAACTCCTCTGCTGGCAACCGCCGGTGTCGCCGGCATCGCAATAGGCCTCGGTGCACAAAGCCTTATCAGAGACATGATCGCCGGCCTGTTCATACTGATGGAGGACCAGTACAACAAAGGTGATGTGGTCAAGGTAGCCGGAATCGCGGGCCTTGTGGAGGATGTGACGCTCAAGCGCACGGTGCTCAGAGACCTGGATGGCATCGTCCACAGCATCCCCAACGGGGAAATCAAGACAGCGAGCAACTACACGAAGGAATATTCACGGCTGAACCTGGATATTCCAGTTGCGTATGGCGAGGATCTGGAGCGCGTCATCGAGGTCATCAACAGGGTGGGACAGGAGATTGCGAAGGATCCCCTGTGGGGCCCCAAGATTCGGAGTGCTCCGCAGAGCTTAGGCGTCAATAGGTTCGGCGAATCAGGCGTGGAGATCAAAGTGCTCGGCGACACGAAACCCATGATGCAGTGGGAGGTGATGCGAGAGTTCCGCCTGCGCATCAAGAAGACTTTCGATCAGGAGCACATAGAGATACCGTGGCCGCACGTGAAGCTCTACTACGGGCAGACAGGGACAGCCCCAACCATGCTGTGTACAGAATGCCAACACTCCAACCCACTCGACAGCAAGTTCTGTTCGCTGTGTGGAGCACCGCTCGCACAGCATGCTCCGACATCTCAGAACCCTGCTGAAGGTCTCTAGCCCACGCAGCCGACAGACACTCCGGACGTGCCACTGGAGGTACAGCTCGTGAGTCTACCGATCCTTAAGGCCTTTACTGAAGCGAAAGGGTTGTAATAGACTCGCGCATGCGACCCATGCGGTC
>PUON01000021.1 GCA_003552125.1 Dehalococcoidia bacterium | reverse complement strand
GAGCCTGCATCCGTGCAACCAGGATGCGATCTATGCCCAGGTAGAGAAGCCCGAACAGCGTACCGACGAGAGTCAACACGATGGGGCCGAGCAGAAGAATCTCCAGCGATGGCGGGTGACTACCGAGCCAGTTCAGCTTGCAGCCTCCTTGTCTTCTCCACGGACAGCGCGTGAAGCTGGTCGCCGTCAAGCTGGGTGCTTTCACCTGAGCGCCTGTCGACAACTACAGCCCTGTTCGAACAGGACATGCAGGGATCGAGCGATGCGAATGCGATAGGCACGTCGGCTATCTGTTGTCCCATCAGCATGGTCTTCGCAGCCATGAGGTTGGCATAGGTTGGCGCCCGGATCTTCCATGCCTCGAGTGCGTCTTCGCCGGAGTTCATTCGCACGTAGTGCAGATTCTCTCCGCGCGGAGCTTCCACCCTGGCCACTCCCTCGCCTTCTGCCTTCTTCAGCAGTGCGAGCAGCTTCGCGATCTTCGGTTCAGCGACCAACGGTCCCTCGGGCATCGCGGCGATGCACTCCTCGATAATCCCGATCGACTGCTTAACCTCGAGCAGCCTGACGATAATGCGATCGTACACGTCGCCAACCACCTCTCCGGTGATCTGGTCAGGCGTGATGGCCTTTACCTCGAGGTCGGCGTATCCGGAGTACGCGTGGTCCTGCCGGGTGTCAATGGGTACGCCGCTCGCGCGCGCGGTAGGCCCCACGATACAAAGCTTCTTGGCATCCTGTGGGGATATGATGCCGACTCCCCGTGTTCTCATCCGCACGGTGCGATCGTTAAGAAAGAGCGTCTTAAGTTCGTCGAACACTGATTTGTAGAAGTCCAGCGCCTCCCGAATGACGGGCAATTGTTCCTCGGTGATATCCCGTCGAACCCCGCCGATCTGGTACATGGCCTTGGAGTTTCGGTTGCCCGTGAGGTACTCGGTCAGATCCATCACCTTCTCCCGTGCCCGCCACACGTAGTAGAAGAGTGTTTCAAAGCCTATTTCATGTCCGGCGACACCTGCCCAGAGCAGGTGCGAGTGGATACGTTCAATCTCCGCGATGATGACCCGGATATACTCCGCTCGCGGTGGCACTTCTATACCGGCTGCCATCTCAACTGCCAGCACGAAGGCATACGGATGACATGCGGAACAGATGCCGCATACTCTTTCGGCAAGATATATGGTCTGAACCGGGTTGTTGCGGTTCATGCCCAACCACTCAATCCCGCGGTGGACCTGGCCAGCGGCCACGTCTACATCGACAATCTCCTCACCATCAATGCTGAGGTCGAGACGAATAGGCTCGTGCAGTGCCGGATGCACCGGCCCCATTGGCAGTGTGTAGCTGGTCTGTTCGATGGTATTACTCATGCTGTATTCCCTGTTTGCCGGGGAGCACCTTCAGCATCTTGTCCGGCCCCGTCTCATCTCTGCGCCATGGGTAGACGCCCTGGGGGAAGTCGTCGGGAATGAACAGTCTACGGTCATCGGGAATGCCGGTCACCGTCACTCCAATCATTTCCTGCACTTCCCTCTCGGAGAAGATTGCTCCCGGAATGAGGTCAGTAATTGTTGGAATCGTAAGGTCGGCCTTCGGCAGCGTCACCCTGATCACCAGCGCGATTGCCTTGAGATGCTGCCCGTAGAAGAGGGAGAAATGATACAGCAGGTCCACGGTCTCGCCCCTGTCGACGGGAGCAATGACGCTGAAATGCGGCATATCCTGGAGCTGGTTGACGTGAAGTATTGCGGTACGGAAGCCGTCACGTGTGACATCGATCCAAACGGATGTATAGACGTTCTTCTTCGACGCCAGTTCACGCTCGTAGATGCGTGAATCCGCCAGAGCTCCGCCCAGCGCCGTTTTGAAACTCTCCACTACTTGTTGTGCACCAAGCATATCCATGTCAGGCAGTTTTCTCCTTGACCGCGCCTTCAAGCTTGAGCCAGGCCTTTACGACGCCGTCGATTATGGCTTCGGGTCGTGGAGGACATCCCAGAACGTACACGTCAACGGGCAGGATCTGGTCGATCGGGCCGATAAGGTTGTACGATTCATGGAACACATCGCCCTCGACACCGCAGTTCCCGATCACCATGACGACTTTCGGATCGGGCGTCTGCGCGTAGATGCGACGTGCCCGTGATTCCATCTGCCTCGTCACCGGCCCCGTCATGAGCAGGACATCAGCGTGCCGTGGCGAGCCCACAAGCTTGATTCCAAAGCGCTCGACGTCGTAACGAGGGGTCAGCGCGGCCACGATCTCGATGTCACACCCATTGCAGGAACCGGTGTTCAGGTGGTACACCCAGAGTGCTCGCTTAAAAGAATTCATTCCCATTGATATGTTCACCCCTGTCTACAACAGGTCCGCCACAATTATCACCACCCCCGCAAGAGCGGTCAGCCCCAGAAGCCAGATAAGGTAGTCGTTCACGATGCCGGTGTGTGCGCGTACCGTGGGATCATAGTATCGTTTCATCGCCTCGAAGAACCCCCAGTACATGTTGTGTGACCTGACATGTCGCTGCAGTTCTTCGGGTACGTTCTCCCCGGAGTAGAACACTTCGCCCTGTTCAGTTCCCTCCTTGAACTTCGCCTGCCCACGGCTACGGTAGAGCAGGGTAACCACAAGCACAATCACAAAGGCTATGATCAGAACGATGGGGGCCCAGAAGGTCAGTACCGGCATGGCTTATCCTCCCCCCATAACTGCCGAAATATAACCGGAACGGTCGAGCAGTGCATCCGCAGCCGGATAGATAATCGTGTCAACCACAAACGCAGGGAACAGGCTGATGAATACGGTCGCGGCGGCCAGTAGGCCCATTCCGAGTTTCATCGACATCGGAACCTCACGCACCTCCTTGTATTGAGGCAGTGCCGGACCGGTGAACGCGGACTGGAACACCTTGGTGAATGATGCCAGCGTCATCACCGACACGATAAGTGCAATAATGGTGAGTACAGGGTTGAACAGGTAGGTGGACTCATAGATCATCAGCTTGGACGCGAATCCGTTAAACGGGGGCACGCCGGATATCGCAAGGGCGCCGATCAGGAAGAACGCACAGGTCCACTTCATAGTGCGCCCCATTCCCCCCATTTGATTCAGATCTCTAGTGCCGAGTCGGAAGAACAAAGCCTCCGCCGTAAGCAGGAGCAGTCCCTTGAAGAATGCATTGTTGATAACATGGAAGAGCCCTCCGGCAATCGCTTCACGCCCATATGCTGCGAGAGCCTCGGGGTTACTGAGCACGGCAAGTCCGACTCCAACACCCAGCAGCATGTAGCCTTCCTGTGAGATCACGTGGTAGACCATCAGTCGCTTGATGTCAGTCTGTCTCAGCGCCATTGTGACGCCGACGAACATGCTGAGTACACCAGCGATGATGACAATCCATCCCACGGTGGCGAGGCTCATCTGCACGCCGTAGAGCGAGAACAACATACGGAACGTCGCTGCGAGACACGCCAGCGATGAAGCATACATTATTGGACTGGTCCCGGCGGGAGCAGGGGTGTACGTGTCCGGAACCCACCAGTGCGACGGTACGGCGCCGCTCTTCATGAGAAAGGCGGCGAGAATCAGCGCCAGCGCCACCTGATCCAGCACCGTGTACTGCATTGCGCTGGCTATGGCTGCGATGTTGAGTGCATTGTACTGTCCATAGAAGATACCAATCGCCAGCAGGAACAGCAGTGCGCCGACGGTTGACACCATCAGGTACTTGAACCCGCCCTCCACGGCATCAACAAACCTCGTGCGGAATGCCGCCAGTGCGGCTCCGGATATGGACAGTATCTCCAGGAAAACGAACAGGTTGAACATGTCGCCGGTGAGTTGGATGCCCATTATGCCGACGACCAGTAGCAGCAGCAGGGCGTAGAATCTATTCTGTCCTGTTTCCGGCTTGATGGAGACTATGGAGTAGATGGTGCCTGCCAGTGCGACGACGGCGGTGATGATAGCCATCAGCGCTCCGAGACCATCGACTTCGAAAACAAGTCGGACCGGCACCATGTGGTTCTCAGGAATGGCCTGAGAGGGCGAAAGCGCGCCAAGTGTATATATGCGGATGCCGACTTCGTACACGTCGCGAGCGAGCAGGATCACGACAAACAACATAGATGCAAGCGCTGCGATGACGAATACGTCGCGTGCCCTGGAACTCAGCCGGCCAATCAGGGGAGTAGCGAAAGCCGCAAGCAAAGGGATGGCGACGGCCAGAATTGGCGAGTGAAGCGTTAGTGCATCCAATTCGGCTATCCTTTCATCCTCCGGGATTTCTCGGCATCTGTTTCACCTGTGTGGCGGTAGATCAGCACTATCAATGCCAGCATCAGAGCGGTGGTGGAAACCCCGATGACGATGTTGGTGAGTGTCAACGCCTGTGGTACAGGCAGCACCATAAGGGTACCGGAGGTCTCCGTGTAAATTGGTGCCACGCCGCCAATACGATACCCGAGAGTTACGAGGAATAGATTCACGGCGCCTTGAAGTATCACCACGCCCATCACAATCTTGATCAGGTTCTTCTGAGTCATGATGATGTAGCAGGCCACACAGGTGAGTGCGGCGACTGCAACGAATGGCGCGTTGAGCACCAGCTGGCTCATTGTTCGCCCCCTCGCTTCTTTGATGCAATGAGCATCATCGAGAAGATAATGGCTGACAGTCCCGCGCTGACCTTCATGCCGACGCCGATATTCATCAGCGGAATGGTGCCACCTGACCAGATATCGCCGACACCCGGTCCTGTGACAGGAATGCTGCCAAAAACCGGCGAGCCCAGCAGGAAATTCGCGAAGAAAGTCGTTGCAATCCCGGCAAAGGCAAGACCGATGAACAGGAGTGCACCACTACTCTCGATGGCCGAAAGCGTGTCTTCCCTGAGAAAGGTGCTCACGTACTTGAAACCGAACGACACGAAGAGCAGTGCAATTCCTGAAGCAACCACTGCTCCTCCCTGAAATCCTCCGCCGGGCGAGAGGTGCCCGTGAATGATGAGGTAGATCCCGAACAGGAAGACGAATGGCATGACAGCTTGGGCGATTGTGCGTACTATCTTCGACATCAGTCGCCTGCCTCGCCATTTCTCGAATGGAGCAGCATCACCACTGCGGTTGCAGCCGCAAAGAGTACGGTCGCCTCGCCGAGAGTATCAAGCCCTCTATAGTCGAAAAGCACAGCGCTCACGACATTGTTGGCGCCGGTTTCCGGTTGTGCATTCCGAATGATGTAATCATCCATCTGCGAAGGCGGTTCGCCAAACGGAGGAAGCGATACGATTACGGCTACGAGCATCACCGCGAGGATGCTGAGTGACAGTACAATTGCAATTCTTCTTAACATCGGTCTCACGTGCGTCTGGTTGAATGGATCGCTATGACGAAGATGGCGGTCGTAATCGCCGCGCCGATGCCTGCTTCAGCGAGTGCGACATCGGGAGCGTGCAACAAATAGAACTGGAGCGAAAGCAGCAGGCTCATTGCAGCGAGTGCGATTACGGCCGCAATGAGATCCTTGTACCTCGCGACAAGTATGGCACTGACAACGATGAGCAGTGGTACGATCACATTCAGGGCTGGTAACTCAGCCATCTGGATTTGCCCCCTCAAGTTCGTCCACTACTGCGTGTATCGGCTTCACGCCGCTGCGATATCCGGCCCTTGTAATCGCGTGGGCGCCTGTCGGGTTAGTAATCAGGATCGCTGCGAGGGCAATCAACCCTCGAAACACAATGGTCGAATCAAACGCCTCCCATCCGCCAGCATGCCAGGCAGCGATGGCCTGCAGTACGACGGCACCAATGAGAAAGATTGATCCGAATGTGGTGCATTTCGTGCCTGCGTGCAACCTCGTGTAGAAGTCCGGGAAACGGAGCAATCCAATGCCCGCCATGAGGTTGAAGAACAACCCGATACCTATCAATATGTAGGTGATGATGTTCAGCATCCCTAGAACTTGCCCTTCTCGATCAGTCTTGCGATGAATAACGTGGTCACGAACGACAGTAGCGCGTAGACAATCGCCACATCGACGTAAACTGGTTGACGAAATGCCGCTCCGAGGATAACCAACGCAGTAACGACAAGCGTGTTCACCGTGTCCAGTCCGACGATGCGATCAGGCGTGGTGGGGCCGCGACCCACCCGGATCAGTGCAATCGCAATGCAGGCTGCCAGGACGATTACCGCGGGCGTCCAGTTCATCCGGCGATCCTCCTTGCCCACTCCGGGAATGACCCACAGATAGGGCGGCAGTCACGCGGCTTCTCCTTGATTACCTGTTCGTCTACATTGATCCAGTGGACAAACAAATCATTGGTCTTCTCATCGACGTCCACCGTAAGCGTGCCCGGTGTCAGCGTTATGGAGTTGGCCAGCAGCGTGGTACTGACATCGTTCTTCAATCCGGAAGATACGCGTACGATGCCTGGATTGATGCGGCCGCTGATAACGCGGTAGACGACATCGATGTTCGCCTTGGCCATCAGCCAGAAGAACGGCCCCACCAGATATATGAAGAAGACTGTCAGCCGAAGAGGGTTGAGCGCGCGGTACCAGCCGGTGGGCACAATCGGCCGCACGATTAGCGCGACGAGCATTGAGACGATGGCGCCGGCAATAAGCTCTCCGCCGCTCCAAATGCCCAGCGTGCCTGTCGCGGTGGTCAACCCCAGGTACAGCAGGAAACACAGGATGGTGGTTGCGAAAAAGTTGGCCATTACCGGGATGTTGCTCCTCTCGTACCTGAAGGGGATGAAGACTGTC
>PUON01000173.1 GCA_003552125.1 Dehalococcoidia bacterium | reverse complement strand
CGGAACGCGTCCATGGCAGCCTGTCGCTTGCTCTGGGACATATCTCCCTGAAGACATGATGACCGGAAGCCGTTACGCTGCAGACGCTCCGCAAGGCGGCTGGCCGCATGCTTGGTGCGCGTGAAGACCAGCACCGGCCCCGTCTCACGACGTTTCAGCAGCTCGACGAGCAGCGATGCCTTAAGGTGTGTTGCAACCGGATACAACTCGTGTGTGATGCCGCTTACCGGACCCTGCGTGCCCACCTGGATAACGACAGGCTTGCGCATGAAGTCGCGCGCGAGTCTCTCGATGTCCGGGGGCATAGTGGCAGTAAACAGCATGGTCTGCCGCTGTCGCGGAAGGAGCTTGAGAATGCGCCTGATGTCCGGCAGAAAGCCCATGTCGAGCATGCGGTCAGCCTCGTCGAGCACAACTGCCTCGACACTGCTGAGATTCACGTCGCCGCGCTCGACGAGATCGAGCAGCCGACCGGGACAGGCGACGACGAACTCGACGCCACTTCTCAGCTTGCGTATCTGTGGCTCGTAGCCCACACCACCGTACACGGTGACGCTTCGCAGCTTCGTGTCCTTACCAAGAATGGTAAGCACCTCGTGAGTCTGCTGCGCAAGCTCACGGGTTGGCGCCAGAACCAGCGCCCTTATGCGGCCACGAGGGCCGTCCATGAGACGACTGGACAGCGGCAGCGCGAAAGCGGCCGTCTTTCCTGTTCCCGTCTCAGCGAGACCCATGATGTCGCGGCCTTCAAGTGCCGGACCCATGGCCTCTTCCTGAATCGGCGTCGGCGTATCGTAGCCGAGCCTCTTGACACCATCCGCGACCCGCGGATGGAAGTTAAACGTACGAAAATCCACTTATATACTCCTCTTGTGTTTGATTGACACCTCTCGCACACGGCATCGGGCAGTCCAGAATAGCGGTGCAGAAGTGTCGATGGAATGAGATTGATAAAGTTGACCCGAGCCGCGTGTGCGGGTGCCGCCAGTAGCCTCGGGCCAACCCAATCGTTCTATTCGCATGCGGGGAGCGATGCAACAACGTGACATAGTCTACGGCTAGTATCTACCGCCGTCTCGTCCTCCACGGCCACCGCGGCCTCCACGGTCACCCCTGCCTCCGCGGTCACCTCTGCCTCCACGGTCGCCTCTGCCTCCGCGGTCGCCCCCACCGAAGCCGCCATCGAAGCCGCCGCCATAGCCACCACCAAACCCACCACCAAACCCACCACCACCACGATCCTCGCGCGGTCGCGCCTCGTTCACTACGAGGTTTCTGTTCAGAAACGACTTACCGTTCATTCCTTCGATAGCCGCCTCGCCCTCGGACTGCGTCGCCATCTCGACAAACGCGAAGCCCCTTGAGCGCCCGCTGAACCTATCAGAGACGATGCTCACCGATGTCACCTCGCCAAACTCGGAGAACGCATCACGGAGCTCCGTCTCGGAAGCCTCGTACGAGAGATTGCCTACGTAGATCCTCACTAACCTGAATTCCTCCTGTCTATTTCACGTCACCACTGACACTTACGCCTGCCAGTCACGTTGAACGTCCGTTCGATTGCTCTGCCTTTGCCTGCGGGTGCGCCTGCAGGTGGGACAGCGCCTGGGCTCGTTGGTGAACCCTTTCTCGGCGAAGAACTGTTGCTCCGACGCGGAGAACATGAAATCGCTGCCACAGTCGGCGCATCTGATGGTCTTGTCTTCAAAGCTCATAGGATGACCTCCTCTCTACTCCCTGGTTAGCAGAGTTGCGGTCACCCCGGACTTGGTTGAAGCAGTGGAGATGTCGAACGAAGCGGTGAATGGCCAAAACTACAACTACCTGACACAACTGTACGACATTCCTTGCCAAAGTGCAAACGGAATCAGCGAAAGGGCGTCAGTTGGCACCCACCGGGCCACTGACAGAACATAACGGGACTGTGGTACCATTATCGGGCTACGGTTACACGCGAAGCGCCGCGTTCACCAGCTCGGTCTCCCCTTCTTGAGGGCGGGTGAAAGGTAGTGCCATTCCGGTGCGGAAAGAGGAGGAAGCGGGTGAGATGGCCGCACAGGCCAAATATGACATCCTGACCACAGTGGATGTTCCCGATCATTATCGCGATAAGTGGAGCGGCACGCTCGACATCCTCGCCAGTATGCTGCAAGTACCTGTAGCCCTCGTCATGCGCGTGCATGAACGCGAGATCGAGGTATTCGCCAGAAGTGTCACGGATGGCACTATCTACGAAGAAAGGGAGCTGGCACCCCTGGACACCGGACTCTACTGTGAGACGGTCATGAGCACCCGGGCTGAGCTGGCCGTTCCTGACGCTCTTGGCGATTCGGACTGGTCAGACAATCCCGACGTCGAGCTCGGCATGGTGTCCTACCTCGGGCTCCCCATCGACTGGCCCACGGGAGAGATCTTCGGGACTATCTGCGTCCTTGACAGACGCGCTCATGCGCATCCAGCACTACACAAGAGAGTGCTGGAACAGTTCCGCGACCTTGTGCAAAACGACGTCGCACTCATTTTCGAGAACCACCTCCTGAAGCAGGAGATGTATGAGCGCGAAGAGATCGAGCGGCAACTGCGCAGTACACAGAAACACCTTCACTCCCTTACTCGCCGCCTCCAGACAGGACGGGAACGAGAGCGCGCCTCGCTGGCAAGAGAGCTTCACGACGACATCATCCAGAACCTGACCGCCATCAAGATGGACCTCGACGCGTGCGCCCGCCAGCTTCCCGGGCCGATGACAGATAACGTGCACTCAACAATACGGATAGTGGACGAACGCATCATGGCGACCGTGCACCGGGTTCGGGAGATGTGCGACAACCTCGTACCGGCAGTACTGGAGGATCTCGGACTTACCGCCGCCGTGGAGTGGGCAGTCGAGGATTTCGAGCGACGCACAGGAATTCCCGGCAACGTGCGGCTCTCGGAGGTAACCGGCATCGCACCGGGTGTCCAGCTACTCCTTTACCGCGTTTTGCAGCAAACCATGAGCCATATCGCAACCACATCGTGCACGGAGTTGTTTGTCGAGTTGGAACAGCGGCAGAAGGATACCGTGTTGAAGGTCATCGCCGCCGGACACGTACTTGCCAACCCTGACCCGGGAAGGCCTGACTACATGCCCCTCGGTGAGATGAAGGCACAGGCAGCAAGCTGGGGCGGGAAGCTCAGGACGTGGCGCACTCCGGAGGGGCTCGCCGTCCTCCGTATCTCAGTGCCGAGTCTGCCCCCTGTCTCCTGACGGTGCATCCGGATCGCGGCACTTCGATTGCCCTCCGACCAGCAGAGTGAGAAACGAGCTCCATGATAGCCTGTGCTAGGATAGCGACTGAGACACCCGCAGGAGGCAGTCATATGGCACAGCAACCGGAACAGCCCCGATCGGGGCAGAAGAAGATCCCGATAGAGTTCCCGTCGAATCTGAAGGGCGGCGTCTACGCCAACAACATGATGGTGATGCACACCAGAGAGGAGTTCATCCTGGATTTCCTGATGGTAGGCCCGAACGCAGGCGCAGTAACTGCGCGCGTTATCATGAGCCCGGGCCATACGAAGCGGATGATTGCCGCGCTGCAGGAAAACCTGCGAAAGTACGAACAGCAGCACGGTTCACTGACGCCCGCTGACGCACCGGAGGATCACCTGGGCTTCCTGAGAGATCTGGAGAGGGGACTGGATGGATGATACCCAAAGCATAGTGCACGAGATGCAGCAGGCGATCGATGCCGTCACCCGCTACGCAACGCGCGGCTGCTCGGGCATGGCGTGCGACCGCGCACGAGAGGTATGGATGGGAAATCACCTGGCCGTCATCGGACGCGTGGCTTCTCGCGCCACACTTGAGCTGCGAAACGCAAGGCCTGAGGTTCCCTGGGACCATTTGGCCATGCTCACGGACGAGGAGAGTGGTGTCACAAACATGACTGCCGATGCAATGCAGGACTACGTGGAACATGTGCTCCCGCAGACAGCCAGGGCACTCAAGCAGAAGTAATGGTGCCGAACCGGCGCAGACATTCCTCCGAACAGGTTGCCTCGTCGTTGACGTTTTCACAACGGACAAACCGGAACACCTGCTGGTGCAAAGCACACAGACAAGAGGACTTCCTGCAGGAAGCCCCCTTGAGCGTAAAAGGCGATAGGAATTGAAAGCTACATGGCGGCCTTGACCCGGCTCGCCACATCATCAGAAACCCAATCGGTCCAGATGTCCTCGTATCCGGTCAGGAACCAATCGACAGCTTCCCTCGCATCCATGCCGGTATCCACCAGGTGCAACAGCATTTCGTTGATGATGTCCAGCGGAATGTTGAACTCGAAGAGGAAGTCGCGAACATCGGGCGCCCGCTCTCTAAGGCTGGTCGCCGCAACGATCTGGTTGTCCTCCCTGGGATACTCGCACGCGTAGAGATTCTCGGCGTTCCAGAGGTCCTCGTCATACGGAGGCTCCTCGAGAGGTGTCACGTCAACTGTGGCAAGAACCCAGGTCGGCTGCCAGTAGTAGCCGAACCACGGCTCGCCTCGCTCGTATGCGGTGATCAGGGAGGTCGCGAGCGCGGTGTCTGAACCGGGCGTGAACAGCGAGTAGTACTGGTCAAGCCCGTAGGCTTCCATCTTGTAAGCGTTCGTCACCTCGCACTGCCATCCGGGGATGCAGTTGTAGAACCGCCCCATGTCGGGATTCTCGGGATCACGGAACAGCTCCCAGTGCTCCGCCATGTCGAACACGGTCTCGACATCCGGTATCATCGGTTCGATGCCACGTTCAGGATCCCCTTCGATCATGTAAGTGGGCACGCACCAGAACTGTGTCACCGGAGTAAACGGCACCCCCAGGTCCTCACCCAGGCCGGTGTCCAGGAGTGCCTGGTGCGGTTCGCGCAGGGATATGTTGGCCACTTCCATATGCACATCGATATCACCCAATTCGATAGCCTTGAGGCCGACCACATTGGAAGCAGGCTCAATAGCCGTGTCGTAACCGTAGCCATGTTCGACGATAAACGCCGCCACGTAAGTCATGAATGTCTGGGTATCCCACTGGCCATCGACGAAGCGAATGGTCTCGCTTTCATCATCCGCGCCTGTACACGCACCAAAGGCGGTCATCACAAGGGTGGAAGCCAGCAGTAGCGTCACAACGAGTGATACATGTCGTCTCATTTCTCGTTCCCCCTACAAATCAGTTCCACAGAACGCAAAGCAGACTACATTAGCTGCACACCACTGGCGAATGGATGGATATTGCGGCGGGAGACAGAAACGGCGGCCGAGCAGGCCAATCAAGCGACATCCTGCCTGCGGCATCAGCAGGACGAACCGAAAACGATGAGAATTGTATTACCGCTGAGTGATGAGCCTTGGTGCAGACTGCCAAGTGTCCACAATTGAGTTGTTCAGGTCATGACCTCGAATACCGCATGAAGAAATACTCGGTATCCTGCGTCCTCCTTCAACGTCTGCGTTGAGTGGTAGCACTGAGAATAGCAGATGACGTCCGATGGCACAAACCTTTGAATGCAGGGAGCGGTCGATATCGGCCGCCCCCTGTGTCCGCACCTGCTTTTTACGCCACTGAATCTGCGAGTGTCCCGTGATCACCTCGAAATCCGTCAGTTCGGACGCTTACGGTGTCCACGCATCGTACGGCGGTATATCAGGTACGCGATGCCGCCGAGCAGTGCCCACACCGGTATGTAGACGATGAACCATATGAGCAAGCTCAAGAGGCCACGACCAAACGAGCCAAGGCCGCTTACGGCACTGTCGAACACGTCTCGAACGCTCCACACACCTCGAACCTGGACGTAGTACTCGCGGAGCTGTGTCGCCTCGGAGCCTCTGTCATCCATCACCGTGAGACGCACGTGGTACCAGCCTTCTTCACGGTAGACATGCGACGGCGATGCCTGGTTGCTGGTCTCGCCATCACCAAATCTCCACTCGTAGGAATAGGGAGCGAAGCCACCCGACACGTCAGCGGTGAACTGAACCGGTTCCCCTTCGTCGACGACACGAGTATCGGCACTGAATGAAACCGACAGGACAGCTTCACGCAGGAACACCTCGATCAGGGACATGGCAGACGTCTCTTCCAGGTACCGCATCCGGGCCTCGAGCCGCTCGATTTCGCCCCGTACGCGGGAGACCTCGCGCTGAACATCCAGCAGTTCTTCAACCGTTCCGGCACGTTCCATTAATTCAAGGAGCTGTTCTTCAGTTCGCTCCAAATTGCGCTTTCGCGCCGCGAGATCTATGTACTCCTCGGTCACATCGGTGCTCGATGTCGTTTCGCGAGCCACTTCAACAGCAAGACCACGTACGGCACTCATCGCACTGTCGAACCTCCCGGATTCAACCCGCATGACGACGTTACCGAACGTTCTATCACCCTCCTGATATACCGAAGAGGAGACCACGTAGCCTCCCATGGTGTCGGCGATCCGAGCCACAGCCTGAGTGGTGGCTTCAACATCGTCTACAACCACCTCCAGGTTGCCACTGCGAACGACCATCCGTTCCGACGGAACCCCAGGAGGAACTGCGTCGTCAACGTCATCAGGCACCGATGGAGCTGGCTCCGGCGCGGGAGTTGGCGTAGGAGGGGGAGGAGACACGCCCCGTTCATCGTCTCCAGGCCAGAATTCTTCGCCCGGCGGCATGCCCGGCGCGGCTGCACATCCAGCCACTGCAAGCACACCTACAAGTACTATCGACGCACAGAGGATAACCAGTCTTCTCCCTATCATTTCTCTCCTCCCGGTGAACTCAT
>PUON01000094.1 GCA_003552125.1 Dehalococcoidia bacterium | reverse complement strand
TCTTACAAAGCTCCACCAGTTCCTCAGTGTCCGCGAAGCTGCCTGGAGGATATGCGAGACCGGTGGACAATCCGATCGCCCCCTGGGACATCCCTTCCATGATCATGTCCTGCATACGCCTTAGTTCGATCAGGGACGGAGGTCGGTTGTCCCATCCAACCGCCTCTGCCCTGAGACAGCTATTGGGGATAAGGTAGGAGACATTGTTGGACACCTTGCGAGAGAAGCGATCCAAGTACTCAGAAATGGACGACCAAGCATAGTCGATATCGGGATACCCGTCGAGGCCGGAATTGCGGATGAGCATCAGCTGCATATTGCAGGATGACAGCGGTGCATAACCCAATCCGTCGACGCCGATTACCTCGGTAGTAACACCCTGTCGCGTTTTCGGTTCATTGTGAGGGTCGGCGAGCAGGACGAGACCCGAGTGAGTATGTACATCGATGAAACCAGGAGCAACGACCATTCCGGCAGCATCAACGGTTTCGGCCGATTCCACACCTTCGGAAGCACCACGCAGCAGATGAAGCTGATTTTCCTTTGCTGCCACATCAGCACGAAACGCCGGGCTCCCAGTTCCGTCCACCACCCAACCTCCCCTTATCAACAGATCAAGCATTGTTTCCCCCTATCGCGATGCGCACACAATCGGCCAGGCATAGCATCAGCATCTGCCAGGAGTTTACAGCCCCTTGTATATTGAGGCTGGTGTACCCTACCGATGTCGCGGGAGAGGGGAATCAGACCGAGCCCCTTAGGCCTTTGAGCCTGTGTTGTAGATTCCGATCCCCTCTCCACGGCGCCACTCCCGAGGCCGGACGGTATCTTAAGCCTCCATGACGGATGAGCTTGCATAGACAAGGTTGGCATAGGGGTGGCCGCGACACCACAGACACAGTAAAGGCTATGGGAGGTGAAGTCAATGGAGCCGGTGATTCTGGGTATCGACATTGCCAAGGAAAAGTTCGATGTGGCGCTGCTGTCGGGAGAGAAGGTGATCACAGACACGTTCAGCAACACCACGGCGGGATTCGGCATGCTCAAGCGGTGGCTGGCGAAGAACAGGGTTGAGCGGATCCACGCCTGTCTCGAGGCAACGGGCACGTATGGAGAGGCACTGTCGGAGTACCTGCACCGCGCTGGGCACACCGTGAGTGTGGTGAACCCTGCCCGAATCAAGGGCTTCGGCCAAGGAGAGCTGTCACGCACCAAGACCGACAAGGCAGACGCGCAGCTCATCGCCCGCTTCTGCCGCGCCATGAGGCCGGAACCGTGGCAGCCGCCGGCACCTGAGGTCAAGGAACTACAGTCGCTCGTCCGCCGCCTTGAGGCGCTCAACAGCATGCTGGAACAGGAGAAGAACCGGCTGGGGACGGCGGACGACGTCATCAAAGAGTCGATCAAGCGGGTCATCACCTGCCTGCAACAGGAAAGGAAGGCCACCAGAAAGCTGATCCGCAACCATGTCGACCGTTACCCGGATATGCGTGGCAAGCGCGATCTGCTTGAGTCCATCCCCGGCATCGGACCTGGCACCTCGGCCATGATTCTGGCCGAATTCGGCGATGTGTCGCGCTTCCCTGACGCGGGCAGCATGGCCTCGTTCTGTGGCCTGACACCACGCCACCGCCAGTCAGGCTCATCTGTCAGAGGCAGGAGCATGATCTCGAAGACAGGGTCCTCACGCATACGCAAGGCTCTCTTCATGCCCGCCCTGGCATCTGTCCGGTGCAACCCGGTCATTGCCGCTCTGCGTGCGCGACTTCGTGCCAGTGGCAAGCATCCGATGGCCATCGTCTGCGCCATCATGCGCAAGCTCATACACATCGCATTCGGCGTGCTGAAAAGTGGTCGCCTCTTCGAGGCTTCCATAGCCGCTGCAGCTTGACATACAAGACGGTATCTACATTCGGACGCCACCAGCCATGCCACCGGGTCGTTCACGAACGACCCCTACGCAAATTGCACGTCCATACAGGTCTGATGTCTGGCAGCCAGCGCGGTTGTACACGAGACCACGGACGGCACATGTGCCGTCCCTACGCCGGAAATCCCGCACTACTTGCGGGCACGCGGCAGCGTTCCCATACGATCGAACACCACCCGTCTCACCACCGGGTCGTTCGCGAATGACCCATACGAGGACACGAGGCATCGCGCCTGAACACTGTGTCGACAAAAGACAGATCGGTGTGGGAAATATGAACCACTGCTGCTATGCTCAGAAAGCAGGATCAGGACACGGGAGGAGCCCGGGACATGTCACACATGCTTATCATCGGCGGCAGCGATGCGGGGGTGAGCGCTGCTCTGCGCATACGCGAACTCGACCCTACCGCAGACGTCACCATGCTGGTGGCGGACAGCTACCCGGGCTACAGCATCTGCGGCCTCCCGTTCCTGCTGAGCGGTGAAGTGGCAGACTGGCGGACACTGGCACATCACGACCTGGACGAGTTCTCCCGGCGTGGCATCAGGCTGCTGCTTGAGCACCGCGCCGAGGGGATCCTGCCTGAACGCAAGGTAGTGCGCGTTTCCTCTCCGCATGAGGGGGTAGTCGACATAGCTTATGACAGGCTGCTCATCGCCACCGGAGCGGAATCCTCCAGGCCGCCTATCGAAGGACTGGATCAGGATGGTGTCTTCCTACTGCGCACGATGGAAGATGGGTTTGCAGTTCAGCGCTACCTCGAACAGGTGGGGCCGCAGCGCGCAATCGTTGTGGGTGGCGGCTATATCGGCCTCGAAATGGCTGATGGATTGACACGAAGCGGCCTCACGGTCACGCTTCTTGAGTTCGCGCCGGAGGTCCTGACCACCCTCGATCCAACATTCGGCGCGCTGATCAGGAGCGGGCTTGAGTCGCATGGCGTCAGTGTCATGACCGGCACGGCGGTACAGCGCATACAGCACGGGGAGGGAGGCATCGTGGTTCATACAGCCTCCGGAGAGTCGATGACCGGCGACCTCGTCCTGATTGCTGCAGGAGTCAGGCCGGCATCCCACTTGGCCCTTTCGGCAGGTATTTCTGCCGGCGTGGCCGGCGCTATTCGGGTTGATCGAACCATGGCTACCGGCGTGCCGGATGTCTGGGCCGCCGGCGATTGCGTCGAGACGTGGCATCACATGCTCCAGGCGAATGTGTACATACCACTTGGCACCACGGCACACAAGCAGGGCCTGATTGCAGGCGAGAACATGCTTGGAGGAACGCGCGAGTTCCAGGGGACACTGGGCACGCAGGTGGTGAAGGTATTCGACCTCGCTGCCGCAGGAACCGGACTGAGGGAAACGCAGTCCACCAATGCAGGATACGAACCACTGACAATCACGATGACCGCGCTGGACCACAATCCCTACTATCCGGAACCACAGGAGATGACGATTGCCGTGACCGGCGACATCAACAGTCGCAGGCTCCTGGGTGCGCAAATAGTGGGACACCACACATCGCAGATTGCCAAGCGAATCGACATCGTTGCGAGCGCTCTGTTTGCAGGACTGCGCGTCGATGACCTCGCTGAGATCGACCTATCCTACACCCCACCCCTGTCCACTCCCTGGGACCCCGTACAGAAGGCAGCAATGCAGTGGTGTTCGGATCGGGATCGACGTTCAGGCACGTTATCTTAGCCACGATCAGGCGTCACCTCGCACAACCCCGCGGCGGGGTAGAAACCCGCCACTACGAGGCGTATCCCAAACGCCGAAACACGTGATGGCCGGCACGAAGTCGGGCCTGTAATCGGTGTGTGGCGGGGCGGTGTGGGAACCGCCCCCTACGGAAAACAATCATCGCCATCCGGAGGATCGTGCGCATACGCCCCCTAGAAGGACATTGCCCCGACACCAGACGGATACGAGGCAACCGTTGACTTCCGGGAAGACGCGTGCGACTATCGCGATGGCGACATCACGAACCGGACAGGAGGTGCAAATGAAACGCGGAGCAATTCACACAGAGAAGGCGGCGGCTCCATGGGGACCATGGTCGATGGGCTACCGCGCGGGCGATTTCGTCTTCGTCGGAGGACAGGGGCCGATCGACCACGAGACCGGTAAGCTCGAAGGCGTCACCATTCAGAGGCAGACTAGAATCACGCTGGAGAACATGAAGGCGATACTGGAGGCAGCCGGCTGCAGCATGCGCGACGTGGTTAAGGTGCATGTGCTCCTCACCGACATGGAAGACTTCGCAGGGATGAACGAGGCCTACGAGGAGTACTTCTCACCGCCCTACCCAACGCGCATGACGTACGGAACGGCCCTCACCGTCCCGGGCATGAAGGTTGAGATGGATGCAGTCGCCTATACAGGGAAGTAGCAGGAAACTCCGTCAATCGCAGTGGGGATCTCGCGTTACGTTACCCGATGCGGCCACACGATACGAAGTGGCTGTGGATCCGGCCCCAAGCCGGGATCCTGCAGGCCGTCGAATTACAGGCCACTTGAACCGGGAGGACGGCCGCGACGTTCCGGCAGAGCAACACGGTCACTGAGCTATGGATGGGACTTTCGCGATAGTCTGCTTCCCGCGCACAACCACTGTGTTCGGCAGCCCTTTCGTTTCGCCGAAGCAACAGGGGGCGCGCCGTACGGCGCGCCCCCTGCCCCGTCAGTGGTCTTATGATTCCGGCGCTACGACGACAGTCTGCGCCACCCAATTGATGAATGATCCCGTTCCGTGATACTCCTCCTCAGTTGGTCCGGCTTCTCTCTGGAATCTCCAGGAAGCTGCGAAGGCCGGCCACTCTTCCCAGGCAATCCACTGATGCGGTTCCGTCCACGTAATGTAGAGATTGTTGGCGGAAATCCGTATGACCAGGGAGTTGTCAGGAGCGTCGACAGACGGCGTCATGATGCCAAGCGGCGACACGAATCCATCGGGTGGCGGCTCAAGATGGCCATCCGCCGCAGCTGGCAGGTCGGCTGCTCCCGAAATCCTCGCCGCCCAGAGACCCCTCGCATTGGGGAAGGTATACGAGGCAGGCTCATCCGCACCGGCACGCTTCCACCATGTGTGCAGAGTATACGGAGGAGATGCATCATCGATGGTGGGCTGGGAGTGGATCAGGTTGAAGCCGTCGGCCGCCTCACCGTCAACAGTGGCGACGAATATCACGTCGCCCTCCTGTACTCCGGCCGGGCGCTGTACGGTATCACTTTCAGGCGCGTGTGTAGTAGTTGCAGGGTTCAGGTACGGGTAAGTGAATGTGTCAGGGTACGGAAGCTCCATCTCGACCAGTGAGACGAGAATCTGGCGCAGGTCGGCTTCAGGGGCGGTCGTGTCACCCTGACGGGTCAGGACTACCCGAAGGTCATTCCAGTTCTGCAGCTCATGCTCCAATTCATACTCACGTACCGTCCATTCGGCCGCTACATTCTCTTCCACCCATTCGTCTACCAGAGAATCTCCATCGTAGAGTTCCACAATGAGATCGAGCGCCACACCGCCGGAGAGATTCTTGGCGAAGATGATGCGCAGTGTCCCGGGTCCGTCTCCCGGAGGATGCCCCTCACTCAGGCCAAGCATTGTGGATTCGTTGGCGTCATCCGGTGATGCAATCATAGCGGGTTCGGATCCCCATATAGCGGATATGCCGCGATGCACGGCCGGATACCAGTTGCTGACAGTTGTCCAGTTGGTATCGAATTCCCTGTCCGGAAGGAGAGCCTGTTTCTGCGGTTCCCATTCCGGCACAGGAGGCGCGCCGGGGGATACATCGTTGATCTCTTCAAACTCGGCGATGATCGAGAGGTTCGCGTTGATCGTAACAGTGGTTGACGCGCTACCGACATCAGCAACGCCCCCAACGTCACCCCCCCAGGTGACAAACTGGTGACCATCAGCAGGGCTTGCCACCAAGTCAACCACCGTGCCTGCCTCATACGTGAATAGCCCCTCGCCGGGTGTATCTACCGCACCGCCTTCGGTGCTGTCTATCGTCAGGTTGTACTCAACAGGGGCAGGTTCACAGCCGATCATTCCCACAACAAAGGCCGTGACCAGCAAGGAAATAAGTGCAATTCGCGTCCGGAGACGCCCAAAGAAACCAGCTGTCATCGGCATGTCTCACCTCCACTCGCCTGTAATTCCCTGGACGAAATCGAGCCGAACCGGACAGAGAGTCGGTTGAAACCACGAACAAGAAGCCTCAGCAGTACGAAGGAAAAGTGAAGAGGACGAACCCCGCTGTCGCGGGTAAGGAAAGCGTCCACACCCCAGACCTCCCTACATCAACTCGTTACAAACCTGTCCTGGCCCGATTCAGTCCAAGCGCCGATAGTAGCACAGCGAAGGCGACGGTCAAAACGACGGATTCAAACCGGTCCACCACAGAGCAGCCATGCAAGTTCAAAGTTGGACGTGCCGGAGGGCGAGGGCGGGGCGGTGTGGGAACAGGGACACCCTGCGGGGCAAGTGGAGCGCTGCGCGCGGTGGGACACGCCTGCAGCCAGCGGAAGCGCCCAATTCCACCCGGCACGGGCGCGAGGCAGCGTTCTCCTACAATCGCCCGGCAGGTGAGCGAGGCGGGGCGGTGTGGGAACAGTACACCCTGCGGGGCAAGAGGTGCGCTGCGCGCAGTGGGACACGCCTGCAGCGGGCGGAAGCGCCCAATTCCACCCGGTACGGGCACGCGGCAACGTGCCCATACAAGCGCGCCCCGCAGGCGGGCGAGGCCGGGCGGTGTGGGAACCGCCCCCTACATTCGGACTCCGCCACCCATGCCCACCGGGTCGTTCGCGAACGACCCCTTCGCATATTGCACGTCCATGCAGGTCTGATGTATGGCAGCAAGCGCGGTCATGCGCGAGACGACGGACGGCACAT
>PUON01000050.1 GCA_003552125.1 Dehalococcoidia bacterium | reverse complement strand
TGAAGGTCTGCCGCCGCGAGGATGCCCGGCCGGAACATGAAAAACCCGGACATGGGATCGGCGATGCCGCGCGTCGAGGGCAGTAACAGGTGTGCCAGAAACCCGGCGCCCTTGGACATGAGGCGACGGAGCAGACTCCAGCCTTCACAACCACCTCCCGGCACGTAGCGACTGCCGATCGCCATGTCGGCACCGTCCTCCAGGGCCTTAAGCAGGGCCGGAAGCACCTCGGGAGGGTGCTGAAGATCGGCATCCATAACGCCTATGGCGTCACCAGTGGCATGATCGAAACCGTCGATCACCGCTGATGCCAGCCCCTTCTTGTGCGTGCGTACGACGATCCGGACGGGGTAACGCGTGGCGAGCTCGGCAACCAGTTCCTCGGTTCCGTCCTGGCTGTTGTCGTCGATGATGATGACTTCGTACTCGCGCCCCTGTAGGGCTTGGTCCACACGTTCAATGAGGGAAGCGATGTTGTCGCGCTCGCGAAAAGCAGGAATCACCAATGAGAGTCTCTTGCCCACAACACCGTAGTAAACACGCCGCGAACATGGAATTCAACCCCGGCGGTGCGCGGACATTGTATTCTCAGGTGGAATGATGGTTTAGCGGCGCTCCCCTTTGTTCGCCTGGTACGCAGCGTGCGTGCTAACCTCCAGAGTATGCGAGAGAGTATTGGTCCTGAGATTGCTGTGCGGGCGCGCGAACTCGGTGCAGATCTGGTTGGTTTCGTGCCGTCACGTGCGCTTCGAGAGTCGCCATCGCGTCATACCGAGGCTTCGCGCTCAGCCTCGATCGACCAGAAAGCGAGTCGACAGGGTGCCACCGCGGCTTCTCCGTATGATCTCGGCGACGAATGGTCCGCCATCGTGCTTGGTCTCTCGCACCCCACGGACCGTCCGGAACTGGATTGGTTTACGTCTTCAGGCAATACGCCCGGAAATGCCGCTATCATCACTATTACGAGGGATCTGGCTTCGTGGCTGGAGGGTGCCAGGGATTGCCGCACTATGCCATTGCACTACTACGTGGAGAAGGGAGGCGTATACCTGAAAGATGCCGCAGTGCACGCCGGTCTGGGATGTATTGGCAGGAACAATCTTCTGGTAACGCCTGAGTACGGCCCGCGCGTCCGGCTGCGGGCGCTGATGGTAAACGCCCGTCTTGAACATACCGGCCCAAGTGGATTCGATCCATGTGTCGGCTGCAGTGAGCCGTGCAGGATCGCTTGCCCGCAGGGTGCGTTTGAGGCGCCATCTTCAGAGCTCGATATGGCTGAGCGAACCAGGTCTGCACGTGATGGCACGTACTCTCGTCCCCGGTGCATGGTGCAGATGGACATAGAGTGGGGTTCCCTTGGAGTGGCGGCTGCCGACCCTGCGTCCCTGGGAATGGATGTCGAGCGCATTGACAGGAGTTCGGAACAGGTGGTGAAGCACTGCCGTCTGTGTGAGCTTGCTTGTCCTGTGGGCAGTTGTTCTTGCACGTAGTGTGGTTCGCGTCGTCCTCTCCAGCCGCGCCAGACACATCATTTGTACGGTTCACCCTGACGTGAGGTACCGATACTGTGTGTCCTCTTGGTTGACCAGCTCTCTCCGGGATGCCTTCGCCGTACGCAGATGCTCCTGAATGATATGGCGGAATCGGGCGTATGGTCGCCATGTACCGCAATGAGCGGTATCAGGTATATCATGGAGTCGCACGAAGAAGCTGCTGAATCTCAGATAAGGGAACGATTTGGCCGAATCGTGCATCTTGCTTTGTGGAGGGTTGAATAGCAGGAGCGTGTTGCGTGAATGAAGACGGGCAGGCGGTCCTTGTGGATCGTTGCTGCCATGGCGACGAGGACGCATTTCGCGCGTTGATGCAACAGTACCGTACGACTCTGTACGGGACTGCCTACCTGATGATGCGTGATCATGGGTTGGCGGAGGATGTGCTGCAGGAGGCGCTCATGCAGATATGGCGCCATCTGCCCTCATACAAGTTCCGCGGAAATCTCAAAGCATGGTTGATTCGAATTGTGATCAACGAGGCGAAACAACAGTTCCGAAAGAAGCGAATACGCATGGGTTCTCTTGAGGAGACCGGATCTCTTGCGGATTGTGAGGGGAGTATTGAGCCGTACGACGATCGGGCGCTTCTCCGGGATGAGTTACGCAGGGCCGTAGATGATCTTCCCGCCGAGCAGCGCGAGGTGGTCGTACTGAGGTTCTTCTCGGAACTCACCGTTCCTGAGATTGCATCGGCACTGGGGCGACGCGAGGGTACTGTCAAGTCACGGCTTAACAGGGCATTGGGGCGGCTTCGACTTAGCCTTAGTGGCGCCGGGCTGCACCCTGGAGCATAGTGATGGCAATGGACGAGAAGATACTGGACCGAGAGCTTCGCCGCTACTTCACTGACGAGGTATGCCGGTGTGAGCCGACGCCCGAATGGTGGAGCAGCGCGGTGGAGGGCGCGCTCTGCGCTGCTAAGGACGAGACATGCGGTCACCGCGCGCGGATGTCCGACGTTGCCACCTGATTTCGGTCGCAATTCTTGAAGCCGTGGCCTGGCGGAGCAGTTGTGATGGCGATTGGCATCGCCTTCGGCGCCATACTGTGGCAGGCAGGCGTCATCGGCGAGGTGCCTGCACCCGAGCCCACACCGATACCCGCACCTACGCCGACTCCTACACCCGCGCCGACGCCCGTGCCGCGCCCCACAGTCGTGGAGTTGAAGGTTACTCCGTCGAAAGAGTCGTACTCCCCTGGAGAAGAGGTGGTTCTTGATTTCGCGTTCACGAACGTCGATTCTGTTCCGGTGACGATCGAGCCATTTCCACCTCGAGTAGACATCGGCCTCCGACCGCTCGATGGGATTGTGAGGTCATTTGGCGCAGGAAGTGATGATGCCACGTTGTTGCCTGGAGAGACTTTGATTCACCGCGTGACATGGGATCAGCGCGACGACACCGGTGAACAGGTGTCTCCGGGTCGTTGGTACCACATCTCAGTGGGAGGATTCGGCACTGCAGACTGGACAGTCGGATACGGCTGGACGGCAGCGGTACTCATCGAGTGGCCACAGGGAGCGATGGAAAAGACGGTCTATGTGGATGCCGAGTGCGTGGTTGATGGTGTAGGCGTTGCCCTGCGACGGGTTGAGATGGAGCGTGATGGCGTGAGCGTTATCGCGCTCACACGTCTCCCCGAGCACTACGGTGCCTCTCCGCCGCCGAGTGTACCAGGCGCTATTCCTGCGCCACCACCACCCGAATACTTCGCTCCAGCGCGGGCACAGTACACGGTGGATGATGTTGTCTTTGACGCCGGTTATGCCGGGTTCCGGGGCGATTCCGTCGCAGACAGACTGTGGCTGATCTGGTATGGTCTCGACCCGGTGCCGGCGGACGCCGTGGAGTTGACGTTCTCTATTACGGCACTCGGGGACGTGGATGGGCCGTGGGAGTTCACAATCCCGCTGGACTAACCTACCGGTGGGCTCTTGTGAGGAGGTATACAGAATGATCAGAGTGGAGAGATTCACGGAGAGTTGCATTTCCTGCGGTCGAGGTCGATTCCTGGCACTGGCCTTGTGCGCGTGTGCCGCACTGGTTGCATTGGCCGCCTGTGCTCAGGATCCCCCTCAGCCGTACACACCTGAACCGCCCCCTGAGTACGCGCATGTATCGGTGTCGCTGGCAGAGGAAGACGCAGCGTGGCTGGTGGCGGTAGAAGGTGTGTGGACGGTTGTGGAGGCGGTCATAACTGATCACGTGGACAGCTATACCGGGGAGATACCTCGGCCAATACTGTCTAATGGCCAGGAACAGAAACAGTACCGGCGGTACTCGGTGTGGACTGTGGAGGTGCTGCGTTACCTCGTCGACCCTGTCGAGCACGAGGTGATCACTCTTCATAAACGGGAGGGATTCGTACTTGACGATGGAACACCACTCCCTTCGCGTTTCCCGGTCAGCCTGCAGGAGGGCGAGCACGCGCTACTCTTCCTCAGCAAGGAGTCGCTCGATCCGCTTGACGATGACGAATACACGCTGTGGGAGGGATCGCCCTTTGTCAATGGCAAGATCAGCATTGTCGATGACATGGTGGCGTGGCAGGGGGAAACGGAGCCGGTGGGTGATTTCGTAGCCCGGCTCAAGCAGCACGCTGACGAGGCCGGACGGTCCGTGCCCTCTTAGAGCCGAGCGTTTCGGTTTCGTGCGCACCCTCGATGTTGTTTGCTATCCTCAGCGCTTTCGTGATTTCCGCTTCCCGTGTTGCGGCGAAGCCACATGATCTTAGGGAAGTGCAGTATGGCAGGAAGGGACGTGGCACAGGCGCTGCTCCGTATCAGGTGGCCTCTTCTGTCGTTTGCTGCGATGCACATCCTGATCTTCCTGCTCATCTTCCCATCTTTGTACGAGCAGCCCCACTCCAGCACTGACCTGTACTTCACTTACGCATCACGGATAGTTGATGGGCAGGTTCCATACCGGGACTTCGCCGTTGAGTATCCACCGGTAGCACTTGTCTTCTTCCTTCTGCCGCGCCTGCTTGCCTCCGCACCGGAGGCTTACGCAACCGTCTTCGAATTGCAGACGCTTGTGTGGAATCTTCTTGGCCTGCTGCTGCTACTTTCTGTTTGCACGCGATTGCGCATCTCGCCGTGGAGGTTGGCCATTGTCTACACGGTCGCGCTGCTCTCCATAGGTCCCATCATTGCCATTCGGTACGATATCTTTCCAGCGGTGATGGTACTCGCTGCACTGTATGGCTTTCTGTCATACAGGCCCAGGTTCTGCTGGGTATTGCTCGCCCTCGCCACCTTAACCAAGGTGTATCCGGTGGTATTGCTGCCCATGTTCCTCGTTGAGGACTACGTACGTCGCAACTACGCGCGTATGCGGTCGGCGTTGTGTACCTACAGCCTTGTAATCCTCGCGGTGGCAGTGCCTCTGCTTGTGGTCACCGAGGGACAGGTGCTTGAAGCGCTCACCTACCACGCCGGCCGCGGGTTGCACATCGAGAGCACCTACGCATCACTGTTGATCGTCGCGCACCATCTCGGGTTGGTGTCGATTGCTTCTGAATTCAGCTTCGGTTCGTGGAACCTCACCGGGACTGTGGCGGATGGACTTGCGGGCCTGTCCGCGGCGTGCATGGCGGTCACGGTCGTGGCCTTGTACGGGTTCATGCTGCGGCGGTCCGGAGTGGGATCCATCTCAGTCGGGGACACTGTGGCGTGGTCGGTTGCGCTTATCGCGGCTGTCATCGTAACGAGCAAGGTCTTCTCACCTGAGTACCTGATCTGGCTGTATCCGCTCGTGCCGCTGCTGTTTGGCAGGGGGTGCCACGCTATCTGGGTCTTGTACATTGCTATCGGTGTCTTGACGTACTATGTCTATCCGCTGAACTACTGGGACCTGGTAAGACTGTCTCCCGTGGTGAGCACTGTGTTGCTTATCCGCAACGTGATGCTGCTTGTCCTTGGTATAGTGGCGGTGCGCCACCGATTGATCTGTCGGGCGGGCTGCTCTCCTGTGGTGCGGCAGGCAGGGGACATCACTGCAGGCGGTCTCCTGTAACAGGTCCAAGCGCCCTTCGCTGGCCGGTAGTCGTCGTGAGAGGACGGTAGTTCGGCAAGCTCGCCGGTTACGGTGACTTGCTGATGGCGATACTACTTCGACGCTGTTGGCCCGTCATCGGCGATAAGCCCGTCTTTCAGCCAGATGACCCGGTCGACGTACTGCGCGTCGTCTGGTTCATGCGTCACCATGATGATGGTCAGCTTGAGCTCGTTGTTCAATCGCCTGAAGAGGTCGAGTACCACCCGCGCAGAAGCCAGGTCAAGACTTGCAGTCGGCTCATCGGCGAACAGTATCTTTGGCCTGTTTATGAGCGCCCGCGCTACCGCAGCGCGCTGCTGTTCCCCGCCGGATAGCTCCGTAGGATCATGCTTCATGCGGTCTACGAGACCGACGGTGCGCAGCAGTTCTGTGGCACGCTTCTTGAATCCGTTATTCCTGCCTAAGCCAAGTGCGGGGACGTATACATTCTCAAGAACCGACATGCCCGGCAGCAGCGAGAATTCCTGGAATACATACCCGAACTCTTCGAGTCTGTACCTTGCCTCATCGGTATCGGACAGGCGAAGCATGTCGGTGCCCTGTATTCGGAACTCTCCCTGCGTCGGTGAGTCCAGTAATCCCAGAATATGAAGCAGCGTGGACTTTCCCGAGCCGCTGCGGCCCATGATGGCTACGAATTCGCCCTGTTCCACTGACAGGGCGATACCCTTGAGCGCAGGTGTGGCCGCAGGTCCGCGTCCGTACACTTTGTGGAGATTCCTGACTTCGATCATGTTCTTCACTTGCCCCAAATGGCGTGAATGATTCCCTGTCTGGTGATATGGAGCACCGGAACGAGCCCTGCGAATATGCCAGCCGCGACGAGCCCGGTGATGGCATTGACGACGGTGCCCGGCTGCAGTACGAGGCTGACCTGACCGATGGCGAGATCCAGAGGGTAGCGTGCGAAGTACTCTTGAATACCGAAACCGAACAGTAAGCCGCCGACCACTATCCCCAGCGTTGAATAGAACAGCGCCTGTGCCAGGTATGAGCCTATTATGGCTCCCCTTCCAATACCGATCGCCCGCAGAATTCCGATGTGTCGCCTGCTGTGTAGCACGTTGATGTAGATGACGATGAACATAACGATACCCGCAACGACGAGACCTATTCCGCTAATGAGGGAGGCAACGATATCGAAGCTTGATACTACGCCACTCAGCGCTCCGCTGTAGTCGTGCCAGGTGCGAACCTCTACCGGGAATCCCAGTGCACGGATCTCCTCAACTGCGCGTGCCTCCAAGCCGGAGTCGCCCAGTCTTACCACCATTTGGTGGGCTCGGTCTGAATACACATCTCTCCCCAGAACGGATGCCATCTCACTCCGGGTCACAAACGCGGTGTGGTCCGCCACCGCGATGTCGCGCGCTCGGAATAGCCCCTTGATCTCATACTCGCGCTGCACTCCGTTAGGGAAGGTCAGCCTTACTGTGTCGCCGACTCTGGCCCCTTGCAGCGTCTGGAATGGCGCGGTCTCTGAGCGTTCGCCACCGGCGATCTCGATACCGAGGA
This sequence comes from Dehalococcoidia bacterium, assembly GCA_003552125.1. Taxonomy (GTDB): domain Bacteria; phylum Chloroflexota; class Dehalococcoidia; order GIF9; family AB-539-J10; genus SKVJ01. The sequence continues at coordinate 18,049 of PUON01000050.1, read as the reverse complement.
GAATCTTGTCCCTGTCGGAGGGTTCCAGGTCAGTTCCATCGAAAATGTGTCTGTGTATCGTTGTGACTTCTGACTCGTGAATCGGGTCGATCCCCACCACGCGCCAGGTGCCGCTCTTACCCTTATCCTCCGGCCTGTCTTTCAGCTTCCACTCGTATTCGAACAGTGCTGATGATGTCAAACGCGAAGATACGCCCGTCACCCCCGGGACACGCCTTACCGCCTCCTCGATATCTCGTGTACGAGCAATGGAGTACTCATTGTGCTGCGGGTCAATGACTATGTTCCCATATGTTGTGTCGATGCGCTGGCGGTCGATTGCGTCGGTCACTCCGGAGAGTATAGAAGGGGTCAGTAAAAGGTTCGCGAAACTCAGTGACATCACCATGAGGATGAGCAGAAGCGACCACCTGTTGCCTTTGAATATCGACTTGTAGGCTAGGAATACGGCAAGCTTCAGGGTCCCCATCAGAATCTACTCAGCCTAGCGGTCCCGCGTGCTCCTCGCACCTTTCTTCTGTCGGTTGCTCCAGCAACGAAACTTCGTACATGGCATCAAGCGCCTCAATGAGTTGCTGTAGCTTCTGCAGCTCCATCTGCCGCAGCAGGTCCCGACATCGCCTTCGTGCGGAATGCCATATGTGCCCCACGGTGCGTGTGCCCTCCTCGGACAGACGGCAGAAGACCACTCGTCTATCCTCGGCGCAGCCCTCCCTGAGTGCGTGACCGCGCTCCACCAGACGATCTGCCAGATTGCTGGCGGCGGGAAGGGAGATGTCGAGCGCGGACGCGATATCCGTCATGCGCATGGTACCCCGAACGTACAGCAGAAACAGGATCTTCAGTTGCCGCATGGAAATGTCCAGCGACAGCACCGCCTTTGGAACGGTCGGCAGCAATTGACCGAATAGCTTGTCCGTGAGGGACAACGCCTCGTCGATCAGCTCATCGTTATCATATAAGTCACTCACCGGCGCCTCCCCGCGTGTCGCTTCGTTCTGGCGGCAAACACTATCATAGGCATAAATTGTTAATATCTGGTTAAGGATACCGGTGGATTCATGCGAGGAGAGCAATCGATCAGTTGTTAAGAGTGTGACAACCTGGCTTCCAGGTGCTGCACCGGCCCATTGCCACGCAGGGACCGAGGCAATGCGGCGGGTGAGGTTCAGTTGGGACGGTTGAGGTATGTGGAGGCATAGATGCAGTGCTAATCCTGGGACGCCCGAATCAAGGCGACGCCGAGCGCGCCTGGACCGAGATAAGTTCCGGTCGTCGCACCGCAGCGGCAGCAGATGATCCCACTTGCGGGGAAGTATTGCACCAGTCAGTAGGCAAGCAGTTCCATTTCTATGGGTGTAGTGGTGTGGCCGATTGGAAGACGACGGATTGAGTGATATGTAGCAGCCATCTCGCAGATTCGCTCGAGAGCGTGGTCTCGTCCTCTTAGTCGCTCAACAGGATGGACGGTCCCGTCTTCCAGGCAAAGGCCGGGCTTGACGTTGAGTATCGAACCAAGTAGTGTCGCGGCTTTGTCGATACGTCCACCTCTGTGCAGATACTCGGAAGAATCGAGTGCTCTGAAAGAGAGTGAACGCGGAATCGAATCCATCGCGGTGTTGACGATCTCTTGTATGGAGACTCCACCTCTGGCCATCTCTCATGCCTGCAGAACAAGCAGTCGAATTCGGACGGAGGCCAGACTTGAATCAATCACGACCATGTGAAGCGGAACCTAGATGCCATCGCACGCCACAAGCACAGCAGTATAAGGAGCACTGAGCTCGGGCGAGATGTCTAGCGATACAAGCTCATCCGTGTCGCCCGAGAGCCGCTCGTTCTTTTCGACAAGCATTCCCGAGGATGGGCGGAGGTCTTTGGGGAGGATCTCCCGTGCCGGGTTGACGGCAGAGCTCCTCCGCCTGGATGCCGACGCCGTCCTGGTACGTGTCCTCTCCAATCTGCACGAGCAAGCGGCCACGATGATGCTGTGGTCACTGCTGACCTGTCCTGGCAGATCACAAGTGCTGTCGGTGACAATCCTGACTGTGATGCTATTGATGGATGTGGGAGTGCAAGCTGACTCTAGGTGACAAGTCAGTACCCTGTGTGGCCCTCTTCGTCGACAGCGACAAGAAAGGACGTTGAGGATGCTCTGGAGGAATTCGACCTGCGGTCAATCGCGTTGATTCGTTGCGGTCAGAAGCCTGTTCGGTTCTGCGATGGGTGGACGAATTCAGTCGCTGGTGTAGCTGGCGGATAATGGTCCGCGGGACTTTCGTCTATTGACATGGCGACTGCTTCACTGTAGCGTGCTATTGCATTAGCGGCGACTCGGCTACTGCAACCGCACGAGATGCTGGTGCGGCAGCGCTTTGTGCCGTCAACTTGTTCCAATATGACCACATCGGAGAGACATACACCCACCGGAAAGCACGTAGACCTGCAACCGTCACCTTCTCAGGGCGCGGTCGGTCAAAGTGAAATTGACCACGTTACCGAGAATCGCCTGCGGAATCTTGTGGAAGCGGCAGGCGACATGGTGTGGACTGTCGATATGTCCATGCAACCGACCTACGTCAGTGCGTCGGTGCAGCAGCATCTCGGGTACACCCGCGAAGAAGCCATGAAACAACCGATGCACAAGGTCTTTGCTCCTCACTCGTATCGGTTAGCTATGGAAGCGCTCTCGGCAGAGCTGGAACGCGATTCTGTTCTTGATACTCCTGCAGACAGAACCCGCACGTTCGAGCTCGATCTGTTTCATAAGGATGGGCACGTGGTACCAGTCGAAATTTGCTACAGCGCACTGCGCGATGCAACCGGGGCGCCTACCGAAATCATGGCGGTTGCGCGTAACATCAGCGAGAGGATACGAATCCAGCATGAGAATCGCGCACAGACGGAGAAGCTGATTGCGGCCCTGCAGCAGACCGTGCAATCCTTGGCTATGCTGCTGGAAATGCGTGATTCCTACACTGCGGGACATCAGCGGCGTGTGGCTGATCTGGCTTGTGCCATAGCCCGAAGACTTGGGCTCTCTGCGGATGTTACTCAGGGGCTGCAACTGGCAGGACTCATCCACGATATTGGCAAAGTTCGCGTGCCTGCCGAGATCCTTAACAGTACGAGACACCTCTGCTCTGCCGAGTTTGAAATCATCAAGATGCATCCCACCACCGGTTATCTTGTGCTGCGCGGAATCGACTTCCCATGGCCGATTGCCGAGGCGGTATATCAGCATCACGAGAGAATTGACGGCACTGGATATCCCCAGGGATTGTCTGGAGACGATATCACCTTCGAATCACGGATTCTCGCTGTCGCCGATGTGGTTGAGGCGATTGCGTCGAGTCGACCATATCGCCATGCGCTCGGTGTGGAGTGCGCTTTGGATGAGATTTCCGTTGAGAAAGGGATTCGATATGACCGTGACGTGGTGGATGCCTGCATCAAAGTGTTCCATAACGATTTGTATATGTTCGCTGAGCAGGAGACAGCCATGCCCGGGGACTACTAGTTGATACGAAGAGACGCCGGTCGTGGCTGCACCTCTTCATGTGAGTGACAGCTACAGCCGGCATCGTACGACACATCTCCTTCCATTTCCCCATCTCCAAACAAGTGAATCTCGCGATGTGGCGTGGCTGCAATCAGGCGACCAGTTGTCCGGTTCCGGAGTCTTGCTCGAGTCACCCTGAGCACCCAAACCAGTTGTGTCACCTTGACTGATACCCCATCTGGCTAACCACGAAGTGATGGCTACATGCTTACTCGGGAAGAGATGGCAGCGCATAACCGGGGTACTCTAAGGCAACGGTAAATGCTATCTACGTCGCGCCTCTGCCCAAACGCCGGCAGGGTACACTAGGTAGTACCTTGATGGAATTCTGCGCGGGCCAGCGAAATCTGGAGAACGTCAGGCTACTCCACCTCGACATCCTCAAGCATTCCCTGGTTCGCGATATGCGCTGCAAGCAGCTGCCGATTACGCAAGCCGAGCTTTTCCAGCGTCTGTCCCAACTGGATCTTTACGGTGTGCTCTGAAATGAAAAGAGCGTCTCCGATCTCCCTGTTGGATGCACCTCTGGCCACCATCATGGCGATTTGCCGTTGGCGAGCCGTAAGCTCATGCGGTTTGGAATCCGGGGGAGGTGATGCCGGGACGCCTGCCATCCGTACCGCAGCATCGCTCGAGATGACTACGGCTCCGTCCCCGACCATTCTGACGCAGTCTGCAAACCTTTGCGGTTCTTCGTCGCATGAAAGACAGCCCTTTGCGCCCGCTCTCATCACCTCATGTATGAATGTGCCGTCCCTTTCAGGACCAACCAGCACAATGACACGTCGGCCTGAGTCTGTAAGATCACGGAGGGTGCTCATATCGTCTCCGCAGAAGCATGCGTCCAGCAGGATCAACCCGTCAGTTGCGACATCCTCCGTACTTGCCGGCAGATCAGATGGTGATAAGGTTATGCGAGGAACACAACATCCTGCATCACGCAGAATGTCGCTGATGCCTTCAGCTTCAAGCACGTGTGGAGAGGAGATGATCACCGAGCACCCGGAACATGACCCGGCTACACTGCCAGGGAATTCCGGTGTCTCATTGCCATCATACTGATTCACATTCACAACTATTGGCCGTCGAAGCAATCGCCATTCTCGAATGCCGAGGCCACTCCACGGAGTGCGGCACGACAGAAGACGCAGCACCCCTGTCCAAATAAGTGTACCATTTCGGGTGGAGCCCGTCCCGTATGTGTGCCGAGCGTTGACTATCCGATGGATACGGTGATGATCCGGTTGCAGTCCTGATATATGCATCCGTCATGCAGATGAGTATAATGGCAGTGTGCCAAGTCCTGAGCAGAAGGAACATGTACAGATGGCCGTTGTCCTGGCCCATCCGGAGGCACTGCAGGCAGAGGCTTTTGCCCGCATTCTTGTTGGGGCTGGCCACCGCGTCGTTGCGCGTGTAAGCCGCGCCGACGCCATCGAGCCCCTTGTAGCGCGATTTACGCCTGATATCGTTCTGGTTCACAACTCGCTGCTCGGTCCCGACCGGTCTTTGCTGAGCCGCCTTGTAGATGCTTACGGACTCACCACTGCGATCATGGTCTGCGAAAACCTCGCTGAGTCTGCTGTCCTGGACTTCATAGTCGCTGGCGCCCGGGGATTTCTGTCGTGCAACGACACCCCCGCCGATTTCCTGGCTGCGCTGGATTTCCTGACCAGCGGAGCTACTGTTGTGTCCCCCGGCTGCAACCGGTTACTGACCGGTGGCAGGCATTTGCGATCACGCATGGATGGTGCAACGGATTTGACCGTGCGCGAAGCGCAGGTTGCTGCGCTCATCGCTCGAGGTTTCAACAATCGTGAGATTGCCGGTGAACTCGCCATCTCGGATCATACTGTCAAGATACATGTCGGCAGCATCCTCAATAAGCTGAATCTTCGCAACCGGCATCAGATCGCTGCTTACATCGCGACTCTCAGTGCGACCGGGCAGGCGTCGCATTGAGAGCTCAGATACTGGCGACGTTATAGCCAACTGTTACGGGCCTACTCGACCTACTCATTCTGGGACGTTGGTAGTAGCTCTTTACGCTGGCTGGATATACCCATGCGGGTGATGCGCACTTCAATGGACTGCGGCACACTTACAGAGTAGGCCGCGACATCAAGCGCCTGAAATGCAAGCGGTGGATGGGTAGGATGAAGGGTATGGGGCTGAGATGTCGTGACGGTTGAACGGCAGAGCGAATGCCTCGGGAATGAGTGACGGATTCCAGGCAGAATATGGTCGGGTGGAAGAAGGGTTGGGCCGACCACGCATTCCCGAGGCGGCTCTGTCGAAATCAGACATAAGCTCTCAAGGTGGTGCCGCGTTCGAAGAGCATTACTGAATCGAAGCGTTCAGGCGGACAGTCAAGCCTGATCCTGCGAAGAGAGTGCTGAAGCAGACTTCAATGCTTTAGGAGTGATTGGTGAGGTATGGGTGTCATCTCCTTATCCGGTCTGGCGGCCCTGCTCCTGTATGAGGACCTGCAGGCAAGTGGCGCAGACGCGACAAGTACGTTCCGACTGACACGCACTGAGGATGGTTTCGCACTCGTTCATGATTCTCAGTGCGATGAGGATTGCGTGGCGGTATTCAGAAACCAGGTCGTTCTGGCTATCGACCCTTCGTTGAAGGAGATGCTTGGCCCCTGCCGGCTTGACGGTCGGGTTGATGCCGACTGCGCAGAGGTTGTTCTTTGCAAGGCAGGAAGAAATGAGGATGGTGAGGAGGCGGAGGTTATATGGCAATGCAGCTGTCGGGGATAAGCCCGCTTTTCCGATTGCTACTCAATGCAGTGCGACTGACAAACCTTAAGCGATTGGCAGAGGTTGATATCGATCCGATTATAGATGTGGGGGGTGGAGGTGAGTACAGTGATTAAGAACAGTTTGCTTGACGATTACGCCATGCGCTCGCTTGGCGAGAGTCTGACCGCTGCGCTGGGGGTTACGGTGACTTTTCATCCCGCGCCTGATTCCGGCGTGCGAGGGGATGCACTTCTGCAACGGTTTGCTGGGGGAACTACGCGTCACTCTCCGGCGTCTACGTGGCGCGGCCGCACAGACGACGCATCGGAGAGACCGTCACCTGACGAGGTGGTCATTTCACAGTCTCTGTCTGATTTTCGCAGCGAGGTTTCTATGCGTGCCGACGGAAAGCTTCTCGGCACTTGGTACGTGCCTGAACCTGACAGTGACGTACGTTGTGACGCGCCATCGGAACATGCCGCAGTCAGAAGTCCTCATGATCGACAGACAGGTGTGCGAACCATGTCCCCGGTGTCCGATTGTCCGCCTCAGACCGACCATGAGTCTGCTGTAGCACTGGTGGCGCAAGTAGCCCGGCTGATAGTCGATGCGGTTTCCGAGAAGGAGCGGATGGCTGATGCTGCTGCTTACCACTCCGAGCTCGCACTCAGAAAGGCTGCTGCACTTTGTGTACTCGAACGAATCAGCGATAACGCACCTGTCGGTCTTGTGGAAATCGACCGTGATGGCGAAATCAGCTGGACCAACAGACAGGCGCGGAGGATTCTGGGAATGCGTGACGAGCCGTCCGACGATTACCACGATAGAGCACATGTATGTGCCGTATCAAGCATCGGAGGCAGTGCCCCATGCGATGCGTACAGGCCAATAGTTCGTCAACTGGCAAGAGGCAGGGTTGTGAGAGATGTGCGCTGCGTACTGTTGCGTGCAGATGGCACATCGTTCGCACTGAATATCGATGTGAGTGCGGATCTATCCGAGAATCGACGCATCGACAGAGCAGTCATAGCGCTACACACGCCGTGCGAGGGGGCAAGCTCATCCGCCGATGATCGGCGGCCGTCCTGGGAAGAGGTAAGAGCGCTCCTCAATGTCGTGAATACCCGCGCTGCTTCGAACCGGGCGGAGATTGCCGGCAGGATTCAACGGGGTATTGCAGATTCCCTCAGATACACGTGGTTGGAGTTCGATGCACTGAAGCAGGACCTGGAAAAGCAGGGAGACCCCTTCGTTTCGGGTCGACTGGAGACCATTGCATCGTTGCTCCGCGAAGCGACTGCCAATGCAGTCGACGTGGGGGCAGTGTGCCGCCCACAGGTATGGGATCATCACGGTGTTGTCTCTGCCCTTGAGTCGCGGCTCAGTGACCTGGAAAACACAGTGGGAATCGACTGGTCTCTCAAAGATCATAGTAATGGCAGAGACTCTCTTGATGCCAGCCGATGCACCATCCTTTTCCATGTGGGGGAGGAGCTCATTGCCCGGGCTGCCGACGACTCCCACAGGATAGAAGTGTCACTCGATGCGAACGAGCACTACTGGTTGCTTTCGGTGGGTTCCTACGGAGAGGCGACATCTGAATACTGTTGCATTACAGATGGCTTCTTAGACGGACGAATCCGTGAAGCATTGCGATCATTCGATGGGACAATCGAGACGGTACGGGTCAATGACCTGCACGTCGTTCGTTACGTGATTCTACCCATAGCCACCCATTGGTAACTACGATCCAGCGGGGGAAGCGTTTAGGCGGTAGTACACGACGCGACTGGCCCATGTTGAGCAGCGGCACGGGCGATTGTGCTGCTTGAAGAGTCTTATTACGGCGGACGCGGGTATGCCGCCTCGGAGTGATCCGCTGGTACGTGCGCGCATTGAGACAGTATCGTTAAGGCGCGCTGCGTGTGTGTTGCCGCCGGACTCATACTCTGACTGGTGGGAGGAGCGTGATGATGTTGCAGAAGCGGATGATGGTTCCACTGGCGATTGTGCTGGCATTGGTGTTCGGTTGTGCGGAGGATCCGGGTCCTGATCCGACACCCACACCGACCCCGCAGCCTGGTGAACCTGTGACCATTGAACTGAGTGCACAGAACCAAAGATTTGACACGGATACGCTGACTGTCCCTGCTGGATCTGAGGTCATGATCGTGTTCAACAATATGGACGCTGATGCTCACAACTTCGCATTGTATGAAAGCTCCGCGGCCACGACTGCACACTTCGTTGGCGAAATCATAACGGGACCCGAGACAATCGTATACGAATTCACGGCTCCGGAATCTCCCGGTGAGTACTTCTTCCGGTGTGATCCGCATCCTTTCACCATGACGGGCACATTCATCGTGAACTGATGCTGCTGGCTGAAATCCGGTCCACTCGTTACCTGTCAGGCGACTGGCAGTCGGGGTGTTGCATTGCAGCACAATGCTCCGAAGCTCTAATCTGTTATGGAGGCAGGAGCAGAGTCGACTACGTCTACCGGCTATAGAGTGATCAATGGCCAGACGGTGAGGTCATTGCCCAGTCGCGCTCCAATTTGGCGACACGCGCCAATTGCGCATTGTCTGCTAGAATCGGTCACTGAGCAGTGCCCAGGAAATGTCTGCGTTCATCTTTCTGATGGGTCTTGAGAACGCGAGGCGCCTGCAACCTCTATACCCGAGAAAAGGAGATGCACATATGACAGGCAAACGAGTACAGGGAGACAAGATAGCAGACATAATGCTATACGGCCTGAGCACCTGCGGCTGGTGTCAGAGGACCAAGAAGCTGCTTGATGAGCTTGGAGTGGAATACGACTACGTATTTGTGGACGAATTGACCGGCGCCGACCGGGATAAGGCAGTCAAGGAAGTGTCTGCGTGGAATCCGGGTGTCAGTTTCCCAACTGTGGTCATAGACAGTTCCAGGGGTATTGTGGGCTACAAGGAAGCGGAGATAAGGGAGGCGCTAGGACGATGACCGAGCGGGAGATCAGCACTGCGGATACTGATGGGTTATATAAGAGACTTGAGAGTGAGGCGGAGGCTGGTGGTTACCATCTAAATCCGGACGTTGAGTTCACGAAAGATCTCGTGAGGAGCCTGATCATCAATGAACGGCGGTACGGCTACCTGGCCTGTCCGTGCAGGCTGGCGGCGGGAGACAGGCAGGAAGATTTGGACATTATATGTCCGTGTGATTACCGTGATCCGGACCTTGATGACTACGGCGCATGTTACTGTGCGCTGTATGTGTCCGACGCAATCAAGAACGGCAAAGAACAGCCCCGGAGCATACCTGAACGACGTCCTTCCAGGGAGGTGAGAATGCAGAGCTCAGCCAAGGGGCATGGCCGCATCTCCGGATTGTCTCTTCCCGTATGGCGCTGCAAGGTGTGCGGCTACCTGTGTGCCCGTGAGCATGCACCGGAAACATGCCCTATATGCAAAGTGAAGAGGGATCGTTTCGAGCTGTTTCTCAATCCGGCCGCGAAATGAACTTTGAGGCTCTCTTGCCGCCGCGCCGCTGGGCGACCACTCAGCCTCACTGCGGGTCGCTGAGCAGTGCGTGCGAACCAGTCGCTAGCTATTTCAACGCGGGTGATCGGACTAATTGCAATGAGTGAATTGACGAATAAGATGAAGCTGTTAATCGTGGCAACAGTGATTATCAGCTTCATGCTGGGAGTAATCTTCGGCCAAACCGTGGGGAGCGGGCGTGCATCCTTTGCCTGCCCGTTAGTACCATCGATATATCAGCAGCCGCCATCTGCAGAGTGACTGCACATATTCAAGCGCGCACCAGCTGTCGTGTCTCTCAATTAGAGTTGTCGATGAGATCTGCTGAAGAGTGTGGAAACAAGCGGAATCAGCCGACGCTCAATCATTGCTGTAGTCGAGCTCTTTCTCTCATTTGCGCGTGTCCTATTCCATCTGACACAGTGTTGCTCCTGATTTGCAGATCGTACTGACATGCTCTGTGGTCACAGTGCCTTGTCCCGGCATCCTGCTCCATCGGAATCGCCGCGGCACACATCGCCGCATGGTATTGCAGTGACATAGTTGCAATGCCGTGAACACGTCCATTGTGATCCACTGTCAGGGCCTGTGTGAATGCGGTTAATCCGCATGGGGATCAGGGGCCGAACTCGCATGAACAGAATCTGTTCCATTCATGGGAAATGCGGTAAGGTGCTTCAGGTGTCGAGTTGTTATAGTTACGTTGCCGGGCAATAGGCATCGCGATTCTCGATTCGGTTGTCGCGAACAGGCATTTCTGTTCTTGAAGTAGGAGCATAGAGAATGTCACAGAAATCACGTGCAGGCGGACGCTTTGTCGGTTCTATTGTCATAGTGTCTGCATTTGTCATCCTCACACTCGTCACTGCTGTACTGCTGTTACGGCAGGATTTTCATACCACGCGGGGGATGCTGGTACATGCCCAGAGTCAGTTGTTCCAAATGGATGCTGAACTCGGTGCAGTGCGCTCAGACCTTGCAGTTGCCCAGCGTGAGTTAGCTGAGGCGAGGCACAGTATGGGTGAGATGCTTGCTGTTCTGGATACGGCCAACACTCAGATTGACACGCTCGATGCCACGCTTGCGAACCTGCAAGTCAACTATGACCGCATGACCTCAGGCTACGGGTATGTACTTCGTGATCCCACATATGCCGAAATGGTTGAATTCCTGACTGATGATGCCACAAGCAGCCAGACGTATCACATTGAGGAGTACAATTGCACGGATTTCAGCGCTGACGTAAAGGCAAATGCAGCGCGGCTTGGGTTGCGGTGCGCTTACGTGAACGTTTACTTCCCTGACGGTATTGGCCACGCGATCGTCGCGTTCGAAACGACTGACAAGGGTGCAATCTTCATCGAGCCGCAGACGGACGAAGAGGTCGAACTGCGAATAGGCCGCTCCTATAACGCCAGCATAGTGCCGCGACCAGGTTACTACTATGCGGAACCGGACTACGACGATACAGTCCTGAGGTTCACTGTTATCTGGTAACACGATCGCAACGTGTCGGAGGCCTGTGGTTGTGATGAACACATGGCGCGCAGAAGGCTGTGGCTCGCCCTTCCCGAGGGGCGGCAAATTGACACGATCATGAACTGGCTGGTTGATGTTGTTGATCGCTTGACACGCGACCGCACGGTGGTCCGCAACGTGCAGGCTGGCGTGCTGCTGGAGAACTTTCTTATCGCAGCCGTTGCTTCGGTCCTCGTAATTCGTCTGTACCTTGCGTTTTCCTACCGGTATCTGGTGGATATTGCACCCGTCACAGGCAGGGTTGTTGTCGGCCCCTTTCACTTTGCGCACATGCTGTGGGGTGGTCTTCTGATGCTTGCCGGAATTGTGCTGCTGCTCACGTTCATTGGAAGGTCGGGGCAGGGCTTTGCCGCTGTCGTTGCTGGAGTGGGATTCGGTGCCTTTATCGACGAACTCGGCAAAGTGATGACGCTTGACAACGATTATTTCTGGCAACCAGTCTTCGCTATCATCTATGTGATTTTCGTGGTGCTGTTTGTGGGACTCCGCGCTATCCAGCGATCCCGGCCGTTGTCCCCGCAGTCGTCCCTGGTAAATGCTCTTCAATACGCACAGCAGGCCGTACTCGGCGACTTTGGCCCGGAAGAGCGGCGTCACGCCGACTCTCTTCTGCAACAAAGCGACCAGCAGGATCCGGCGGTGGCATCGCTTCGTGAGGCACTGAATGATATCGACAGCGCGGCCATCCGGCCTCCTGCGGTTCTGCAGAGGATGCGCGACGCCCTGCGATCTGCCTATTCATGGGTTGTACGAAAGTGGTGGTTCGCTTACGTTCTCATCACCTTGTTCGTGATCGATTCTGTAGCTGGTCTTCTCCAAACAGTACTACAGGTCTCCTGGTCTCAGTTTCTCATCGGCATTGCTGTCGTAGCGGCCGTTGCCATCGTGCTGCTTACTGGAGCCCACCGTTCGAGGATTCCTGCGATGAAGGCTGCGAGGACGGTTGGTCTGTTGTTGATTGCAGCCGGACTCTCGATCAGCATCGCGCTCCACCTTGGGCAGCGCCCCGAACAATTCGTCGACTGGATGCAACTTGTGGCTCCCACCATTTCAGCTATCCTGGTGATGTCAGGCATATTGACGATCTGGCGCTCCCGGCTCGCTGCGTACCGTCTGTTTCACCTCGCGGCGCTCTTCGCCATACTGGTTACGCAGGTATTCGCGTTCTACGAGGCACAGATTCTCGCCGTTGTGGGTCTTGCCGTGCGCGTGCTCATCCTCATGGTGTTGCGCTTCATGATCGAACAGGAGGAGAGCGTGATCGGTGACGGTTCGCAGGCGACGAAGAAGATATGAGCCTGCTTCAATGCGGTGATCATGACGACGCAACTTGATGGCAACAGATGCTGGACCGTCGATTGAGAGAGGTTCAAGATGACGGACAATCAAACTCGTAGAAGAATCAGTGTGAACATCTCCGGGATGAGTTGTGCTTCCTGTGTGAGCCACGTTGAGGAAGCATTGAGGCGGTTGGCAGGAGTTTCGCGGGTCAGCGTGAATCTGGCAACCGAGAAGGCCATTGTCGAGTATAACCCGGCCGTGATCGGAGTCGGCAACCTGGTGAAGGCGGTTGCCGACGCTGGCTACCAAACGGCTGGAAATCGTATCACCCTGGTAATCAGAGGCATGACCTGTGCATCCTGTGTGGCCCATGTGGAGGATGCCCTCAAACAGCTGGATGGCGTGCTCTCTGCACACGTCAATCTCGCCACTGAGCGGGCCTCAGTCTAATACTTCGAAGGTGCTGTCTCCGTCGAGGATATGAGGCGCGTCGTAGAGGGGGCTGGCTATCAGGTCCTCAGCACAGGCGACGAAGAGCGCCCTGAAGAAGCTGTCGCAGAGGACATGCGCAGGACACAAGAAGCCTGGAATCGCTTCAAGTACTCACTGGTCCCGGGTTCAATAATTATGGTCTTGATGGCGGTCCACTATATGTCGCCGGTGTCAATTCCATTCTACGTGCTTTTCACCCTCTTGCTTGGCTTCCCGGTCGTTTTCATCTGGGGCTGGCCTACTCAGCGCTCTGCTCTTAAGGCCTTTCGTAATCTGAGACCAAACATGGACTCGCTGATCGCCCTCGGCTCCGCGCCGCCCTACGTCATGGGTATAGCCGGGCTTTGGTTCCCCTACGTAACCTTCGTTGAAATGGCAACCTGGATCATGATATTCCATCTGCTTGGTAGATACCTTGAGGTCAAGGCGAGGGGAAGAGCCTCTCAGGCGATCAAGAGACTGTTGACGCTGGGCGCGAAGAACGCGCGGGTTCTCAGGGCCGCCGGAGAGATGGAGGTGCCGATTACCGAGGTGGAGGTCGGTGACGTGATGATTGTCCGGCCCGGTGAAAAGATACCTACCGATGGTGAGGTCCTCGAGGGTGAAAGCGCGATCGATGAATCGATGGCGACAGGAGAAAGTCTCCCGGTAGAGAAGAAGCCCGGAAATGAGGTAATTGGGGCAACGGTAAACGGACGCGGTCTATTGAAGGTAAGGGCGACGAAGGTCGGCCGCGATAGCTTCCTGTCGCAGGTGGTGAAGCTGGTTGAACAATGCCAGGGAAGCAAGATCCCCATTCAGGAATGGGCGGACCGGGTCACAGGATACATGGTGCCAACTGTCATCGGATACTCGCTGCTAACCTTCATTCTCTGGATGGTCTTCCCGGGATTTTTCGTAGGTTTCATTGAGAGATTTGATTTTCTGCCTTGGGTCAATCCGGACCTGCCTGGCTTGGTTCTGGCGATTCTGGCTACCGTGGCTGTGCTGGTCATTTCCTGCCCCTGTGCCCTCGGACTGGCCACACCCACAGCCCTCATGGTCGGCAGCGGCTTCGGTGCTGAGAGAGGTGTCCTTATACGGAAGGGGGAGGCCATCCAGACGATGAAAGAGGTCAGAGCAATCATCCTGGATAAGACTGGCACCCTGACAAAGGGCAAACCCGAGGTAACGGATGTAGTATCCTCTGATGCCCACAGCGAAGAGCAGGTGCTGTATTACGCCGCCAGTCTCGAGCAAGGCTCCGAGCACCCGCTCGGCGAAGCTATTGTCAATAGAGCCAGGAACCAGGGGATCAGGCTGGATGAGCCACGCTCGTTTGAGGCGCTCACCGGGGCAGGTGTGAAGGGAGTGGTAAACGGAATAGAAGTTCTGGTCGGAAAACCCGAGATACTGGAGAACGGCGGGCTTGAGCCGGAAATGCAGGACAGACTGAATGCTCTCCAAGGAGAGGCAAAGACGGTAATGACTGTGGTCGCTGATAACTCCATCCTGGGAATGATCGCTGTTGCGGATTCCCTCAAAGAAGGCACCGCTGAGGCCATCCGTGAGCTTCAAGGCTTGGGGCTGAAGACCATAATGCTCACAGGGGACAACCGGAGCACTGCGGAAGCCATCGCGCGTGAAATTGGCATTGACGAGGTATACGCTGAGGTCTTGCCCGGCGAGAAAGTGGAGATGGTGACGCGGGCGCAGCAGAAATATGGCATGGTTGCGATGGTAGGCGATGGCATTAATGACGCCCCGGCGATCATGGCTGCAAACGTGGGAATCGCGATGGGCACAGGTACTGATATCGCCATTGAAGCCGGAGACATCATACTTGTGAGGGGAGAGATCTCTGGGATTGTCTCTGCGATCAGACTTTCAAAGGCTACTTTCAGCAAGATCAGGCAGGGGTATTTCTGGGCCTGGTTTTACAATGGCACCGCAGTACCGATAGCCGGTCTTGGCCTCTTACATCCGATGATAGGTGCTTTGGCCATGGCAGTGAGTTCCTTCACAGTAACCATGAACGCAATCCGACTGAAGAAAGCGAGAATCTGATGTCGTGGCTCTGCGTATCTATCATCTGCGGACACACACCGTCGATACCTCAAGCGCTGAGCCAGGGTCGCTTATGGGCAAGTGAGTTCGCAGACCACTTTGCACCAGAGTTAAATTTGCCGTGGCGATTGCTCTGCATTGAGCACTTCTGCACGCTTGACCAACCGAAATCAGGTCGGGTAGGCTGTCGCAAGTCTGGCTTGATATGCGATCATTGTCGGTCGCCCTCTCACGATGGCACGCCCCGTGCGTCGCCTTCATATCGCAGACCACGATATACGACAGATAGTCGCCTGTCAGGCGGAGCATTGTGATGCGTTGTCGACTCACAAAGGAGGCAAAGGAATGTTTAAGCGACTACTGATTATCGTTGTAACAGCTTCTCTTGTCTTTGGCGGCGCGTGTACGCCATCAGAGGTTGCACCCGCCCCCGAGGCTTATGAAGAACCAGAACAAATAGAGGAATCCGAACCTGATACCGATTCCGTGCCGATCGTTGATGAACCGGAAGACTCTGATGACGTCGAGGTCAACCTGCATGATGCCGTCGCGGACGGAGACATGGCGCTGGTACAAGCGGGCATTGATGCGGGAGCTGATGTAGACGCTGCTGGGCTTCTCGGCCTGACGGCTCTCCACCTGGCTGCACGCAATGGCCCCCTGGCGATCTGTGAGTTGCTTATCGATGCTGGCGCTGAGGTCAACGTTAGAAGTGATCTCGGCTTCACACCTGCTCATGCTGCAGCACACGGCAACCATTCAGACATAATGCAACTCCTGATTGACCACGGTGCCGACGTGAACGCACAAGACCACAACGGCTACGCCCCACTGCACAGAGCTGCTGTGTACGGCAATACCGAAGTGTCGCTGGTGCTGCTTGATAACGGCGCGGACATCACCCTTACGCGGAATGATGGTGCATCGGCACTTGACATTGCTGAGACCGGGAATCACACCGATACCGCCGAATTGCTCGTGGCGCATGGTGCATAGTCCTGTAGCGGACATGTGGCTTCGGTGCGTCTCCGGTTTCACTACGGCAGCGAACGGACAACAGTTCAGGGCCCGGCGCGGTGCGATCATCAAAGTCCTGCCCTTATGCTTCCGGCAAGATAGCTGTGATGCTACACTTTGAATAATTCGGGTCAGGAAAGACTGTGCATGTCGGACACCACTGAAGCCGCAGGTGCGTCGCGGGCGAGATCCCGACGAATCCTCAGGATCGCCGCAATATCGGTTGCGGTAGTGGCAATTGTAGCCATTGCCCTTGTGGCTGCGTCAGGGGCAGGGTTGCTTGCGTTTCCTGCGCGCAACACCGAGGAGGCAGTTGAGGCGCCGGTCTCACCCCCGCAGGTGGTTGAACTTGTCGCTTCGACCGACCGCATTGTGCCTGGCATGATTGTGCAGCTTGCGTGCACGGTGAACCATAGCGAGATGCACACCCTCGTGTATCAATGGACCGCCACCGATGGTCTGATCGTTGGCACAGGTTCCGACATTGGGTGGACGGCACCAGATGCGGAGGGACTGCACCGAATATATGTCAGAGTGACCGATTCATACGGAGGGGCCGACGATCGGTCCTTGTCCCTGTCAGTACGGAAGAATACTCCCCCTGTGATTCACACGTTGTACGCCGAGATCGATGATTCCCCCGGATGGGTGATCCCTGGTTCAGTGGTTGAGGTCTCTTGCGAAGCAGTGGATCAGGAAGGTGATGATCTTGTATATGCGTGGACTGCCACAGCGGGCGCAGTCACCGGACAAGGATCGTCAGTTACTTGGATTGCCCCTGACCAAACCGGGTTGCACTGGATCGCCGTGGATGTCACCGATGAATATGGTGGTTCTGCGCGAAGGGCGATTCCGGTTAGTGTGAGCAGAGGTGAGCCGCCAGAGATCATTGGATTGGAAGTGAAAGCCCTCGACACCCATCAGTTTGAGCCTTATGGAGATGGTTTTCTCATCCTTGGTGAAAAGAGTTGCTCCATTGAAGTCTTCGTCGAAGACGGGGAGAGCCGCTACACGTATGAATGGAGCACCGACCGGGGCACGTTGACGGGAGACGGGCCGAGGGCAGTCTTTCAAGCGCCGCCGACTGGAACGTCGATTATCGTGGTTCGTGTGATTAATGAGATGGGCAGCGAGGCAATTGACAGCGTCAGCATCGGCACTTGGTCATTCTCGTGCTGTGGATAGTGTGCCGACTCTCTGTTCCTCAACACTGCGTCCCGGTACTTTGCGGACTGCTCTCACTTCCTGGTCTGTCGTTCCGAACGTCGGCCGCCTGTAATGGTGCTGGATTACGGCGCAGCGCAACGCGTTGAGCCGTCTCAGCACGGCGTGAGGTCACCGCTCGGTGTTGTCAGTGTGCGTCCCGTTCGCGCTTACCTTCGTCCCTTCAGGAACCAGATCACGAGCAGTACGATGGCGATCACGAGCAGGACGTGCAGGGATGGACCGGTAATGAAGTTGAAAATGAGACTGAGAAGCCACAGGACCAGGACGATCAGGGCGATTAACCAGAGAAGCCTCAACATAACCCCTCCCTTGACGCGGCGTGGCATGGGTGGGGCGAGACCGAACCCGACCGATATGCTATGCCCAATGCAGCCACCACCGTTCAACTACCAGCCGCCGTGTCCTCTACAACACAGAAGAATGCTACATGAACACACGCCGACACACAATTCACGGCCGGGCTGAAAATCGGGATCTATGGCGTGGAGGAGACTGAGGTGGCCCCAGGAATTCGGACAGGGGTCTTAAGTGGAGTTCTGCTCTAAAATAGGCGTAGAAAGGAGCAGGACATGAAACGGAACCGCAGGACGCACAGCCCGGCATTCAAGGCC
>PUON01000146.1 GCA_003552125.1 Dehalococcoidia bacterium | reverse complement strand
GAGGGTGGCCAAGTCGTGGCCACTTCCCTGCTTGTGATGGTCTTTAACCTGCCGATGGTGGTACTGCAGTGCTTCGTAGGACTTGTGTTGGTTTCGCCATTGCTGGCAGCGGGGACAGGTGCATTCGCTGGCCTCATTATCGGCCAAGGCAAAGGCCGGCGCTTCTTCATATATGCCGCAGCTACGGCTGTGTTCGAGTTTGGAGCATTCGCGACTGCGGGATCGATAGGCATGTCGATCGGGCACGCATGGCTGGTGCAGGGTGTCGCATTTGCCGATGCAACTGGTCTGGTGCTGAGGAGCGCCGGGGCGTACTCCCTCGTTCCGCTGGCATGTCTTGTGGGGAACGGTCTGATGGAAGCTGCCGGACCGTGTTTATTCCGCATTGACGGGGTGCCGGGTATGCGTGCATATCGTAATAGGACTCTCAAGCAAGAGATTCAACCGGGAGTTGACGGTGGGATGTGTGGTCACTAGACTGGGACCATGACCCAAGTGAAGCTTCTGGGGGAGGAACTACATGAGCGAACAACGTCGAGTGCGCATCACAGCGGGCAACGTGGCGGCGTACGCCTTATTGAATGATACTGAAGTAGCCAAGGAGATCTGGAATGCCCTGCCACTTCAGGTCCGAATGCAATCCTGGGGTGAAGAGTTGTACGGCGCAGTGTCGATGCATCTGGCCCTGGAATCGCCACAGGAAGTAGTCGAGCGTGGCGATCTGGCCTATTGGCCTCCCGGGCACGCACTCTGCATATTCTTTGGACCAACGCCTGCGAGCACTGGTGATGAGCCCAGGGCAGCGAGTGACGTCACCGTATTTGGTCGCGTGGAAGGCGATCCCGGGGTCTTTCGGCTTGTGAAGAGTGGCGAGAAGGTGAGCTTCGATCGGGCGTAACGTCGTGTGCGAGGCATCAGCGTGCAGCTGACAGTTCACTGCCACAACTACCACACGTCGACACTCGCACGGAAGAACACCGTCGCACAGAGTTCGACAACGAAACCGAACACTGGCCCCAGTACGAGTGCCCACCAGAACCCGAGGCCGTGACTCTCTGTGAAGACCGCAAGCACCATGCCGTAGATCAGTCCGATCAGGGCGCCATGCAGCATCCAGTGCAGTCTGAGGGAGCTTATGCCGATGGTGAACCCCATCAGTGCATTTATCAGTACGAGCACCACGCTCTGCGACCATATCACCTGGAGCCCCATGCCCCTCGCACAGATAGCCCAGGATGCGAGTCCACAGCCGATCCCGAGGAGCGTCGTGATTACTACCCTGCGTTCGTTCGACAAGAGGGCCTCCTTGTTTGCAGACGCAACACTCTAAGTCCCTGAATGGTGACGGCACCACATGTCTGTATAACGTCGCAGCGAGTCGGAGGATTAGGAAAAGCAACCGGACTTGTGCACAAACCCCGTGACGGTGATCATGCAAGGAGTTGAGGCACGAGGTAGATGAGAGTGAGCGCTTCGTATATAGCAGCCACCAGCAATACAAGGGCTGCCAGACCAATCAGTCGTGACGCCTTGCTCAGGCCCTTAAGGTAAGCCGCCCTCCAGGACGGAGCATTGATGCTCCTGGGTGAAGTGAAAGCTCGTCCCAGGACCCATACAGCCAGCAGCGCGAGGATGTAGCCCTGTCCCTCAAGCAGCAGGGTCCCCGAGTGCGGGATCATCGTTATCTGCAGTTCGGGAGTGGTAGGAGCGAGTAGCAGGCCCCAGAGGAGGGCGCGCACGCCACCCATGAACAATCCGGCGAACGGTATGACCATAGAAGGGAGGAAGAGCACAAGCAATGTGCCCATGAAGAAGTTGAAAAGAAATGTCAGGGAGATGGCTCGAAAGACCTGACCCTCAAGGTATGCCCTTGCCACTCCGGCCATTGGCTCTTCAGCAAAGGAGAGCGCGACCGTGCTGATCAGAGCCTCCTGTATCTCCGGGTAGAAGGAGACGAACACCATGGCGATCGCTACGACTCCGTAGTACGCCACGTTTATAGTCAGATACGCGCGCTTATGCTGTCTGATGATATCGAGTGTGTTCGGAAACCATCTGCGCAGTATTGCCATCTATGTGGTCCTTATGAGGGTGAATCCTTGCGGCAAGTATACTGTCATCCACCGCGAGGAACGTCAAGGGTAATGGACTCTCGGCTGATAGAATAACACCCGCCGGACGTCCCGGGACGTTGCGTGTGACGGGTGAGAGTTCTTCACTCCTGTTGTTGTGCAGTTGTAAGCGCATCTGGTGCCTGAACAGCCATGTTGCACATCGAGAATCTGCCACGGTCGCAGTCGGGGGGACTCCCGACGTGACCTGGGTACATGCAGCACTTATAAGCGCCGCCATCATGGCGGTGGTCAATATATTCGACAGTCATCTGGTATCGAAACGATTCTCCTCCATCCGCATGTTCATGCTGCTGGTAGGCTGTATCCATCTGTTCTATGGCGTCGTGATGACCTTTGTCGTACCGCTTCCATCGGGCACAGGCGCGTATCACGTGGTCATGGCAGTGGTGTCATCTCTCATCCGCACCGGGGCGATCATCATCCTGCTCGACAGTCTGCGGCATAGGGAGGTTTCGACCGTTGTCCCGATTGTGTATATGTACCCGATCTTTGTGGCTTTGATTGCGTTTGTGGCCCTGGGAGAACAACTCGGATGGCAACAGTGGCTGGCGGTGGTGATTGTCGCTTGCGGTGCAGTCCTCATATCCGCCAATCGGGAACCGTCCCGCATCTACATGAGCCGACGCCGCTCCGCGCTCATTTTTCTGGCCAGTCTCCTGTTCGCAACGGCGGACGTGACGGGCAAAGTCGCTCTGGCTCAGATCACCTTCTGGAACCTGTTTGCGATAGGTGCCGCAGTGATGGGTGCGACGTTCCTGTCGATCGCTATGCGACGTGCCGTCATTCAGAATATATGGGCGCTACATGAGCGCGGGAAAGCGTTGGGGTTGCTTGCTTTGAACGAGACTATCGCTCCCGTCGGAATCATCGTGTCCTACTGGGCATTGCAGCATGGCCCAGTGTCTCTGGTCTCGACCCTCTTGAGCAGTCGACCACTGTTCGTACTTCTGTTCGCTATCGCCCTAAGCTGGCTGGCCCCGGGTTTTCTGTTCTGGAGTGGTGGGCGCAGGCTCGTGATTGTGCGCATCATCGCGACGATTATGATAGTGGCTGGCGTGGGCGTCATCGAGATATCTTAGTAGCCCCGGCTCAGGTCGATCGTCGATCTGTCTCTTCTACGACGTCCCTTGGGGTTGAAGTATCCTGCTTTGAACTGCCGGAAAGCAGTGGAATAAGGAAGATGCCACACGCAACGAAGAAGATGATGCTCCCTGCGAGGTACAGGGTATCACCGCTCAGCAACGCTGAGCCGATGAACAGCAGCGCACATATGATGAATAGCACCCACCCGAGAAGGTGGCAGAAGCGTTCGCGTCGGCTCATTGTTCACCTCCGTCCCGGCCACCATACGGGGCGCAGGGGACAATCGGAATCGATAGTCTAGCACGGCGACGCCATGCTGGTCTGTGCTTCCGAAAGGAATCTGCGAGCGTGATGGCCCACGGCAGTGTGTCGCAGCTGTGATATAGTGCGGGCAGTTGTACGCGCTCTGGCCGCTCAGGTCGGTGATTTGCGATAGGAGGACGGATGGCAATAACGAAACCGTATTTGTGGCTCGTGTGGACCCGGTGTGCTCCTGAACTCGACGCGGAGTTCAATGAGTGGTATGACAAGGTACACATTCCGATGCTGGTGAGTGGCGGCCATATCAGTTCGGTGAAACGTTACAGACTGTCAAGCGAGTTAGAGTCCGATCAACCCCCGTATCTTGCCGTGTATGAGTTCGGTGACAAGTCAGTGTTCAAAGACTGGCTTTCCAGCGAGGCTCTTGCTGATGCTCGCAAGGAGATGAAGGATACATGGGGTGGACGCGACATGGAGATCAAATCACGCGCGTTTTACGAGCCGGTCAGTCAATGGAACCGCGCTGTCTAGTCGGACGGACGCCACTCACACGCCTCTCCGGAAGATGAGTCATCGGGTGCACCTTTGGTCAAACGCTGGTGTTCCCGCTTCATACAGTGGTCCATTACCACTTTGAGACCGGCATCCTCGGCGCGTAACGCTGCCTCTTGATGGCAGATGCCGAGTTGCATCCAGATGGCTCGAGCGCCGATCGCAATCGCGTCCTCTACGATGTCAGGAACGAACTCCGCTCTGCGGAATATGTCGACTACATCGGGTGACTCCGGGAGGTCACGAAGGGATGCATACGACTTCCTGCCCAGTATTTCGTCTGCGCCGGGATTAACTGGAATGACTTCGTAGCCGTGATCTGCCAGATAGCACGCCACCAGATAGCTGTCCTGTTCTGGTTTTGCCGACAGCCCAACGATCGCTACTGTCCGGGCACTCGTCAGAATATCACGTATCGCGTCGCTCATGTGCACCTCCCGTTCATACTGATAGCCATGATCTGTCTCTGTGTCCGTTTCGGCTACTCCACCTGGATTTCCTGACCGTAGCTCGGAATCGACACATCCCAATCATAGCGTTCCGTGAGGAGCCGTGCGAAATCGTGCGATGCTTCTTTCTCTCCGTGCACAATGAACACCTTTCGGGGAGTGTTTCTGATGCTCGACAGCCAGCGTATCATCTCGTTTCGATCCGCATGAGAGGAGAATCCCTGTATCTCCTCGATACGTGCACGCACGTCGTACATCTGTCCGAATATGCGGACTTTCTCCGGGTTTTCGACGAGGTGTCTACCGAGGGTGCCGACCGCCTGGTAGCCGACAAAGAGAATGGTGGATTCCGGACGTGATATGTTATTCGCGATGTGATGCTTGATGCGGCCTCCAGTTACCATGCCGGATCCGGCGATAATCATCGCGGATCCACCAAGGTAGTTAAGTGCCTTCGACTGCGCTACTGAGGACACAGCTACGAGGCCTGCGAAATCGAACGGCGAGCCCGTTTTCTCCAGTATCTCCGTGGCTTCATCATCGTACAAATCCGGGTAGTTTCGAAACACTTCGGTTACCTTGATTGCCATTGGGCTGTCGAGGAATACGAGTATGTGTGGTATCCGGTCCGCTGCAAGCAGGTCACGCATGTGGTACAGCAACTCCTGTGCTCGCTCAATCGCGAAGCTTGGGACGATGATATTGCCGCCCGCCTGGACTGTATCCGTGATTACCTGCTCGAGTTGCTTGTCGATGTCCTCTACGTCTGCGTGTGTCCGGTTCCCGTAGGTTGATTCCATGACTATGTAGTCGACGTAATCGAAAGTACTTGGGTTTCGCACAATCGGGCGGTCCCATCGACCTATGTCTCCGGTGAATAGTACACGCCGCTCCTCTCCATTAAGTCGCACATTGACGGCGATCATTGCCGATCCAAGAATGTGACCTGCCTCGTGGAACGTGGCCGAGACTCCATCGGCAAGGTCTACCGCCTCTTTGCATCTGACCGGCTGCAATTGTGGAAAGCATTTCTCCGCATCCTGGACCGTGTACAGGGGGACCTCAGGGTAAGGCCCCTTGCGTCCCTCGCGCTGGTGCCTTCTCTTCTTGATCTCTGCATCCGATTCCTGGATGTGTGCGGAGTCCAGGAGCGATATCTTCATGATCTCCTTGGTGGCCGGTGTGCAATAGACTGGGCCAGTGAACCCTTCGCGGACAAGCTTCGGCAGGTACCCGCAGTGATCCAGGTGAGCATGGGTCACGAGTACCGCGTCGATATACGACGGGTCCACCGGGAACGGTTCCCAGTCCCGGCTGCGCAATTCACGTTCCTGATGCATTCCGCAGTCGATAAGGAAACGGTGACCGTTTGCCTGCAGGAGGAAGCGCGATCCGGTTACGTTCTCTGCCGCCCCGAGGAAGCTGATCCTGATGTCCATGGTGCCTCCGGTATATTGTGGCGGCGTTTACAGGCGGGCTTGTGGTGGTTGCCACCCTTCCTGCATTCGCAGCCTCACGTCACATGTGCGGTTGATTCTACCATTCGAGGTCAAGAGCGCCAACGTTCCTGCTGATATATAATGGACATTGATTTCCTTGGCAGCATCCCGGACACGAAAGATCAGTTTGGGTCACATGAGGGAACTGGTTGACTTCTAAGTTTCGCCAACCCTTCTATGGCTATTGGGTTGTCCTTGCCGCGTTTCTCTGCAACATCATCACCTTCGGCTGTGGATTCTACGCATTCAGTCTCTTCGTGACACCCCTTCAGCAGCAGATGGGGTGGGGACGTGGTGACGTCATGGCCGGGTTCACCATATTCTTCATTACCATGGGGCTGTCGTCGCCGCAGGCGGGGCGGCTCGTAGACCGCTATGGAGCACGAGTTGTCATGGTGGCCGGTGCAACGGTCGCCGGAATCGGTTTCCTCGTGCTGTCATTCATGGGGTCGTTGTGGCAGTACTATGTTGGCTACGCTATCATCGGTCTTGGCATGGCCGGCACCGGGCAGATCCCTACCAGTGCCGTGGTCTCGAACTGGTTTGAGAAGCGTCGGGGTGCAGCAGTTGGCTTCATGGCCGCGGGTGTGGGCGCCGGAGGGCTGGTTCTCGTGCCCATATTAGGGACGTATCTCCTCCCATCCCTCGGATGGAGTACCACTTTTCTGGTGCTGGGTGTATTGTGCTGGGCTGTGATAATCCCGCTTTCCGTTCTTGTCATCCGTACCCGGCCGGAGGAGATAGGATTGACGGCGTACGGTGCCGAGTTATCCAGGAGTAGCGCTGCGCGAAATGCCGCTAATCTGAAGTCAGGCATGTCACTTAAGGCTGCGATCTCCACCTCTACGTTCTGGCTGATATTCTTCGCCTTTCTGTTCAGCCAGTTCGCACAAGTCGGCACTATTCAGAATCAGGTTCCGTTGCTTGAGGATGCTGGATTCCCTGTAGCGGTTACGGCGGGGG
>PUON01000142.1 GCA_003552125.1 Dehalococcoidia bacterium | reverse complement strand
GGAGCAGATCACGCTCAAGAACGGACGACCTGCGGTCCAGGGCACGTGTGCTGATTGCGGAACCAGGGTGTTCAGGATGGGCAAGGCTTAGACTGCCAGGCGAGTTGCCCGCCCTATTCGCTTGGTACCAGCAACAGCGCTTGCAGCCTGATAGCTCTCAGAGAGCATTCAGTGGTTTTGGCGGCTGCGATTTGACATTTCCATGATCCTATGCGATCATAAGCACGGGCACATTCATCGACGCGAAGCCGACAACCAGATCCAGTGGTTTGCGCGAAAGCGTAGGCAGGCAGATCGGGAGTCGGACAAGGCGAAGGTGAGTGTGCCCTTCTTGTTGCGTGACAGCGTCCGAGAGAGGACGTGACCTTGAGCAGGACTCAGTCCTCGGGCAAGGACCCGGCAGGGTTGGAGTGGAGTGCTGCCGTCAGGCGTCACGTTCGGCCCCGTATCTCTGTCTGTTCCAGAGCAGGGCGTCACATGAACGCCATGTCCGGATTCCCGGGCCACGTCAGTATGAGTGGACTAAGAAGAGGCAGGCCTTGCACAAGGCCTGCCTCCGAAGATCCCATTTAACTGACTAGCTGTGAACCCGGCGTCGTCTTACCGCTACAGCAGCACCAACTCCGATGGCTGCAATCATCGCAAGCCAGGGGGCCAGGATTGCCAGCCTATTTGCAGGAAACGCTTCACCGCCTACGATGGGAACAGATAGAGGAACGACTGGTGCTGGAGTTCTATAGATGCTTATGTAGGGGCTGGAGAAATGGGCCACAGCCATGTACGTGGAGTCATGACTGAAAGCCACTCCTGTGGCTGTGTCCGGCGGCAGATCTGCCGGGTCATCCAGCTTGGTGAAGTCGTCACCATCCCTCTCGTAAATAGTGACATAGGGGCTGGCACCGTGGGACACGGCCATATAGGCAGAGTCATGGCTGAAGGCCACGCCGAACCCCGTACTTGCGGGCAGGTCTGCAGGGTCAGCCAGTTTGGCAAAGGTATTCAAAGCCTCTATCTTGTAGATAGTTATGACACGGGGAGTGAAATGAGCCACCGCCATGTAAGTGGAGTCGTGGCTGAAGGCCACTCCCTGCCCAATATTTGAGGGCAGGTCTGCCGGGTCAGCAAGCCTGGTGAAGTCGTCACCATCCCTCTCGTAGATGGTGACATAGGGACTAGCAGTATGAGCTACCGCCAAGTAGGCAGAGTCGGGGCTGAAGGCAACTGCCCGTCCAGTACCTGGAGGCAGATCTGCCGGGTCAGCAAGCCTGGTGAAGTCGTCACCATCTCTCTCGTAGATGGTGACATAGGGAATAGCATCATGGCCCACCGCCATGTAGGCAGAGTCGTGACTGAATGCCACAGCCCGCCCGGTAAATGCAGGCAGGTCTGTCGGGTCATCCAGCTTGGTGAAAGTGTCGCCATCTCTCTTGTAGATGGTGACATAAGGGGAATCATCATGGGCTACCGCCAGGTAGGTAGAGTCATGACTGAATGCCACAGCCCGCCCAGTACCTGCAGGCAGGTCGGCCGGGTCAGCCAGCTTGTTGAAAGTGTCGCCATCTCTCTTGTAGATGGTGACATAAGGGGAATCGTCATGGGCTACCGCCAGGTAGGTAGAGTCGTGACTGAATGCCACAGCGTGCCCGGTGCCTTCAGGCAGGTCTAGTGGGTCAGAAAGCTTCGTGAAGGTGTTGTTGCTTGCCATCACCGGGCCCGCTGGGACAGACACAAAGCCTGCTACCAGCGCCAAGACCATAACAATGGGCATAGCTCTGCAAAGCTTTGATTCACGCACTCATGCCTCCCTCGTTCGGCCTTCGGGCGCCAATAGCAGGAACCCGCTCACCTTCGGATTGCGCCGCAGGAACTCCTATTCGGAAGTCTGCCGCGACTCGATTCTGAGCACCGAACAATGTCACGTCCAAAGTAGAGTAGTTGTACGCGATTGTCAACTCGGACATGCAGGCCGCTTGCGTGGTCGTGCAATCATAGCGCGGTATTACCATGGGCCGATAAGCAGACCACCTAGCCACGCCCATCTTTGTCGAGGCTATGTCTCGGGAATTGCCAATGCTCAGACAGTCTGAGTAAGCTCAGCAGGTGGTTACAGAACGGAGATGTGTCACGGCTCAAGCGGACTGCATGAAGTGCCGGCAGAAGGTTGACGTCGCCAACTCGGAGCAGATCACGC
The DNA here is from genome assembly GCA_003552125.1 of Dehalococcoidia bacterium. GTDB lineage: Bacteria > Chloroflexota > Dehalococcoidia > GIF9 > AB-539-J10 > SKVJ01. Next base: position 4,848 of record PUON01000142.1, on the reverse strand, counting down.
TCAAGAACGGACGACCTGCGGTCCAGGGCACGTGTGCTGATTGCGGAACCAGGGTGTTCAGGATGGGTAAGGCTTGAACTGCCAGGCGAGTTGCCTGTCCTATTCGCTTGGTACCAGCAACAGCGCTTGCAGCCTGATAGCTGTCAAAACCTGCTTAATGTGTTTAGCTTCAGAGGTTGACACTCTCATGATCCTATGCGACGATACCACCCGGGGCACATTCATCAATGCCACGCTGAGGTTCGGGCCTGGTGGAGCTGAACAGTCGGGAAAGGACTCAGTTGTGGCGAAGGTGAGTGTGCCCTTTGCTATTCCGACGTGCGAGAGAGGACGCTCCCCTTTGCCCTCTCTCGCCATGGTGTGACGCTGCTCAATGCTGCGGATCGCATTAAGCAGGTGTGTTCATATTGGGTTGTGAGTTCTGGCCTGTCAATGATCTTCCCCCGTCAGTGATACCAGTGCCAATTGAAGGCCTGACATAGTATCTGCGCACTCCTGTTGGGTCGGTCCGCCCGGAGAGCTGCACGGCCTGACGGTTATGTCATCTAGCGTGACCGTCTTTAGCCCCGGGGAGGGGAAATCAGTCCGTATGCCCTTCGTGGACCCGGCTCCGCCCGCGTACCCGGACAATCACCGCAACGATGAGGATGAGCGCGGCGGCGGCTATCATGATCAGCCACCAGTTTACCTGCTGATACGTGGCGAAGGCGGCCGTCAGCCCGGCGATCTCCACGCGGTGCACGCCGTCCTGCAGGTCCCGCAGCTCGAAGGACAGCACCTTACGCTCGCCTGAGGCGAGATCGACTTCCTGGCGTCCGGCAACAGCGCCGTCCAGCAGCAGCTCAGCGGTAAACGTACCGGCAGCATCTCCCGTGTTGGTCACTGTCACCATCACGGTGGCGCTGCGGCCGCTGTGCGTCAGCACGCGTATCGGTCCCCACAGATGTCCGGTGTCAGGCTGCACGACCAGCCCGTGCGCGGTGAACGATGCCACGGCCGGTTCCTCCGGCGGCTGCCATGCCACTTCACGGGCGGGAGGCGGCTCAACCGGCACGGTAGCCAGCACGGCGAACGTGCTGAACTGCGTCACATCAGCGGTGGCTGTCCCGACACCGGCAATCCTGCCTGTGGACTGCGGCAGCAACTGCCAGTTTCCCGCCTCAGGATCCCAGTGCCCTATGCCGATTCCGATGGCATCATCGGGGAGGTCATCAGGGTCGTACGCCAGTTCCATTCCCACCTGTCGGTCGAAATACACGGAGTCGACCGGTTCTCCGTTCGCGGTGAAACCGGTAAAGTCGTACACATCGCCAAGCGCTACCATGCCCTCCGGTACGGGCGGCACGTCCTCCGCCACGCGCATTCTGACCCAGCGCGGTGGACTCGCACGGAAACTCTCCTCGCGCTCATGGGTCACCTGCGTGCCCTCGCTCAGGTCGAGGTAGTAGCTGCCGGTGGGATCCTCCGCCTCGTAATCACGCACACATCGGCTGTCCGCACACGTCACGTAGACGCGTGTTACCTCGCCCAGCATGTCCACATCGAAGAAGCAGGGCGGATCGGCAGCGAAACCGCCACCTCCGAACGCCGCAGGCCCGGGCGAAGGAGGACCAGTATCGGGTGCATCGGTATCATTATTGATCGAGGCCACAAACCTCTCCGTGCAGGTGTGATTCTGCGGCACGTCCATCGAGATCATGCGAACCATCATCAGAGACAGCGTCTCACCGGGTCCCACCGGTGGTCCCACGACCCTGCCCTCGAGGTCGCCGGGATCGCCCGTCTCTCCGTTCAATTCCCACGAGAGCATCTGCATGCAGGGCCCACCGTCCGACCAGCTCAGTTCCTCCCTCTGGAGCACGACCGGGGCTTCCCAGCGGTTGTGCAGATTGAGGAAGAAGCGGACCTCCAGTCCCGGATACGCGTTCCCGATGATGAAGGTGACGGAATCGTAGTACGGCACGCCGCCGTCCTCGAATACCTGGGTGCCGAACTGGACGTCGACGTCTGCGTAGTCGCAGTCGCACTCGATGTCCCCCCAGACCCCGATCCACGGGTCGTCAATCGTGACGGTCTGGGCAAACACGCGCTGCTCACCCGTGGCGCCGACGTGCACCACGGCAACGCCTGCCAGCACTATGGTGAGCGTCATCACGACCAGCCCGATTCTTCTCATTAATCCACCTGTTGCAGCGGCCATCCACTCGACCTGGTGTCCGTATCCGTCCAGGGACTCACCGCGGACTCTCTCCTCCGTTAAGTCTCATCGCCTGTTCCTCGTCGACCGTCAGAAACGCAACCACGTCATCACGCAGGAAGCGGCGGTCGCGACGCGGTCCCACACGGAAGCTGCGCAACAGACCGCGGTCCGCCCACTTCCTCACCGTCCCGGGGTGCACGCCCAGCAGGCGCGCAGCCTCACTCGGAGTGAGCGTGGGGCGGGACATGATATCCTGCTTCTGTCGCGGTGGGTTGACGGTAGCAAGCTGCCGCACCCGTTCACGGCTTATGCCGCAGCGCCTACCGATCTCCGCGTACGTCAGGCCCTTGCTGCGGAGCCGGTGCACCTCCCGGCGCTGCTCGTCGTTGCGCCGTGCGGCGGGAGCCCCACCCGCAATCACCTCTCCGCGCGGCCACACGGACCAGAGCTCGTCCAAGGTGATTGGGTTCTCCATACCGACGCCGACCGTCGCTTCACTCTCACTCATCCTGTCGTCTCCCTCTGCGTACCGCGCGCCCGCCATCAGCCTTCCTGTGCCCTTCCGGCCCGTTCGGGATGCGGGTGCGACACCGTATGGACGTAGCGCACCTGTCCGTCGAGGACCGAGAACTCGTGTTCACCGTGGCTGGCGCAGTACAGCACCGGCTTACCTGATTGCTCGGCCACGCGCGCGAGGTCCTCTATCGTGCTCACCGGTATCGAGATTTCGTCGCGCTCCACCGCCGGCATCTGGTCGATCTCCACAAGCACATCCCGCCAGGCCTTCTTCGCCTTGCGCACCTGCCGCTCCACCTCATCGCGCCGTGAGCCGCTTCGCACGCGGGCGATGCCCACCACGGCCAGCAGTGCGGCGCCGGTCACGGTCCCCGCGATGGATGCGGGCCGCCACTGCTCCCGGCCATCCTCCACCACCACCGTCCCGCCACCGATGCTGCCCATCTTCGTGTCGCTCAGCTTCTCGCCGAAGGTCAGCTGGGCGCCGTCGCGCCGCCCCTTAAGCGTCTGCGTGTACACCTCGTCGATGCGGCCGTCGCCTATCCCGGCGCGCACGTGTACCCGCGCTTCTATGGCGATGTCATATGACCCGGTCCTCACGCCTGTCTGCTCGCCTATCGCCTCGACCACCCGGTCGAAGTAGTGAATGTCGATCGGAAAGCTCACCTCGCCTGAGTCCACCCGCTCCGGCGCCACAAGCTCAAGCTTCCTGCTCCAGCGGTCGCCGCTGGACAAGGTCGCCGTGATCTCGATATCGCACACCTCGTCCGCGATGCGTCCCTCGGAGGCGAGGTCGTAGCTGAAGACCCCGTCGATCGACTGTATCGTGCGCGGGTACAGCACCTGCCCGGGGCCGATGGTGGCAACCTGTTGCGGTGTGATGCGCGGGCGCTCCTCCTCCCCGGCGACGGGCAGCGACTCCGACCGCAGCACCTCGCCTTCGTACAGGCGGCTGTGCTTCATATACGCCTCGTAGTCGAACCACCCCTTCAGCGTGAAGTCGATGCCGTCGACCGATCTGCTCTCCGTGTGCCGCAGGTCGCCATCGAACTCAAGCGTCCTGTCTCTCAATATGATGCGCAGCGTATGCACATACTCGTCGTCCAGCAGTCGTCCGTTCACGGTCTCCGCCGTGGTGCGCACGCGCGCCTCGATGATGAAGTCGCGCTGCGTCCGCGTCAGCGCGATCTCCTCCTCGATGTCCTTGACGTACGACTCGAACAGGTCGTACTCGAACGGAAACTGCAGCCGCAGCTCACGCGCATCGCGCGACACGGACCAGTCGCGCATATCCTTCTCCCACATGCGCGGGTGCTCGGCGATAATCGTCACGGTGGCCTCGCTGCGCACGCTCTGCAGCGGCTCGGCAGCGTCCACGCGGTAGCTGAACGCCATGTCCAGGTCCTCAAGCAGCTCGCGGAACAGCACGGGCGGCACGTGCGCAAGTTCCTCATCCTCCGGCTCACGGTCCCGGTCGTTGTCCTCGGGTTTAGGGAACTCGTCGCCGTACAGTATCCCAGGGGTGACGTACACCTGGTAGTCGAACGTCCCCCGGTGCTGATACGCGGTGGCGGGCTTCTCCTGCGCCTCGGCAGATGATGACGAGTACACAAGTCCGCCCAGGGACACCGCCAGCAGCACGCCCGCGGCCATCATGCACATGAGCCGTATGCCCCTGCGCTCTGCGATGAACTCAAGCACCTTTCTGATCCTCTGGTTCCCTTCCGCTGTCAGGTTTCGGCCGCATGGACGGCGTCACGATATCCAGCGCAGCATCGCACAGCCGACAGGTCTGATGCTCGGGCTGTAGCAGCGCCCAGCCCGCATACGCCGCACCGCACTCCGGACATGTGCCTCTCGGGGTACTCACACCACCTCCCTCCCGGACAGTCCCGCGGGATGTCGCCGGTACTGTGTGTCGTTGCGTAACCCTGTCAACCTGCATCAGGTGCCCTCCACCGGCGGCGCGGATTGGTTGATGAACAGCTCCTTGAGCGCCACCGAGATCCAGCCGACGTCGCGGACCGTGTACACGTGCACGCCCACCACGTTGTCGGCCAGCACCGGCTCGCTGTCCGGGTTCTCGTTCGCGTCACCCTTGGTGACGAAATACCTCCTGCCTCCTGTCTCCT
>PUON01000062.1 GCA_003552125.1 Dehalococcoidia bacterium | reverse complement strand
GAATCCGCCGATTGCACGTTCCTCAACATATGCGTTCGAGACCTGCGAGGACGGAGCCGCTCGCTTCGCCAGCTCAGGCAAGGAGGGTATCTACTCGAGGCTCCACAACCCGAACTGCGATGCTCTTGAGCAGAAGATCGCCGCACTGGAGGGTGGATATGGCAGCATCACCACCGCTTCCGGCATGGCAGCGGTAGACGTAATGTACTACGCCTTTCTCGAGCCGGGATCACACGTCGTCGCGACAGCCTCTCTCTACGGAGCGTCCCGCAGCATACTGGAGAAGGACGACCACTACAGGAAGTGGGGCGTGAGTGCAACGTTCGTGGACACATCGGATGTCGACAAGGTCAGACAGGCAGTCGCCATCCCGCACACGAAACTCCTCTATGTCGAGACACCCGCAAATCCGACCATGGCGATAACAGATCTTGAACAGATGGCGAAGATCGCGAGGGACGCGGGCATCCCGCTGGTCGTCGACAACACCTTCTGCTCGCCGTATCTGCAGAAGCCCATCGAACTGGGCGCGGATGTATCGCTTCACTCGATGACGAAGTCGATCGGCGGCCATGCAAACGCGATCGGCGGCGTACTGGTAACCAGGGACGAGGAGACGTATTTCAAGCTGAAGCATCATGTGATGAATCGTGGCGCGGTTCTCTCGCCTGACAGCGCGGACCTCTTCTTCACCGGCCTTAAGACGCTGGGTCTGCGCATGGAGCGCGCGCAGCAGAACGCAATCGCCATCGCCGAGTATCTCGGCAATCACCCCAGGGTAGCCTGGGTCACCTACCCCGGGCTGAAGGCTCATCCCCGGTATGATCTCGTAGAATCAGGCCGACAGATGAGAGGCCCCGGCTGCATGATGGTCTTCGGGGTTAGCGGCGGCTACGAGACAGCCACTGTGCTGCTCAACAACCTGAACCTGATCACGCTGGCCGTGTCGCTTGGAGGCGTCGAATCTCTCATCCAGCATCCGGCGTCCATGACGCACGCAGGTGTCTCGAGGGAGAATCGACTGCAAGCCGAGATAACTGACGACATGGTGCGTCTCTCTATCGGCATCGAGGATGTCGATGATCTGATTGCAGATTTCGATCAGGCGTTCGCGAAGGTGTAGACGCTGGCATTCTCAGTTCGGGGGTCCACGAGCGCGCTCTGAACAAGCGGGCCGGATGTTGCCACAACACCGGGAGCAGCACGCACATGAACACGCACGAGGGGCCGCGCCGATCGGCGCGGCCCCTCGTTAATTCTTTTCGTGTTACGTCTCCGGAGCGCGATCAGCCGTTCAGCCCACTGAAGAAATGCTGTACGTTGATGCTCAGGGCATCCATGTCGTAGCCGCCCTCCTGCAGCACCAGCGTCGGCAGACCGGCAAGACTGATACGGTTGCCCAGCCGCTGGAAGCCTTCTGTGGTGACCGAAACCCTGGCCTGAGGGTCGTTATAGTAGGTATCGAACCCCAGGGGCACCACGAGGGCATCCGGCTCATACAGCCGGATCGCCGTCATCGCCTCCTCCACTCTATGAAAGAAGTACTCCTCGGTCGACCCATGGGGCATCGGCAGATTGATATTGTAGCCGTAGCCGTCCCCTTCGCCCTTTTCTCCCTCGAAACCCGTGACTACAGGATAAAAATTGGTGGTGTCAGCATGGATGGATATATACAGCACGTCGCTGCGATTGTAGAAGATCTCCTGGATGCCCTGGCCATGGTGCACATCGACATCAAGGATGGCAATACGCGGGAACCGCGCTTTCATATGCTCCGCAGCGATAGCGGCGTTGTTCAGATAACAGAATCCGCCGGCAGCATCGCGGCGGGCATGGTGGCCGGGTGGGCGGCACAAGCCATAAGCAGTACGATCGCCGGCCACGACGGCATCGGCAGCCCCGAGTGCGACCTGTGTCCCCCAGTAGACAGCCTCCCACGTGTGGGCGCCGATTGGGGAACTGCCGTCGGCAATGTATCGTCCGGCTTCAGCCAGGATGCCACGCATAGCGTTGGGCGAGCGGACGAAGATGTTCGACATGACCTCATCGCCCCAGTCATCCATCTCCATCCAGCGCCGGTGCGCCGATTCCAGGAAGCGCAGATAGCCAAGATCATGTATGCGGGCGATAGGACCGGGCCCCTGGTCCAATGGTTCCAGTACCGGCACATCGATCGCCTTAAGCCCCTCCAGCATCCGCTCCGTACGCTCCGGCACTTCCTGCGGCTGCCGCATTTTGCCCCGGGAGAAGAATATCTTGGGGACATGCTGGTTCTGAGCAGGATGGAAGAATGCTTTCATTGTGCGAACTCCTTGGTAATTGATTTCAACAGTATACGTGTCATCGCCGTGTGGTGGAAGCCGTGCCCGAACAGAATGCCCTCTGTCCGTCCAGTGCGGTAGCCATTGACAAGAAACCTCCCAGTCTCAAGAGGGCCAGCGGCACGAAGCAACTGCAGCCAAGCAGGATCAAGGCGCTCTATGCCTCATCACCTGAACTGCAGCTTATTCGGAGCATGGCACACATCGTGTCACATCGCAGATCCGCCTGGAACTGAGCAAACGAATCTATCCGCGCCGAAGCTCACACCGGTATTCCTTGGGCAGGGCATACAGACGCGCAAGCCGACATCGCCACTCAATTCCTCAGGCACTATGAAGTCGGACGACTGTCCACAGCACACCTGTCGGTTCCGGGGGCAACCGGCACGTTCACCAAGCCCGTGCCAATTTGCGCAACCCCTGCGGGCCAAACTGGCACAGCGGTTCCCGCTCCTGAGCAGGAAATCGTCTGACCCAGTCGCGCACTCACATGCGCAACAGTCTCTGGCGACACATCACAAAGCGCGCTGCCGACCATAGAGCGCGACACTCCGATCGCCAGAAGTAGCCCACGATGCGTTAACGCCAGTAGCTCAAGGCGACGCTGAACAGCACCGACGAAATCACCGCTCCGAGGAAGACAAGTATGACCACCAGCAGGAAGTCCCATGAGCCCACAATCTTCCTCGGCAGCGCCTCCTCTGATTTCCTGACCGCTTCCTCTGCAGCAAGGCGTGCCGCCTCAGCCACATCCTTCGCTTCAAGCCCAAACCTCTCCGCCCCCCTGACCGATGCCTCGGCCGCCTCGGCCGCCGAGAGCGACGCACGTGAAGCCGATCTGGCCGCCTCTTCGGCCTCCTTGGCCAATGCCTCCGCCCTGGCGATGAGCTGATGCAGGACCTTTGCCGCTGCCTCCAGCGCGGCGTCGCCCGCTTCATCTGCCCGCTCAGCCTGCATGTGGGTACCGTCAACCATCTGCAGTCCGGCAGCCGCAGCCTCCTTCGCTTCCCTGCCTGCCTCAGCGGTTGACTCAGAGACTGCTCCTGTAACCCTGGTTGCTGCGGCGATTGCGTCACCGCCGGCAACATCCGCCAGTTCGGCCTTTCTCTTGACCTCCTCCAGTGCAAGGAACGCAGCCGCAGCGGCATTCTTGGCCTTGCGCCCGGCGTCCTCGGACTGTGTCGCTGCCTCCGCTGTCGCATCTGCCGCCGCCTTTTCCGCCGCGGCGGTTGCTGCTCCCGCAACCTCATCAGCACGAACACCGGCCGTGGTGGCCGAGACAACAGCTGCATCGACGGCACTCCTCGCCAATCGTGCCGCTTCGTCTGCCCTGGCGGCAGCCTCATCTGCCGCTCTTGCAGCCGCAGCAGCCGCTTCCCTTGCGGCACGGTCCACTACTTCCGCTCGCGCGGTGGCCTCATCGGCAGCATGCCTGGCCCCAACGGCGGTTTCTTCCGCCTTGAGCGCTACTGCCTCCGCGCCCTTCCTGGCCTCCTCGACTTTGGCCGCCGCCTCTGCACCGGCCGCTGCGATGGATGCCGTTGCCGCCGCCATCGCCTTCCGTGCGGCCTCTTCAGCCCGACGTCCGGCCTCTTCAGCAGCTATTCTTGCCTCTTCAGCCTTGGCTGCAGCTTCTTCGCCTATCGCCCGTATGGAGGCCGTCACAACCTCCATGGCTCTCCTGGCTGCTTCGAGTGCGGCGTCGCCAGCCGCGTCAGCCAGTTCCGCCTTGCTGCGAATGGCATCAGCGACCTTGATACCCCGTGCGGCCGCCTCTCTGGCATCCCTGGCAGCTCCCTCTGTCCTTTCAGCGACGGTTCCCGATACCCTGCCTGCCGCGCCCGATGCTTCATCGGCGGCAATATACGCCAGCTCGGATTTCCACCTCAGTTCTTCTGATGCCCGAAATGCCGTCTCAGCAGCAGTCTTGGCCTTCCTTCCCGCATCCTCCGACCGCGAGGCCGCCTCCGCAGTCGGATCTTCCGCCGCACTGGCGGCTGCAGTCCGGGCCAGTTCCGCACTCTCGTCTGCGCGTTTGCCGGCAGCCTGTGCCGCTTCAACGGCGACCTCAACGGCATCTTCAGCGACCCTTGCTGCCTCTTCAGCCCGGATGGCAGCATCATCGGCAGCTCTTGCGGCAACCGCTGCCGCCTCGCGTGCTGAGAGATCCACTTCTTCGGCCCTCGCCGTAGCTTCTTCAGCCGCGAATTTGGCGCTTTGCGCCGTCTCCTCCGCTCTCATCGCTGCCTGTTCAGCCCTCAGCGCAGCTTGATCCGCTGCGTTCATCGCCGCATCGGCAGCTTCCCTGGCGGCCAGGCTTGCCGCCTCCGCCTTCAGTGCAGCTTCATTGGCGATCCTCTCCAATTCCCTGACTGCCGCCTGGGCGCCTTCCCTTGCCGTATCGCTGGCCTCCTCGGCTCTTCTCGCAGCCTCGTCCGCCGCGACTCGAAATGCCTCGACCGCCGCCCTGGCAGCCTTCTCCGCCGCCTCGGCCTTTGCGGCTGCACCCTCGGCAGCCTGCGATGCAGCACGTGCCGTCTCCTCAGCCCTGGATGCCGCTTCGGCTGCTGCACGAGTAGCCGTCTCTGCTGCCGTTTCTCCTGCCCTGCGTGCCTCTTCACTCCTCTGTGCAGCTTCCTCGGAGGCCCTCGTCGCTGCGGCGGCGGCCTCATTCGCTGCCCTTGCGGCTTGCTCAGCAGTTCTTGCTGCCTCGGCCACTGCACGGATGTTATCGTCCATTTCATCGAGGATCTGGGGCAACGGTTTCCTCATGATTGAAGGACCCTCGGGGGTTTCTGACATGGGTCTGCTCGTACCTTTCTGCGCCATTTCGTCCTCCTGCATCCTACTTCTCCATCCTCAATGTATATGTGACGGGCTATCCCGGCGAAGCAAAGCGCGCATGACACGCGTGCGTGCGATGGTCACCGGAGACACAAGAGTGCATGCTCACACCATGCCGCAACCACACACGCCACTATCAAGGTCACCGTACCATAGTCGCAGGCGATTATCCATACTGCCGAAAGGTTTTCTTTAGGAGAATCACGACGAACTAAGAAAGTACCCTGGGTTCACGTTCATTCAGGTCGTCGGAGTTGGCTTGGTGGACGGAACGCGAGGACGATATAAGAGGTTCTTGTGGCCCCAAGGCCGTTTCGCGAGCTGAATCACCGACGTCGTCGGCGACTGTGCGTTCACATGCGAGCAGAGGTTGGGCAGGGACTGTGGGAGGCCACTGCGAAGCCTGGCGTAGCGAGTCATGTCGCGTGATTCGCGCAGGCACTGAAAGGTTCTGACGGTCTCACGTGGCACCACGCCACGCTGGACTCACATATCCGGAATACTATTGTGACAGCAACCATAGCGGCAAGTATGGCCGCCATGGTTGTCCGATGCTGTCTGCCAGGCGAGGTGTTCAGCGACTACTGCCAGCCCGCACCAGGCGCGCTCCTCCGGAGCGAACGAAAGCGGACTGCGTTGCCGTAACCCGGGCGATCTCCTCTGCCCAAAGCCGGATCTCAGCGAAGTCACGGTAATCACAGGCAAATCCCGCCCTGGCCAGGAAGTGTCCCATCGGCCCACCTTGGTTCTGATCGAGCTTACCGCCGAACGTCGCGACACTCTTCACACGCAGGCACTCGGCACGCATGGATACGTTGACCGGAAGAGCGCGGAAAATCGACTGGGCTGAGTGCCCCAGCGGACCGCTCTGAAAAAGCCATACATCGCGATCCAGGAGGTCCTTCGCGAGGCGGTCCAGGAACTCGACCGCCTCGGCCCTCCACTTCCCTCCGTAGACTGCACTTCCCAGAACCACCGCCTGGTACAGCCGTACACCCTGAACCCCGGCAACCGGGACCACGTCAACATCCATTCCAGTACGGCTGAACGTGAGCGCAATTGACCGAGCAATCTCGGCGGTCGACCCGTTCACACTTGAGTAGGCAAACAACATCCTTGTCCCATCCATATCGAACTCCTTGTTCTGCCCGCGGCCAACTCACTCAAGACAGTGGTATAGCGGGTTGTACAACCGGCGGAGGCAGGTCAGGGGATCGTCCTGTCTCTTGTCGCATGGAAGTGCCACCATCAATTACGGCATATGGTTCCACAGTGTCAGACCCGGCTGATGACTCTCTGCTGGAATCCCATCGGTCACTGTCATACCTGTTCGTGGCGATGAGTGTATAAGTGTGCGTTTGCGCACCACTCGGCACCAGAAACCCTGTCTTCATCTTCACAGCTATCCCCTTACTGGTTGCCGTACTCATGATCTCATCGAACGACCGAGGGCTGTTCCCGCGGCCCCTCTTGCTATAGGCCGCATCAGAACAGCCCTCCGCCTTTCTCCGGAAACGCGGACTCGCGCGTTGCACCACACTGCCCCTTCATCACGCTTCACGTGATGAACGTCATCATCCACCCCACGTCCACGCTCATCCGCTCAGTAAGTAGTAAGAGGTCGGGCATCGCCACCACCCCTGCTCACATCCACACTGCTCAACCCGACCATGGACATAGTATGAGGCCTTTTTCCGCCCCGCACATCGCCTGCATGGGTAGTAATTGCTGACGGTAAGGACTAGCCCACTGGGGACGGCATGCACCATTAGAGTTACGCTGCGCCAATTTGTGAAACGTCGGATCCGTGCTGAGATCATAACCTGCGAAGGCCTGGCTTTTCTCGTATTCACAATGAGGCGGTGCCCGAATGACGCATCAACGGGTCAATCATTGACTATGCTTGCACACGGTCAAGGTCCATGAGCATCAGCACCGCAACGTGACTTCCGGCCGAGGGATTTTGCTACCATTACCTGTTACGACCAGCCAGCACCTTCGGCACTCGCGCGCAAACAACCCGCCAGTCGGCAGGCCGTCGAATCCTTTGTATGACAGATACAGCGCACGCAGCGATCTTTCAACGAGACAGAAGTCTCGAACTCACCGGGCACGTGTTCGGACGCTTCACTGTGCTGGTACTGCTCGCACTTCTTGCCATCGCCGCCTGGTACCGTCAAACAGCTATCGTCACGGTATTGGGACTGACCCTCGCTACGATCGGAGTCTCCAGACTCTGGAGCAGGTTCTCCCTGCGTAGAATCGGTTGTGAACGCTCGCTCTCGACAAGCGCTCTCTTTCCCGACGAGGATCTGGTCCTCACCATTCGCCTCAGCAATCAGAAGGTTCTCCCCTTACCCTGGATCGAACTCTACCAACCCATGCCACCACGATTGATGCAGGAGTCCGAGGCCGGGACGTTCGGCTCCACCCATCTGGCGCGCAGTATGTCCATGCCCTGGTACTCCAGGCTGACGTGGAGACAGAAAGTCACTCCCCACAGGAGAGGACATTACGTCATTCCGCCACTGACCATCACCTCCGGCGACATCCTTGGACTCTATCCACGGATCATGGATGCGGCATCGTACGACCATGTCTCTGTGTATCCGCGGCTCTATCCGGTTCGCACCCTGCCGTTGCAGCGGACCGATGCCACCGGGGACCTACTTGGCCGCACGGCCCTGCAGGAAGACCCCACACGAATGCGCGGTATCAGGGACTACCAGCCGCAGGATGGCTTCCGGCGTGTCCACTGGAAAGCGAGTGCCCGACACCAGGGACTGAAGGTCAAGATGTACGAGCCTGCTGCATTGTCGCGGGCGAACCTCGTGTTGATTGCAGACGGCTTCGACAGTATTGCCGATGATGATGAACCATTTGAGCTGGCTGCCAGCTCCGCAGCTTCCGTCGCACGATACTGCATCGAACGCCAGATGCAGGTCGGGTTCCTCAGTAACGTCGCACTTGTGGCGGGTAAAGGCAGAGTTCATCTCCCGCCGGGAAACACGAACGCACACCTGATTTCACTTCTCGAACTGCTGGCGCGGGCCACGCCTGCGAGCGACATGCCGTTCGATGTGCTCCGGCACCGACTGCGGGAATTGGCAAGCTCCGGGGCAGCACTCATCATCATCACGGGTCCGATACACTCATCACAGGCCACGGAATATGAACGATTCGACAGGTCAAGATGTCCCCTGCTTGTTTTGGAGATCGGAGCGGCACGCAGCAATGTGCGTTATCAGTTCGCACACAGGTCTATAGAGGGACCGGATGACCTGCTCAACCTGGGAGGGAAATGACCCTGCCACGAATGAACCGGATGCTGCTGCCTGCGGTCCTGCTGGGAATGCAGGCATGCTGGCTCTATGCATGGACCGCGCTCGTTGAGGCATACGCCATTGGAAGCTACACCTTGGCGGCCGCCATCGTGCTGTTCATGCCCGTAGGTGCGATCGTCTACTCGTTTCTGAGGATGCTTCCCGTACGGACGATCGTGCACACCATCTGCTACTGGGCGATCTGGATAATCCTGACCGCGATCACCGGGAAGCTGCTGCTGTTCACGTCGATCCCGTGGATGCAGCCGGAATGGGTGTACGCACTTCCACGAGCACTGGGACAGCTCTTATTCGAGACGCGACCCGCTGAACTGCTGTTGTTGCTTGGCTCGGCTTGTGCGTGGCACCTCGGCAATCGTCCGGTCCGAAAAGCCATCGATCACAGCACGGTGCTGGGTGATTTCCAGTTTGGTTTGATGCTCCTCATCGGAGCGCTGCTGGCAGCACAGGGACTCGATGCTCCTGCAGAACATCACGTGCTCCTGGCACTGGCATTCTTTGCCCTTTCGCTCACCGGGATCGCCATTACTCGCAGCCGCCAGGACGATTCAGGTGCCTCACTTCTCACAAGGCGCCACTTCGCTAGTTCACTCGCCGGCCTGCTGCTGACCGTCTCGCTGTTGGGCCTTCTCGCAAGCGTAGCGGTCACCCCGGCTCTTCTCAATGCAATCGTCGATGGCGTACGCCATATCGGCCACCTGATCGGAGCTGTGTTCGCATTCTTCGCATCACTGCTACCCGGTTCGGAGTTCGCCCCGATTGAGGAACCTCCGCCCCCATCAGGCGACGACTCGGAATTGCGTGAGTTCTACCGCGGCATCCCATGGCCGCCAATGCTGCGACGGATTATGTTCATCCTCTGGCTAATCATCGTAGCCGGCATGGTCCTGTTCGCCCTATGGAGGATATGCTCGCAAATACTGGACTGGTTCAAGCGGCGCAGTGATACACGCGGCATCGAAATGGAGTCGCTGGACTCGGGACTCCTGGCAGACATCCTTGCCTTCCTCTTGTGGGTGCGGGACGGCGTGAGCAGAATGGCTCACAGGGCGATGCAACTGATCACGCGTACCATGCCACACCAAGGTGAGCAAACATGGAGTGAAGTGTACGCCTCTTTCGTGCGGTGGAGTGGCAGACGCATCAGAGCGCGCCGCATCTCTGAATCGGTCCACGAGTACCAGAGAGCATTAAGCCAGCTTCATCCGGATGCCTCGCCGGAACTCATCCTGGTAACCGATATCTACGCACGTGCCCGGTATGGTGGGCATGTACCCGACACGGTAACTGTGCGAGAAATGGCACAGGCAGCACTCAGGATCCGCCGGACTCGGAGGAGACAAACCAGCGAAACGGACTTATCGACTGAAAGGGAATGATGGACATGAACACCGAGAACACGGCATCCGAGCGTGAGATACTGAGGATCAAAGAGGTTGCCGACCGCTTCAAACAGAACGTGGGCACCGTGATCGTAGGTCGGACGGATATTGTCGAGTTATGCTTCGCGGCGCTGTTGTGCGAAGGACACATACTGATGGAAGACGTCCCGGGGGTCGGCAAGACGTCACTGGCGCGCGCAATCGCCCGCTCCGTCAAGGGCACGTTCAAGCGTATTCAGTGCACGCCCGACCTGCTGCCATCGGACGTTACCGGCATCCACTTCTTCAACCAGAAGACCGGTGAGTTTGAATTCCGCGCGGGCCCGGTGGTCGCGAACATCGTACTTGTCGATGAGATCAACAGAGCAACTCCCAGGACCCAGTCATGCTTCCTCGAGTGCATGCAGGAGCGGCAGGTGACCGCCGACCTCGAGACGATCACTCTGCCGCGCCCCTTCATGCTCATCGCAACTCAGAACCCTATTGAGCTCGAGGGAACCTTTGCGTTGCCCGAAGCTCAACTCGACCGTTTCCTCCTCAAGGTACCGATGGGGTACCCTACCACCGATGAGGAGATCCAGCTTCTGCACCGCTTCCAGGCCGCGAAGCCCCTCGAGGTAATTGAGAGTATCGTAACCACATCGGAACTACTGGAGCTTCAGGCCAGCTGCAGTCGCGTATATGTCGATGACTCAGTGCGGGGCTACATAACGGCTGTAGCACGGGCTACGAGAGAGGACCCGACGATGAGGCTGGGGGCAAGTCCCAGGGGAACGCTCGCGCTGCAACAGACCAGCCAGGCACTCGCGGCGATGAACGGGCGCGATTTCGTGCTTCCGGATGACGTCAAGCGCCTGGCAGTGCCCGTACTGGCACACCGTTTGCTTCTGGAGACCTCAGCCACAGTACACGGACTGGGCGCTGATGCAGCCATTGATCGCATACTCTCGAGCGTGCCGGTACCTGTCGACTAGATGAACCTGCCGTAGGCGTAGCTGCACACCCCAGGTTTAGTCGTAATCGGAGACGGGCTCCATGCCCTCTCTCACCACGCGGTAGAGATCGTGAGCAACAGCTCGAATGCCTGAAGCGCTCTCCAGCTCGGCGATCCATGGCTGTGGCAGTGCTTCTACTCCATGTAGCGACCCCAGGATCGCTCCAGTGATGCAGCCTGTGGAGTCGCTGTCACCGGAATGGTTTACCGCGGCGAGCACCGCCGACTCCCAGTCGTCTCTCTCAACAATCGCACAGTAGAGGGCTATTGCGAGAGCCTCCTCGCCTACCCATCCTCCACCAAGCCGGGGAATCGCATCCACCGGATCCGCCGCTCCGGAAACAAGCTCAAGTGCCATCTCGATACATTGCAGCGTCTCCTCATGACCCGGCCAACACCTCAGCATAGCCACAGCCCCTGCGATTGCCTCCTCAAGTGGCCGTCCCTCCAGCAGATACGCGATAAGCCCGGCAAGTGCACCGGCCGGCAGGTAACCCGATGGATGGCCATGCGTAATCGCTGCAAACTCAACCCCATGATGAAACGCCTGCTCTGGCGGGAACGCCAGCCCTGCGGGCGCCACCCGCATCACACCACCACACCCTTTCCGGCTGTTCAGGGGTGCCGCCACGGTCCCGATGCGGCCTGTCCTGAGCGACCACAGGCAGGTGGCACCGGGCGCACGATTCAAGTACGGAATGTCCTGGCTCCGCAACCAGCCGAGGTAGCGTTGATAGACGAACTGTGCCGGACGCCATGGCTGTCCGTGCCTCAGCGCAAGGTACGCGTCGATGCAACCCCGCGCCGTGGCAAGGGACATCTGGGTATCATCGGTGTAGTGTCCGGCACGGAAATCCCGCCACGGCTCAAGTCCGCAGATGCCATCAGGTCCGTATTCACCCAGAATCTGCTCCAGGTCGAGGAATTCGACCGGCGCACCAAGCGCATCACCAATGGCAAGCCCCAGCAAGCAGCCTTCGTACTGGCTCGCACGTGCATTGTCGAAACACCTCACCCCTTCCAGATCTGCCATCGCGTACTCTCATCCCGCATCACGCATATGCAGTGCTGCCTGCCCCTGGTCTGTATCAGCCCCGGACTTCTATCCCGGACATCTTTTCAAGGGCACGGATAAGCGCCTGCGAACCTCCATCGGTGAGCCCTTCGGCCTCAACAGAGTGATAGAGCTGATGCACAAGTGATGTGGCGGGTAAATAAGTCTTCAATTCCCTTGCGGCCGCCAGAGCCAGGGAAAGGTCATATTGGGATGTGCCCACGGGGTAGCCTGTATCCAGATCACGGGACAGTATCTTCGGTCCCATATTGTCCAGTTCCCATGACTGTGCCGCGCCTGCCGTGGCTGCACTAAACAGCTTCTTCAGGTCGATTCCTGCCTTCGCCGCAAGCGCGAACGCCTCGCACACGCCACAGAGGTTAACGAAACACATCACCTGGTGACAGAGCTTCGCCGTGGCACCGGCCCCCGCCTCGCCGATCCTGACGATGACTCGGCCGAGGGGTTCGAGCACAGGCAGCGCAGCATCGTACGCTGCTTCCGGCCCTCCTACCATGATGACCAGGTTGCCGGCACGGGCACCAGGTGCGCCACCGCTCACCGGTGCGTCGAGGAACTGGCTTCCCGCATCAGAGCACACACGCGAAAGGCGGCGGGCCAGCGACTGAGACATCGTCGTCATGTCGATGACCACCTGCCCCTGTGACAGCCCTTCCATCACGCCGTGGTCTCCAAGGTGCCACTCCTCGGACTGCGGCCCGTCATCTGCGGCGACTATGGTGAAGTCGGTCGCACATGACACCTCTGCAGGAGTCGAGGCGCGCGACGCCCCTGCCTTCACGGATTCCCCGACACGATTCTCATCGGGCCCCCATACCAGCACGGATTCACCGAACTCCAGCAATCGCGCACACACCGCCTGCGCAAGTGCCCCGGAACCGACGATTCCCACCTTCCTCATAATGGACAACCTCCTGATGCGCTCGTTGAGACATTGTATGACCCCGCGTCTGCGGGAGCAAGCCAGATGAGGTCGTCAACTCCAGCACGACAATTGTGATCTGCCCAACGCCATAGCCCGCAAGTCGGTGACAGGACACGAAACCGGACGCAGAGGGCGCGGCCTTACACGCTATGTATCGGTCCGCACCCTGCGTGTGCCAGGTCTCTACCCGGTGGGAGTAGCCTCCAGCGTCGCAAACGTCGTACTCCTCTCCTCACCACGCCAGAAGACAATCTCGACATGATCACCAATATTCAGACCGTGAATTGCATACGTGAAATGATGCGTATCGCGTATCTCGACAGTTCCGAACTCGACAATAACATCGCCCGGCTCCAACCCAGCCCGCTCTGCAGGACTACCTGCAACAATATCAGTGATAAGTACGCCATAATCCACGTGAAGATCATAGCGCGCGGCGATCGCAGGGCTGACGCTGTACATCCACACACCAAGCCATGCTCGAATTACCGCGCCATGCTCGATGAGTTCCTCGATCACCGGCATGGCCTGGTTGATGCTGATCGCGTATCCCATCCCCTCCACTCCAACCTGTGCAATCTTGATGCTGTTGATGCCTACCACCTGACCCGCAGCATTCACCAGTGGTCCACCGCTGTTGCCTGGATTGATCGCCGCATCTGTCTGAATAAGGTCCAGCATTGTCTGGCCTGAAGATGCCCCCAGAGATACACCCACCGCACTTGCGATTCCCGCCGTTGCGCTGATGCCCATACCAAGCGAGTTGCCTATGGCAACCAGGGGGTCGCCAATGCGCAGCCGTGAGGAATCGCCTATTTCTGCGACGGGAAGATTGTCGGCCGGGATCTTGAGAACGGCGATATCCGTGCGTTCATCCTTACGAATGGTCTCAGCCTCGAACTCACGCCCGTCATCAAGCAGTACCATCACGGAGGTGGCATCCTCGACCACATGGCTGTTGGTTACAATGCATCCATCTTCGCGAATGATCCAGCCCGAGCCGGCCGTCTGCTGAGTCCACGGCCGATTGAACACATCATACGTGGTGATCTCGGTAGAAATAGCCACGACTGACGGTTTCACTTTGGCGACGACGTCGGCGACGCTGCGAAGTTCATCTGCCCCGCTTACAGGAGCAGGAATGTACACATCGTCCTTCGTTTCCGTGTCGGGCGCCGGCGTAGGGGTCGGCGTCGGCGTGGGTGCCGGTGTCGTGAATCCAGGAAGTGCGGGCACACATCCGGAGACAAGCAGCAATAGCGCCAGCACCATCGCCGCCTGCAATCTCCATATTCTCCCAGGCATTCTCATCCGCACCTCCTGAACCCGGATGTTACACCACCAGGTACTCGTCGTTGCACCGTATCTTAGCAACAGAATGTGAAGGCCGCGTTAACATGGAGTAGAACTGCCGTGGCGTTTCAGAATCTCAAGGATGCTCCTCAGGTCAATGCCTGTCCAAATCCACTGGCAATGAAGTAGACGCCGAAGCCCAGCAACACCGCGCCGCAAACGGCCAGCACCGCCCGGTACACCGTCGGTGTCCAT
Source organism: Dehalococcoidia bacterium (assembly GCA_003552125.1). Taxonomy (GTDB): domain Bacteria; phylum Chloroflexota; class Dehalococcoidia; order GIF9; family AB-539-J10; genus SKVJ01. The sequence goes on along the minus strand of PUON01000062.1, from coordinate 11,170 downwards.
ATGCGTTTCGACGTGAAGACTCCCCACGACAGGAAGGAAAGCCATCCCAGGTCGCAGAGCCAGTGGGTTACGGCAAACGCCACCAGCCCGACCAGTCCCCACGCGCTGGCACTTACCGCCAGGGCGGCACCCACCGTGGCCCACCACACAAACCAATAAGGATTCGCCGCCGTCGTCGTCAACCCGGCCAGCACGCATCCTCGCGCCACTTCGCGCCGCTGTTCGAACGCCTGGGGCGGCGTCCTTAGCATATTCATACCCATCCAGATGAGTACTCCGCCACCGAGCACCGCCACGGCAACCCGAACACCGGGCACCACCATGAACGCCGCGAAGCCCAGGCCTATGAGCACAATCACCGGGACCTCCACGATGCCATGACCCACTGCGATCAGCGCTCCTGCTTCCTTACGGGCCGCCCCTTTGGTTATCGTGACCGCAGTCACCGGGCCGGGAGCCATCACGCCGGTGAGAGAGATCGCGGTGACAGTGGCCAGTAGTGCAACGAACGATCCGGGTTCCTGCATGGGTAATGCTGGACGGTAGCAGTCTGCTAATCTTACGTCAAATGAGGCAAACAAACATCCGGTGCAATGAACCACCGGGTAGAATAGCCGGTGATAGACAGCAGAGTGTGAGTGTGCCAGGGAGGACAGAATGGATGCTTCCATCAATGTATTCAGCCTGATCTGGATACTGATAATCATCGCCCTGCTCGCCCCCGCCGTGCAGCGCCGCATAATGCAGGGCCGTCGGCTGCAGGCCATACGCAATCTTGAGAAGGGCCGCGGCTCGCGCGTGATAACTATGATTCACCGCAAAGAGGTGATGAACGTCCTCGGCATACCGTTCAGGCAATACATCGACATTGAGGACTCCGAACAGGTACTGCGCGCGATCAGGCTGACCCCGAACGAAATGCCTCTCGACATCATCGTGCATACACCGGGAGGCCTGGTGCTTGCTGCTGAGCAGATAGCCTGCGCAATTAAGCGCCATCCGGGAAAGGTCACCGTATTCATTCCTCACTATGCGATGTCTGGAGGGACACTGGTATCGCTGGCAGCAGACGAGATAGTGATGGACCATGATGCGGTGCTCGGTCCGGTAGATCCGCAGATGGGCACGCCAGGTGGGGGCTTCTATCCCGCGGCATCCATCCTCAAGGCGCTTGAAGAGCCAAACCCGAACCGGGATGACCAGACACTCATCCTGGGAGATGTCGCCCGCAAGGCGGTAACCCAAGTGTACGAAGCGGTATTATGTCTGATCAAGGACAAAATGTCCGAGAACCAGGCGCAGCACGTGGCCGAGGCGCTGAGCGCAGGCAGATGGACTCACGACTACCCGATTAATGCCGATCAGGCGAGGGAACTTGGGTTGTCAGTAACCCACGATATGCCGTCACAGGTTTACCAGCTGATGGAGCTCTATCCACAGTCGGGAACGCGCCGCCCATCGGTCGAGTTCATCCCGGGCCCATATGTGCCCCCTGACCGGCACCCTTCGAACCGCAGACAGGATTGACAAAGCCATGCGGCGATCCGCACCGGGCAACACTCTCTCGACCGATATCGCCGGGCCTGACAGTCCACCCGATTCAGGGTTAAATCACAACTGCGAGGCATCTCACACGTTTACGGTCGCGGTATACTGTGCCTCGCTACCCGGAGCATTAAGACACGGATGAAGGGCGGCACGATACTCCTTAAGCCAACGAAATCAGACTATACCTCTTTTTGGGCAGGTGCGATGTGATACTTCCACGGCTTCTTCGTACATATGTGTGCATGATGGCAAGGACTATGCTCGCCGAGGCAGACCCGCACACGGGTGGGCCGGGTCGCGCAGAGAGCGGCCAGGGCGAACAAGTCAGGAGTCGGAGAGAGGAATTCGAAGACATGTACGACACCTGCATGCCACGGGTTTATCGCTACGTCAGCTACAGGACTGGCAACCCGAGCGTTGCAGAAGACATTACCGCAGAAGTATTTGAGAAAGCATTGAGGCATTTCGACAACTACCGAAAGGAGAAGGCATCCCAGGCGACGTGGCTTATGGCCATCGCACGAAACGCGATTACCGACTACTTCCGCAGGGAGGGCAGGGTACAGGTAGTGCGCGAGGAAGACGCACCCGAGGAAGTCTCAGAAGTCCCGGCGGTCGAGGAGCAGATGGAGCGGAGTGAAGAGGTGAGACAACTGAGATTGTGCCTCGCCGGACTACCGAAGATAGATCAGGACATCATTTCACTTAAGTTCGGCGCGGGAATGAACAACAGGGAGATAGCACGAACGCTCCAGGTATCCGAGTCCAACGTAGGCACGAGGCTCTACCGGGCGGTACAGCGAATGCGGGAAGCCTTCAAAGGATGGGAACATGAGACCCAGAGATGAGAATGAGCGACAATTCGCAGCGGATATAGATCGCCTGTTGCGCGGCGAGGAGTCCCTGTCCGTTCAGGATGATGCTGACTATGCCGAGGCGCTGCAGTTTGCACAGCGACTGATGCAACTGCGCGACGAGCCGACCGAGCAGTTCGCAGGGAAGCTGAGGAACCGGCTCGTTGTGAAACTCGCGGAACAGGATGCCAGGCAGGAGAAGTCAGTGCCGTGGTTCGTCCGTCTATTCTCCCGTCCGTCGCTACGCCTTGCCGTAGTATCGACGTTTATGGTAGTTGCAGCAGTTGGACTCCTCTGGAGAGCAGATCTGTTGGCTCCCCTGTCGCCACGGGCTGACGAGGCAGGCCCCGGCATCATGACCACTCCCGATCCTTCTGCTCCGCCAGAAACCGAAGAGCGAACTGCAGCCCCGGATAACGACATGCTCACGATGGAAGGCGTACCTCCGGCGGCAGTACCTGATACAACGCTGATGGTGGTCGGCCACGTGCCGCCGCATGCCGCCTACAGTGAGCCGATGAGCATCACATTTGAGTTCAGAAATGAAGGGACCGAACCGGTGTCTCTCGCGTTCTTCCCCCCCGCGGTACACATACGTGACGCGGCGACAGGTGACATCGTCTACTCATTTGCGCCGGGAGAGAGGAGCCACGCAATCCGGCCGATGGAGGTCAGGAGCTATCGGATCGACTGGGACCAGCAGGATCTACAGGGGTCTCAGGTGCAACCCGGTCGCTACATGATCGACGTCGCAGTGGCTGAGCAGACGGTCGCCGACGAGAGGTGGCGGACAGAGATGATGACCGTCGCTACTTTCAGCATTGAAACTGTGAATAGCGGAGATTGAGCGCTCAATACAATCACGCACAATATCGGGTCGGCCGTCCCGAATACGGCCAGGAGGATGAAACATGAAGAAGAGACAGTTATTCATGATAGGGGCAGCTCTGGTCCTGCTGGTGCCTGTACTTGCCCTAACGGGTTGCGCGGCGGCCAATCCGGCACATGCCAGCGAGCGCACGGAAATCAAGGTCGGCGGCCAGCAGGAAGGCATCTGGGTTACGGGAACCGGCGAGGTAAAGGCCGTGCCGGACGTGGCGGTGGTCAGCCTTGGCGTTCAGGCCACAGCTCCCACGGTTGCCGAGGCACAGGAACAGGCGCGCCGCGCCATGGACAGTGTCATCGCGACGCTGAAGGCCAAAGGCGTGGCGGATAAGGATATCCAGACGACCGGCTTCAACATCTGGCAGAGGACCCGCTGGGACTCCAACCGCCAGGACGAGGAGATCATCGGCTACCAGGTGTCCAACAACGTTCAGGTCAAGATCCGGCAGATCGCCGACACCGGTGTCATACTCGATGAGGTGGTGGAAGCCGGTGGTGACCTGATCCGAGTCCAGGGTATCTACTTCCAGGTGGATGATACCTCGGCGTATCTCGACGAGGCGCGCGCGAAGGCTGTAGCCGACGCGAAGTCCAGGGCCGATCAGCTCGCCGAGCTGTCGGGTGTGACGCTCGGCAGGGCCACCTACGTCTCCGAGAACTCGAGCACCCCCATCATCTGGAGGGGCATGGACATGGCCCGGGAAGAGGCTGGAATGCCCGCCCCCACCACGCCCATACAGCCGGGAGAAACAACCATCACCGCTACCGTCCAGATCATCTATCAGATCTCGTAATGCATATCTCTCCGTACACGCAACGGACAGAGAGGAGGGCCGCATATGCGGCCCTCCTCTCCATTGCGACCGTAACGCCGCCTGCCACGCCTTGAACCGCCGTCCGCTGATAGTAGATACTGTGTGAACGGAAACACTGGCCGGCAGCCGCCGGCCTCCGTGAGGGGGTCATACAATGGACGACGAGAGATCACCAGTAGGCAAGTACCTGGTTGTCTTCATCCTATGGATAATCCCGGTTGTCCTCATCCTCATTCCGCTTCTCTATCCCACCGAGGGATACGTACGCGATATGCTGGTACTGCCCGTAATCGTCATCCTGATCTACGTGGCGTTCATTCTCGCGCCCCTCTTCTATCCCATCAAGAACGCGGATTTCTTCGACGAGGTGCCGAAGACCATTGAGCGTTTTGCCAACGAACAGAGGGCTCGCAAGGATGTCCGCGACATCCTCAAGCTCTATCATGGTGGGCGCCTGCCCAACGTCTACGAATTGACCGAGTTGACGCCATTCCAGAAGGACATCAAGCGGATGTGCGAACGCTTGAGAGCCGACGTCGAATGGCACTCGAGCAACGCTGAGATGTCGCGCGAGTTGCTGGATCGAATGGAAGCATTGATGCATGCCCGCGAGGAGGCGGACGAGGAAGATGCGCAGCCGCAATCTGACAGGAAGCCCCCGCGACGTACCGGGAAGACAGGCAAACGGCGATAGAACCGGCGGGCATCATACCCTGGAATCCGTTATCGGCAGTTTCGCGACTAACAGAGCCGGCTGCTGAGTCTTTCGCGGCCTATTCCGGGGGGTGATTTGACATTACCGCGACTTCACGGCTACGCTGCCTTTCAGTAGGGGTCAAGACCAACTATCGTGTGAACCGAATAGTTCGCTACCAAGCCACGCAGTGCGGGGAGGAGGGGACGAAGATGAAGCCCATCGTAGAACAATTGAATACGAGCGGCGACGCCGCTGAGGATGTTCGTATTCTTGTTCAGCGCCTCGGCGGCATTGAGCAGTTCATCCAACCACACGAAACAGTTCTCATCAAGCCCGCGTGCAACAGTCCCTACCCATATCCAGCGACAACCGACCTGGAAGTCATCAGCACGATGGTGGAACTGGTGCGTACCAGAACCAGTCACATCACTCTGGCCGACTCCTCGGGGGTCCTGCACAAACCGACATCAGTAGCATTCGAGGGCATGGGACTCGACGTGCTGGCTGAGGAGATGGGAGTGCCCCTGATCGACCTCGATAAGCATGAGTGGGTGGGACGCCATGACGACCGCGCCACCCTTCTTGCTGAAGCGCATGTAACGAAACTGCTGGATGAGTTCGACCGTCTTATATTCCTGCCCACGATGCGGACGCACGCGTCGGGCCGCATCACCATGGCGCTCAAGCTCGGTATGGGGCTCATTTCCATGCCTGACAGGCAGCGGATGCATCGCCTCCAACTCGAGGAAATGATCGCCGAGCTCAATCTGTATTTCCACCCGGACCTGGTCATCCTCGACGGACGGCGCTGCTTCATCTCTGGAGGCCCGGACAGAGGCGAGGAACGGGAGCCCGGGATCATGTTGGCATCTACCGGAAGAGTTGGCATCGACATCGAGGCCACCAGGATTCTGCAGCAGTATCACGCGGCACAGCTCGACATGCCAGCTGAGGAGGTACCCATGATCCGCCGGGCACGTGAGCTGGGACTGCCGTGAATCCCGATCCTGACCACAGTTCTCATAGCGTTGTCGTGCGATACCATCGGAACGCTTCAGATTGACATATGCGTTGACGAACGCATCGCTTCATAGTACGCTCCTTTTACATAGTACTATCTTTGTCCGTACTACACTTTGACACGAGGCAAGACTATGGCAACCCTAAGAGAGCGGCACCGAGAACGCAGGCATACCGCCATCATGGATGCGGCGTGGGAACTCGCTGGGGAAAAGGGGTTCGACGAGACATCAGTTGAGGAGATTGCCGCGCGTGCCGAAGTGGGGCCTGCTACCGTATACGCATACTTTGGATCCAAGAACGAACTGCTTGCAGCCCTGCTCATCCGCTTTCTCGAACAGGAAGCGGACGACGCCGAAGTCGTGTTGGAGAACCCTCCCGATAACATCGTCGACGGCATGACAGTCCTCTTCATGACGTACCTCGAGGGCATGGCTTCCCGCTGCACTCCAAAGCTGCGTACTGACCTGTACGCGTTGAGCATGACCAAGCGTTTCGACTACGGTCGGTACACCTATGAACTGAAACAGCGCATCCTGGGACAGTCTTACCGTCTGGCTGCCCACTATAAGGAGCGGGGACAGGTTTGGGAGGAAGTATCCGCGGAGGAGACAGCCGCGATGTGCTGTTCTGCTGCGGTGTTTCCGATGGTCACCTTCGCCCTGGGTCTTGGTGTCGACTTTGACACCGCTCACACATTGCTGCGCCGCTACCTCACTCTGACAGTGAGCGGCATTGGACGAATGGGACAAGAATGCAGCGAAACATAGCGTTATGTGCGGCCAACTGCTCGCCACAGTACCGCAGGGCGATCGCCCCCGAACAGGGCGACGAGCGTGTATCTCATTCCCGCGTACGAGAGCTGTTCGTTTTGGGCCCGGAGGCCCGACCTCTTCCGCAATTCGCGAGCGAAATACACGACTTCGCGTCAGAAGGAGGCTCTCAGCGATGAGTGTTTCTGAACAGACTGTGCGGAACAACCAAGGCCGGAATCCCACCATCCACATGGAACACGTCTCCAAGGTCTACCAGATGGGAAAGGTCGAGGTGCGCGCGCTCGACGACGTCAGCCTCGATGTCTGGGCGGGAGAGTTCATAGTCTTCCTCGGACCCAGCGGCTCCGGGAAGACTACTCTGCTCAACGTCATCGGTGGCCTCGATTCCCCCACGTCCGGCATCGTCAACGTTAACGACGTCGACGTCACCTCCCTCTCGCAGGGAAAACTCACTTGGTTCCGGAGAAACCACATCGGCTTTATCTTCCAGTTCTTCAACCTCATCCCCACGCTCACCGCCGAGGAGAACGTGGAATTCGCCGCCGAGCTCGTCCATGATCGACGTTCCGCCGTGGAACTGCTCAAAGCAGTCGGGCTCGGCGAGCGAAGGAAGCACTTCCCCGCAGAGCTCTCCGGCGGGGAAAACCAGCGCGTCGCGGTCGCCCGCGCACTTGCCACTAACCCCTCAGTCCTTCTCTGTGATGAACCCACGGGAAGCCTCGACTTCGAGACCGGCAAGGGGATCTACAAACTGCTGCGCGACCTCAATGAAGAGCGCGGCACAGTGATATGTGTCGTGACTCACAACGCGCCTGTCGGCGAGATCGCCGACCGCGTCGTAAGGCTGCACGACGGCTATATCGCTGACATCACCGTCAACGATAAGCCGCTCGATCCCAACAAGTTGCGATGGTGACGATGAGCAACCTCAACCGGAAGCTGTTGCGCGACCTCCTCGCGGCCAAGGCGCAGTTCGCCGCAGTTGCGGCCATCATCGCTATCGGTATCGTCTCGTTCGTCGCCGTCTACGAGTCCTACCAGAATCTGTACCTCTCCGCGGAGCACTCTTACGAAGTGCTCTCGATGGGAGACTACTGGATCTCAGTGGACGAGCTGCCAGCCCGGGCCGCACGCGATGTGGATGAAATCGATGGGGTCACTGCGGTAGGTCGCATTGTCGGTGAGACACGAGTTGATCTCGACCTGGAAAGCGGCAGGCGTGTGGAGGCACACGTTGTCTCGCTGCCATCAGGCCACCGCGCCCCCGTCAACGACATCGAAATCCTGTCCGGAGACTATTTCAGTCCAGGAGATAAACGAGAGCTCCTACTCGATACCAGGTTCGCGGAACACCACGGACTGGAACCCGGCGACTGGCTCACCCTGGAGAGAGCGGGCGTCAGTGCATCGTTTCGCATTGTCGGTATCGCCGTGAGTCCGGAGTACATCTGGATCGCAAAGAGCATGCAGGAACTCTTCGCGACGCCGGAGACCTATGGCGTTATGTTCATGCCACACGGCATGGCGGAGTCTTTCTTCGACATGCGTGGCATGGTGAATGAGATAAGCCTTCGCACGGATGAATCGGTTGATGAGAGTGAGCTGCTGGACTCGATACGTAACATCCTCAGAAGCAACGGCATAAAGCGCATCACCATCACCACGGATGATGATATCGGGATAGCAACCCGGAAGATAGACATCGTTCATGGAGTCCGCACCGCCCACATCGTGCCACGGGAAGATCAACTAAGCCACGCCGTTCTCAGAATGGAGCTTGACGCCTTTGAGCAGATGTCTGTGCTCTTCCCCATGTTGTTCCTGTTGGTGGCAGCGCTTGCCACCTACGTACTCCTCAGCCGCATGGTGGAATCGCAGCGCATTCAGATCGGCCTCATGCGAGCCCTCGGCTACGGCAAGTTGCAGGTGCTTTCCCACTACGTGGGCTTTGCCCTGGTAGTTGGAGTCATCGGCTCCATCGCCGGTGCGCTCGTTGGCCACGCACTGGCGAGGATTTTGACCGACGTCTTCATCGGCTTCTTCCACATTCCGCACGTGGAGATCCAACCGCAATGGTCCGTGGTTGGCCTCGGCGTGATCATGGGCACTTCGGTGCCGGTGCTGGGGGGAATCGTCCCCGCGTGGACGACGATGCGACTGCACCCGGCCGAGTCTATGCGCCCCCCGGCACCACCTATCGGCCGCCGCACTCCCCTCGAGGTTTTGCTGCCTTTTATTCCCCGGCTGCCAACTGTGTTCAAACTGCCACTGCGGAACTCCTTCCGTAATCCCAGACGAACACTCTTCATGGCGTTCGGTGTGATGGCCGCAACGGCAATGGTCCTCGTCTCTTTGTCGTTCGTCAATATGATGAACCACATGTTCACGCAAGTCGAGCAGGGAGCCAACTACGATCTCAGACTCTTCTACACCGGAGTCGGCAGCACCTCAACTACCAGATTTGTGGGCAACCATGCGCAGGTGGAGAGATCCGAATCCGTACTGGAACAGCCCTATCGGCTCAAACTCCGGGACGCATCAATCGACACTGCGATAATGGGTCTGCCTGCGGGAACCGATATGTATCGCCTGTTCCATGAGGATGGCTCGCGTGCAGAGATCCCTCGGGAGGGCATACTTCTCACCACCGCCATACAGAACGATCTCAAGGCAGAGATCGGCGACGTCATCCGCCTGGAGCCACTCGTCGGCACCGTCGCCGAGAAGGAGATCACCGTCGTGGGCATCGTGGATGAGTTCATGGGCGGAAAGACGTACGTCAGCCTCGAAAAGGCACAGGACCTGTTCGATCTGCCGGGCGCCGCCACCGGAGCACTGGTGCGCTTCTATGGAGAGCCGGATGCACGAACGATGGAACGCATCTATAACATACCCGAGGTCGCGTCCGCCGAAACTGCAGCTGCACTGATCGATTTCTACGAGGATCAGATGGATTTTTTCTGGGCGTTTGTGAGCGTCATGCTCATCATGAGCTTCGGCCTCGGCATCGCTATCGTCTTCAACGGCGTCACCGTCAACGTGCTGGAACGGCGGCGCGAAATCGCGATCATGCGTGCGGTGGGCATGGGAGACCGACAACTGGCGAAGATGATTACCATCGAGAATCTCGGTGTTGGCACCATCGGCATCCTGGTGGGCCTGCCACTTGGTTACGAGATCGCCAATGCGTTCATGCAGCAGGTGGCCGCCGATGCCGAGGGTTTCGCCTTCACCGCCATCATTTACCCGAGCTCCTATGTGATCGCCGCTGTGTCCGGTGGCCTCATGTTGCTTCTCGCACAAATACCTCCAATCCGTAGGGTCACGCGCATGAGCCTGCCCACAGTAACCAAGGGATGGACATCATGAACGGCAAACGCCGAAGCCCGGACAGGAATTTGAACGTAGAACTTGTACCAATACCCGCGACAGACCAGGGTGTGAGCCCCAGAGACCTGTCCCGGGACAAGGAGGACTTGTGATGAGAAGAAGTGCAGCCGCGATACTCGCGCTCAGCCTGGTGATTGTTACACTCGCGGGCTGCGCGCCCGGCAACGACGATCTGCCCACCGCCACGGTGACGCGGGACGAGGTGCGCTCCACCATCTCCGTCAGCGGCAATCTCGAGGCGCCCGAGAAGCGCTTCGTCTCCTTCACCGTCCCCGGCACTGTCGACCAGGTCCTCGTCGAGAAGGGCGACTCCGTCCGTAAGGACGACGTCCTCGCCCGCCTCGATTCACGGGACCTCCAGCGCAACGTCGACCTCGCCCGCACACAGGTCGAGCAGGCCCGCGTGCAGTACCGGATCGCCGATCAGCAGCTTCGCGACACCATCTATCCCTCATACTACGGCAGCTACGTCATCGACGTCCCCGGCGTGTGGATGGCTCTCGACGACGCAGCCGAACGCGTCGACAGAGCCCAGGACCTCATCGATCAGGGCGATATGACAGAAGCTCACGTCCTGCTGCGACAGGTCCTCGAGGACATCGACAGGGCGAAAGAGAGCTCCGAGGCGCGCAAGTGGGACTTCCCCATCGCCATCAAAGTCATGGAGCTCCAGCGTGAGGCCGCCGCCGTATCCGTCACCGCCGCCGAGATCGACTTCCAGCGCGCTCGCGATGCACTCGATGACGCAACCCTCACCTCCCCCATCGACGGCGTCATCACCATGGTCGAGATTAACGAGGGCGACGTCCTCACCGCCGCCACCATGGCCAACCCCGCATCCCAGATCGTCGATCCCTCCCAGCTCCAGATGTCCGGCCTCATCGACGAGATGGACATCGCTGAGATCACCGTCGGACAGGACGTCTTCGTCACCCTGGACGCCCTCCCCGGAGTCGAAGTCGACGGCACCGTCTCCTTCATCTCCCCGGCCGCCATGATCCAGGCAGGCGTCGTCATGTACCGGGCCACCATCACCCTCGTCGATCCCGACCCCAGGGTCAAGGATGGCATGAGCGCTACCGCCAACATCATCGTCGAGCGCCGCGAGAACGTCCTCACCGTCCCCGCATCAGCGGTGTTCCGCGACGCCGGTCGCGACGTCGTCTATCTCGTCGCCGACGACGG
>PUON01000133.1 GCA_003552125.1 Dehalococcoidia bacterium | reverse complement strand
TGCGATCGGATACGCCCTAAGCATGCACTTGCCATAGGACTCACGTTCCAGATAGTCGCCATTTTCTTACTCATGAGTGTCGGCACTGACACCCCTGCCAGCACTGCCTGGTTGTACGCTGTGGCCATGGGATTGGGTACTGGAAGCTGGCTTCCCACCATGTCCATGCTGGTGAGCCGCTATTTCGGCCTCGCTCACTATGGTGCCATCTTTGGTGCGGTGACAATACCGTATGCCGTTGGCAGTGCCGTCGGACCTCTTGCTGCAGGCCGAATGTACGACGCCTCGGGCGGCTACGACCTCGTCCTGATGCTCTTTCTGGCTCTGTATGTCGTTTCCATCGTCACAATCCTCTTCCCTCGCCGGCCCGTCGTTCACTGAGTTCGGACGCGTTTCGTTCATCTACTAGACGTGGCGACACTTGCGCGCATATACTTGAAAGACAACCGATCATGCCGGGGTGCATATGCGACCGGTGTTGTCGCTTCACGGGAGCTACCAAATCTGTCTTGGCGGGGCACGAGTGAACACGTACAGGATCGTTGCCAGGGTGGAATCGCAGGAGGGAACATGCGAGGCCGCGCATCGTGAGGGGGATGAGTTCGTCATTGGACAATTGACGCCTCCCGGCATGTGTTCATGGGCTTTCTACACGTTGTATCCGTTCGCACAGGTGCTGGAGTTCGGAGGGCAATTGCCGTGGGAGCCGGATGCAGGCGGTGCGCGCGTCGTATGCCCTGATCCCGACAACCCGGTTGTATTTGAGTTGCGCAGGATCCCGCGTGAGCCTGATGAATAGCATTGGAGAATGACGTTTCGCTGACTGCCTGTCCGAGGAGTGGCTGCAGCGAGATATTGTCGGGACAATGAGATGCACACACCCGGGAAGGGTGGAAAGCGCAAGAAGATCTTCTTAATCAGGCTGAACCGCGTTCTAAGGTTCAGACTGTGGCGTCGCATACTCCTCAAGATTCGAGGACACTTCGTCACCGGTATCCTCGTCGTTGTCCCGTTAATGGCTACACTGCTCATCCTTAAGTGGCTGTTTGACTGGGTTGACGAGCTACTGCAGCCGTTTATCCGCACTTTTGCCGGCCGCCCGCTGTATGGCCTTGGATTTGCCATGACGCTGGTGCTCATTTATGCCGCCGGCCTCATTACCAGTTACTTCGGAGGTCAACGTCTGCTTCGTGGGGTGGAAGCGGTGATTGCACGGGTGCCGCTCGTCAGGCCAATGTACAACGGCATCAAACAGATACTGGAGAGTTTTGCTGCACCGCGCGAGACAGGGTTCATGCAGGTGGTCCTGGTGGAGTTCCCCCGAAAGGGCATGCGTACACTGGGGTTTCTCACAAACGAACAGTTCGATGCGTCCGGCCAGCGCCTGTTGAATGTGTTCATACCCACCTCGCCGAACCCCACTTCAGGCTACCTGATGATTGTGAGGGAAGAGGACCTGCTCAGGACGAACATACCCGTGGATGATGCACTGAAGATGATTGTTTCGGCAGGCCGAATTCCACTCAGGGGTGTTAACCTGGCGATATCCAGAGGCTACAACGAGGTCACGATGCCGGGCGTCGGCGAGCCTCCATCTTCAGATGATATCGTGTGATCAGGTCCTGCGGTAATCGCAATTGCGGCCGCGAAAGGAGGAGCACAGAGTGGATATCAGCCGCTATGAAGTATCAGCCGAGCGGCTCGCATGGCGTTGCGATCCGGCTCAGTTCGAATTCGATTGTACCGACGAGTTGGCGCCCCTGCATGAGTTTATCGGGCAGGACAGAGCTATACGTGCTATCGAATTCGGCCTGTCCATGGAGCGGGATGGCTACAACATATACCTCTCGGGACTCACGGGCACCGGGAAGACGACCGTGGCGAGGACCTACATCGCCAAGCTCATCGAGGAGCGGCGTGGGAGGGAGGAAGACTATCGGATCAGCGACTGGTGTTACATCCACAACTTCTCACAGCCCGACCGTCCACGTGTAGTAGAGCTCCCCCGGAGTAATGGCAGAGTGTTCCGTGACGATATCGCAATCCTTCTTCAACATCTGCGGAGAGACCTGACTAACGCCTTCTCCTCGGAGGAGTACAAGGCGCAGCGAAAAGCCATCGTGGATGAGAGCCAGACCCGCCAGCAGGAGATGTTCAATGAACTCCGCTCCGAGGCCGCGAAGAAGGGCTTCATGATACAGACGACTCAGGCCGGTCTGGCTCTTGTGCCGATGAAAGATAACAAGGCGCTGTCCCAGGATGAATTCATGGGGCTTGATGAGATCGAGAGGCAGGCGATTGAGAAGGCTCGCGATGAGTTGCGTAAGGATCTGGAAACCTTGTTCGAAGGTGTCCATGGCATTGAGCGCGAGACTGCTGAGCGCCTGCAGGAGGAAGACCGCCGGGTCGCGGAGCATACGGCCACCCGACTCTTTGAGCCTCTTATCGACAAGTACGCAGAGTTATCCCAGATCGCACAGTACCTGACGGAGTTAAGAGCGTACACTCTGGATCGGGCAGACCTTTTCAAGTCGACAGAGAACGAGAAATCTTCCGGAGCCATCGCAACAGCGTTCGACGTCAGTCGCCTTGGCCCAGACCCTTTCCTCCCATTCTACATAAACGTGTTTGTCGATAATGGAGCCACCGAAGGACCCCCTATAGTCACTGAGACGAATCCCAGTTACGTGAATCTTTTTGGCAAGGTTGAACGGAAGTTCATGCTGGGTGGCTACATCAGCGACCATACGATGCTTAAGCCGGGTGCGTTGCACCTTGCGAACGGGGGTTACCTTCTTCTCAGTGCGGCGGACGTGTTGGCAAGCCCGGCTGCCTGGCCTGCATTCAAACGAGCCCTTAAAACCCGGGAACTTGGAATCGAAGAACCATTCGAGCAACTCGGACTCGTTGCTCCCCAGGGATTGCGTCCTCTGCCGATTCCCATTCACGTCAAGGTTGTGCTGATAGGCGACTCGATGTTGTATCAACTCCTTTCAACTTACGATGAAGACTTCTGGGAGATCTTCAAGGTTAAGGCTGATTTCAACTATGAGGTGGCACGCAACGTCGACAACATGAAGTCGTACGCAGCATTTATCGCCGGCTGTTGCGTGGATTGCGAGTTGAAACACTTCGATCGGTCGGCAGTCGGTCGCGTGATGGAATACGCTTCGCGCATGGTAGCTAACCAGGAGAAGCTCTCGTCACGTTTCGCTTTCATCAAAGAACTGGTCGAAGAGTCCGAATACTGGGCCCGCAAAGAGGACGCGAAGCTGGTCAGTGGCAACCACGTGGAGAAAGCGATTGAGGAGCGGCGTTTTCGTCATAACCTGCCCGACGAGCGTATGCGTGAGATGATGCAGGAAGGAACCATTCTCATAGATACCCATGGCTCCGTCACTGGGCAGGTGAACGGACTGAGCGTCTACAGCATGGGCGATATTACGTTCGGGAAGCCCTCGCGTATCACCTGTCGGACTTACCTTGGCCGCGATGGAGTTATAAACATCGAGAGGGAGGCGAACCTGAGTGGCAGCACGCACGATAAGGGCATTCTTATCATGAGTGGTTACCTCGGCTGGAAGTATGCACAGGATGCCCCGCTATCACTCACGGCAAGTCTATGTTTCGAACAGTCCTATGGAGGTGTGGATGGGGACAGTGCGTCCTGTGCTGAGCTGTACGCATTGCTGTCCAGCCTGGCTGACATCCCTCTAAGCCAGGATATCGCGGTCACTGGATCCATTAACCAGCAAGGTGAGGTGCAGCCCATCGGTGGAGTGAATCAGAAGATCGAAGGATTCTTCAGCATCTGTCGGGCTCAGGGTCTGACCGGAACGCAGGGAGTCATGATTCCATCGCGGAATCTGCGCAATCTAACCCTTCGGGACGACGTAATCGAGGCGGTTCGTAAAGGACAGTTCCACGTGTACGCTATCGATTCAGTCGATCAGGGGATCGAAATACTGACCGGTGTACCGGCGGGCAGAAGGCGACGGGACGGTTCGTATCCTCCCCGATCCGTCAACGGGCGCGTCATAGAGCAGCTCCAGGTTATGGCTGGTAAGCTCAAGGCCTACCAGGGACCCCGCCGCCACGGGGACGTTGGTTCTGGTGTCGACTAGAGAAACCGGGTCTGCATGGCTGTCCGTGGGTTCATGCAGTAGGTGGCAGGCGTAGTGTGCAGGCCTTCAGTCGTGCTCACCGTTGGCGTGGCCGCGATATCCTGTGCGGCTGTGCTTATCCGCCTTGCTGACGCTCCGCCGCTCGCCGTAGCAGCGTACAGGATGGCGATTGCTTCTCTCGTGTTGCTGCCTATCGGCCTTCACCGCGTATCAGCGGAGATGGCGCTTCTCGTAAGACGGGAATGGAGACTGCTGTCACTTGCAGGCCTGTTGCTTGCTGTGCATTTCGGTCTTTGGATCGCATCGCTGTCATATACTACCGTTGCGAGTTCCGTGGTTCTGGTTACTGCCACGCCGCTCTTTGCAGCCCTTGCTTCGTGGCTCCTCTTCGGAGAGCGATTGCGGAACACCACGTTTGTGGGTATCGCGATCTCCATTGGAGGTGCCTTGCTGATCGGTTATGCGGGATGGCAGCAGGGGGGACTGGCGCCGTCTGGAAACCTGCTGGCACTGTCAGCCGCCGTCGCGATGGCCGGATACCTGTTGATCGGACGGAGGATTCGGAAAACGGCCGGGTTGCTGGCGTATTCGACCGTTGTCTTCTCAGTTGCGGCCATCGTCCTCCTGGCCGCTGCGATTGTCTCGGCGACACCCCTGGTGGGCTACTCTTTCGTGACTTACGGAATCCTCATTGCACTCGCCCTCGTACCGCAGGCTGTTGGTCACGTGTCCCTCAACTGGGCCCTGCGCTTCGTGTCCGCAACGATGGTGACCATCGCTGTACTCGGTGAGCCGGTCGGAGCTACAGTACTGGCATGGCTGGTACTGGCGGAGACCCCTCAAGGCGCGGAAGTGGTGGGCGCCATCCTGATGTTGCTCGGCATCGGAGTTGCCTTCCTGCGAGGTGGACTCGCACCACCGCGATCAGTCTCACACCACAACCGTTTGTGAGGCCGATAGTGATTAATGCAAAACCTCATGCCTCTATTGCGTGATGTAGCGAACCGTCGGTGGAGAAACCTGCAAACTTTCCGCGTCTATCCAGCCAGCTTCAGACGAGACTGGCAGATCTTCTCCACTTCGTGCGTCGGTCGCCTCAATCGACGCGAACGTGAGGGGAATCAGGCCTTCGGCATCCTCTGCTGTCCGGAATCTTGCGATGAGCATCTCGCCAGTGCCGGATACGCCGACGACATCGCGTATGGTCACATTCAGATTCCCGGAGCGATGGAAGTCATACTGCATAACTGCAAGACGCCCCACCTCGCCCTGTATCACCGAAACGCCGGTGACCTGGTTAGGGTCGTACGCAAGGGTAAACGTCATCTCCCGAACTGCGTGCGCGCCCTCAACGTGTACGGGTACGAGCACTTCGCCGGCGGCCAGGAACTCAGTCGCGTCCCGTTCTCGCGACGCGCCTGATATGAGAAGCGCCCCGATTACGACAAGTGTCAACACGCCAATGATTCCGGCGCTTGTGAGGATTGATCTTCTGGATCGCTGCTTTTTGCCGTCACGCCATACCATGCCAAGGCGTTCAGGCACCGATGCGCCAGGCCAATCAATTGGGCGCCTTTCAGTGTAGCGTCGCATGATGGCGTCAGTCTTGTCCGATACGCTGACATCGCTGTTCGTGATTGCCTCGGTGCGTAGCCTGTCCATCTCGGGGGCACTCTCGGCGGAGCATACACTTTCGAGAAGCGACGCCTGAGCACTCAGCGTGTTGATGCGTCCACGGAAAGCACGTGCTCTCTTCTGGTGAGCCGCATCCGTTATCATGCCATCGCGCAGCCGTTCGTCAAGCTCGCGCAGAGATTGTTCAGCATCTGCAAGCGCTGCACGTGCTTGGTCCGCCTGTTCCAGCAGTGTGGTGCGCAGCTTTGAGATACTGTCGTCGGATGACGAAAGCCGACGTACCAGGCCGTTGCGGCGGTTCTGCAGCTTCGGGTCCTTTTCCTCGTTCTGTATCAGTCTCGTGTCGACCTGCTGCAGCTGTCCGAGGAGTATGTCCCGGATGTGAAGCGCATCGCGTAGTTCCCTAAGTGTCTCAGGCAAGGCTGATCCTATTCCTTTCCTTGGTTGACTTTCGAGTATTGTATCCGACGCAAGCGTTGGCAGTCGCATCTGATTGCGCGAGTGGTTGGCGTGAATTGCTGTACGAGTTGAGAGTCAGCCGGTGGTTCAGCGCCCTGACCCGTGCCGCGTACAGGTTACAGGAGTGCCTCAAGGTCTCAGCCGTAGCTGCTCACGCATCTCTTGCTCGCTGCCTCATTCCAGTATGGCAAGTAGTGAAGGGAGTTGTTGCAGAGAGGTAATGCGATGATAGTCACTGAGCGATGGGAATATATTGTACCGGTCGATTATCACAGGGGTCATGCCAGCACCTCTGGCTCCCACGCCGTCGGAAAAGTGTTCATCCCCTACGTGTACTGACTCGCCAGGGCTGGCGACTGCTCGTTTGAGTGCCTCGAAAAAGATTGGCGTGGCGGGCTTACCTTCGCCATTTACGTCAAGAGGGGAAACCGTAATGTCCAGCAGGCCTTCGAGTCCGAGCTTGCGGAGCACCGGATCCATCGATTGTGGCATGTTGGAGATCAGTCCGGTGGTGATCCCACGCTCTTTCAACGCCGCAAGAGTCGGCAAGGTGTCGTCGAACATGGCGAACCCGACCTCCCGGTATCGTTCCGCGAAGCGTCGCAGCATCTTCAACGCGGTCGTCTTGTCCGGAGGCTCGATGCCTGCTTCCGCAAGCACCCTGTTGTTGTATCTCAGGTACACTTCCGGGTCTCCATCCGGTGACCACTGCTGCGGGAGGGTACCACGCAGTTCCTGCTCAGCGGCGTAGATTCCGCGCAGTGCATCGCGCTCACTCAGGTCGATGCCAAATTCATGGCAGACCTGCGCAGACAGTATGTGACGATCCGGCTCCAGGTGCACCAGTGTGTTGATCCAGTCAAAGAACACAGCGCGTATAGTCATCTACTCTCCTTAACCCCTGGACGCCCTGATGGCATCCGGTTGCGTTTCAGTCTCGTGGCTCGAATTCATTGACAT
>PUON01000161.1 GCA_003552125.1 Dehalococcoidia bacterium | reverse complement strand
TGGTGGGAACGGTAATGGCATATGCCTTCCGAAAAGAGGAATTCCAGCGCATGTCGATGCTGGACCAGGGTGGCGGCAAAATCATAGACAGGAAGAGCCTCATACTGCTCGTCCTGCTGGTGGCATGGCTGTTGTCCCCCAATTATCTCGTCATTGAAGGTCCGTACTGGCAGAAGGTCGTTGTATGGGCCATTGGGCTGGGAATCGTGGCCACATACGTCTGGAAGAGCTACAGGCGCGACCGCATCAACGATTGGCTGCGGGAGACGTGGTGGTTCGTCCGTCAGATATTCCCGCTGTTGCTGGTCGGAGTATTCATCGTCGGTGTGGTAGGCGTGATACTGCGACCCGAGTGGATCGAGGCAGCCCTGGGAGGAGAAGGAATCCGACAATCGTTTTTCGCAACGCTGATAGGCGCCGTAACCTATTTCGCTACGATGACCGAGGCTCCGTTCGTTGACACTCTTATGAACCTGGGTATGGGCAAGGGGCCGGCACTCGCGCTGCTGCTCACCGGTCCGGGCCTGAGCCTGCCTAACTGGCTCGCAATCGCGAGAGTCTTCGGCAGGAAGAAAGCCCTGGTGTACGTGCCAACGCTGGTGATACTTGGCACGCTGGTCGGCTGGATAGCGGGATACCTGCTGTAGCGGCATCATGGAATACGGGCTGCCGAAGACGCGTCTTCGGGTTACTGAGCATTGAGGAGGTGAATGAATGGAGATCAAGGTTCTTGGAACTGGTTGTGCCAAATGCAGAAGCGTTGAGAAGCAGGTCAGAGAGGTCCTCGAGGAGCTGGGAATCGATGCCGAGGTGGAGGAGGTCAAGGATATGTCGCAGATCCTGCAGTACAAGGTGATGATGACCCCGGGGCTGGTCATCGACGGCAAGGTCGTGTCCAGTGGCCACGTCCCTTCCAGGGCTGACGTGCGAAAGCTGATTCAAGAGGCACAAGGATAGCTTCGGCGACGTCTCACTCCCTGGCCGTAATTCGACCCTTTATGCGCACGAGGGAACATCACATGAGTAGAACGCAGTATCTCTGCATCGCGCTGACTCTGCTCGCGCTGGGACTTGTCCCCATGGGTTGTTCGAAGGCGAACCCGCAGCCGCCACCGCCAGCCGAACAGCCATCCGGAGGAGAACAGCAGTACACAGCACGTACGAAAGATGGCGTCGACGTCCTCTACTTCGAGGAGGGCAACCCGTGTGAGTGCATGGCAGACTTCGGGGTAGTGATCAAGGACGCCGTGCAAGTCCGCTTTGCGAATGAATTGCGGAACGGCTCACTCCGATTCTTCGTCATAGTATCCGACGACTTTGATAACCAAGAGGTCCTCGATACTTTCGGCAGTCCGCTTTACGACCTGGTTATCGTGGAGCATGAGAATGGTCACTTCACGGCCACTACAGTACGAGACATATGGAGCGTGATGGGCGACGATGAGGCGCTCGCGTCCTGTGTGGAAGTTCATGTGCGCGACGCACTTGCGAGGCACGGCGCATCATGAGCGTGGCCGCGGCAATGGCAACTGGTGTGCCGCTGGTATCGGCGGTCCTCCTCGGATTGCTGTGCGCCATCAGCCCCTGCGTCATGGCAACAAACGTGGCGGCCCTTGCCTACGTGGGTCGCAAGGCGACACAGCCCGGCCACGCGTTCCTGACGGCTGTGCTCTATACGCTGGGGCGCATGTTTTCGTACACCGTCGCCGGCATACTCATTGTGCTGGTTGGACTTGAGGTAAACGCATTGTCCCGTTTCCTGCAGGGAGCGGGTTCAACATTCATTGGCCCGTTCCTCATCTTCGTAGGAATAGTCCTCCTGGTGATTCACCGACTTCCGGTGCTGTCGGGGGGCGACGGGATACAGCGCTTGGGTGCGAGGTTCGGGGACATGGGGGTCATAGGAGGCTTTCCCCTCGGGGCACTGTTCGCACTGGCATTCTGCCCCTACAGCGCTGTGCTCTTCTTTGCTGTTCTGGTTCCCCTCGCATTGAAATCCACCGGAGGAATTGCTCTGCCAGCCATCTTCGCCATTGGCACGGGAGTCCCCGTCCTGTTCTTCGGGGCTCTTCTATCACTGGGCGTGGCCCGTGTCTCCTCCTGGACCGACAGGCTGGCAAGCGCGGATCACGCGATTCGCTTCATCGCGGCACTTGTGTTTATCGGTGCGGGCTTGTACTACATCTTCGCTGTTTGAGCGCACTCTCGAGGGCCCTGGCAGGCCGCTCTTTCCACGGACCCTCGCTGCGCTTCCAGCAGCCACGTAACTACACCTCTTTGGAACCCCTCATATGAACTGTTCTTGACAGCGCGATTCCGGAACAATCCGCGGAGGCTTCACAGGTGATATACTTGCTTCGGCCTGTCCCGGTGAGTGGCTGAGCGTATAGGCCGCTCTTCGTGACAAAGCTCCCCCGTTCGGGGAATTGTGAGTCCCGGGCATGCACGAAGGCGGCAGAAAAGACAAGCTCATCTCCCTGTTCAAGGGTGTCGTCCTTCCTCTGGCGGACGCCTACAGTGCGACGAGTTCCTCATTTCACTGGTCTGCTCACGACAAAGCGCTGGTCGTCGCTGACACACGGTTTTCTGTCGACAGTCTCAGGCACATCTATCTTGTGGGAGCGGGAAAGGCCGGCGTACCAATGTCGAGGAGCGTCATTGATACGCTGCAGGAGGATGCCGGTTTGTGGGCCAGATTTGCGGGCGGTACCGTCAACGTCTATCGTGACCAGTCGGCGGCTTCCGTGCCGGGCGTCACCTTCTTCGCGGCCGATCACCCCAACCCCAACCGGGCGAGCGTCGAAGGCGCACAGGCCGCGCTCGACCTCATCTCAGGCGCTGGCCACGAGGATCTCGTCATCGCGGTCCTTTCCGGAGGTGGCTCTTCGTTGCTGACGCTCCCGGGAGAGAGCATCTCTCTCGAGGATTTCCGGGAAGCCAACAGGACCCTTGTCACCGGAGGCGCCACCATACAGGAGATCAACACCGTGCGGAAACATCTCTGCCGGGTGAAGGGCGGCAGACTCCGGCTGGCGGCACCCGCAGCAACCTTCGTCACGCTCGTGCTGTCCGACGTGATCGGGGATGATCTTTCAAGCATCGCCTCCGGTCCAACGGTGCCTGATTCCACTACATGCGGCGATGCGGTCAACGTGCTGAAATTGTATGGGTTGTGGGAAAGAATTCCTGAATGCTGCCGGCATCATCTGCTGAAGGGCGATCCCGAGGAGGTGCGCAGGGCTGAGTTGTGGAAGGAACAGCTGGCTCAACGAACACACAACGTGATCGTCGCATCAAACGCGGTAGTCCTTTGGTCGCTGCACGAGCAGCTTTCCTCAACGGACCATTCGACGATAGCGGACGAAGTACATCTGGACGTGCAACCGGTCCTGGGTTCGGTAGAAGAGTCCCTTGAGCGCCATCTGTGTCTCGCAACTTCGCTGTCAGAAGCGGACGGGAGAACGACACTGCTCATGAGTGGCGGTGAGCCGACAGTCTCAATCCCTCCGGGCGTTGCGGGCACAGGAGGGCGTATGCTGCACTATGCTTTGATGGCTGCTGTTAGAATCGCCGGACGAAAGTGGACGGTGCTCGCGTCCGGTACCGACGGTATCGACGGCACCGCTCCGGCAGCGGGAGCCGCAGTAGATGGAGATACCGTGCGCCTTGCCCGCCAGCACGGACTGGAGCCGGAGCATTTCCTGGCAGCGTTCGACTCATATGGCTTCTTCGAAGAACTCGAGAAGCGGAGCGGTGAACGATTTCTCAATGTCACCGGCCCAACGGGAACCAACGTCAATGATATAATGCTCTGGCTGCTGTAATACATAAGGTTTGCTCGAAAGGAGTCACATGGAGAGGAAGGCAATCGTACTGAACAGCAAGGACAACGTAGCTACCGCTCTCACCGACCTGAGTGCCGGTGACACGATTGAACTGGCGGTAGATGATAAGCCGGTCTCGGTGAAGCTGCTGAATCCCGTACAGTTCGGGCACAAGTTCAGTTTGATCGATATCAAGGCTGGTTCTCCAATATTGAAATACGGCGAGGTTATTGGCGAGGCTTCGATGGATATCACCCCCGGCGAACACGTGCACGTGCATAACGTCGCCAGCACCAGGGGCCGCGGCGATGTAACAGCAGGTGCACGGAAATGAGCTTCTGGGGATACCCTCGGCCGGATGGTTTGGTCGGAACACGAAACCATGTAGCCATTGTGCCCACGGTCGTCTGTGCAACGGCAACCGCACGCCAGGTCAGCGACAATGTAAGAGGTTCGGTGCCATTCTTACACCAGCAGGGCTGTGCCCTGACTCCGTCTGACCTCGAAATGGCTAACCGCACGCTGACGAACCTGGCCCTGAACCCGAACATCGCATCCGTGGTGCTTATCAGTCTCGGCTGCGACCCGATCGACATCGACGGCATCGCCGAGAAGATTGCCGCCTCCGGAAAGCCCGTCGAGAAGTTCGTGATTCAGGAAGTCGGCGGCACCATCGCGACGACAGAGAAAGCGACGCGGGTCGCGAGACAGATGGTGAGCGATGCGAGCAGGATCAACCGCGAGCAATTCGACGATTCGAAACTCATGTTCGGAGCGGAGTGTGGCGGGTCTGACACTACGTCCGGTCTTGGTGCGAATCCGGCAATCGGTGCTGCGTTCGACATTCTGGTGAAACAGGGCGGCAGAGCGGTCTTCAGCGAAACTACCGAGTTCATCGGCGCCGAGCACCTGCTGGCGCGCCGCGCCGTAACCCCCGAGGTAGGACAGCAGATAATCGACTTCGTACGCCGTTACGAAGAGCGCTTTCTCGAGAAGGGCGTCGACATGCGCGGAACGAACCCCACCAAGGGCAATATCCAGGGAGGCCTCACCACCATTGAGGAGAAGTCTCTCGGCGCCATCTCGAAGGGCGGCACCGAGCCGATTGAGGAGATCTACGAGTACGGAGAGCGTCCAACCAGGGCTGGTCTCTCCATCGCGGATGGTCCCGGTTTCGATGCACCTTCTCTCACGGCCATGGCCGCGGCTGGGGCAACGGTGATGTTCTTCTCCACGGGGAGGGGCACGCCTCTTGGTACCCCGTTCGTCCCTGTGATCAAGGTAACCGCCAACGGGCCGAGCTACGAGAAGATGAAGGACAACATCGACTTCTACGTCGACCTGACCAGGAAGGAACACATTGCCGAGATTGGAGCCGAGCTGTACGCAGAGGCACTTCAGGTTGCCTCGGGCAGACAGACCAAGTCGGAGATCCTCGGACAGGATAGAGACAATGGCCTCTTCCTGGTCGGCCCGCTCGCGTAACGCAAACGATGGAGCAATAACAGGAGGAAGCATGAGCAACAACAAGATGACCCTGCCTATACTCGCATGGTACGGCGACACAGAACTCGATGTCAGTTTTCCCGAGTCTTGGGACGTGTCGGTCCTCAGACACCGTGGCGACGGAACCCCACCACTCGATGATGCCGGTTTCCGCAAGGCGCTTGCGAATCCCATCGGTACCCCTTCCATTCGCGATGGAGCAAAGGGCAAGAAGGAGATCTGCATCCTCTTCGACGACATGTCCAGGGCCACGCCGAGCGCGGACATAATCCCGTACATACTCGAGGAGCTGGCCGCCGCCGGTATTAAGGACAACCAGATTCGCTTCATTGCGGCCATCGGCGCGCATGGGTCTATGAACGGCATCGACTTCACGAAGAAGCTGGGTAAGGATGTCATGGCACGGTTCCCGGTGTACAACCACAACCCATACGAGAACTGTACCCCGGTGGGCCCCAGTTCGCAGGGCATCCCGATGGAATTCAACGCAGAGATGATGCGTTGCGACTACAAAATCGGCATCGGTTCGATCGTGCCACACCCGTTCAGCGGCTTTGGCGGTGGCAGCAAGATCATCCTGCCCGGTGTCGCGTCGATTAAAACCATCGACCTTAACCACACGAGGCTCTTCCCGCACCCGACCGCCGGCATCGGCAAGTATGAGGGCAACATCCTCAAGCAGGACATGAATGATGCGGCTCGGATGGCTGGGCTCGACATAAAGGTGGACTGCATCTATAACCTCGAGCGCAAGGTCACGCACCTCTTCGTCGGGGATGTCGTCGATGCGCACATCGAGGGCGTCAACGTGGCCCGAGAGTACTGGGCGACCGACCCGGCGGAGGATTGCGACATCGTGGTAGCCAACTGCTTCTCCAAGGCGAATGAGATGCTGCTCGCGCCGGCAGTAACCGCGCCGATGCTGAAGAACAGCGGAGGCGACCTTGTACTGCTGGTCGTCACTCCCGAGGGTCAGATCAACCACTATTGGAGCCGCAGTTTCGGCAAGAACCTCGGTGGTCGCTCTTTCAGGCCGAAGACCGGTCTTCCGGTCAACACGAAGCGACTGACCGTAATGCAGCCCCATCCCGACCTGGTTGGAATCGACTGGCTGGCACCCTACGAGATGGTCAACTTCACCCGCGACTGGCCTGAGACGCTGGAGCAGTTGAAGGCAAACTATGGCGACAAGGCCAAGGTTGCGGTGGTTCCTGACGGCACGGTCCAGTACTTCCCTGCCATGGCCCCGGTCTGCTAGCAATTCGGCGAACAGGCCCGCGGTATGTGTTCCCGTGGGCCTGTTCGCTGCAGCCAGGGCAGGCAGTGCAACCAGACAGCGGGTCTTCCCCCGTCGGTGAGCGGCCCGAAGGTCTGGTACAATAGTGCCGTCTGCGATCGAGTATGGCAGCGCATGCCACAAAGGAGGCCTTATGCCGCTGAGCAAGGAGCAAATCGCCCAGGTATCAGGCGAGCTTATTGAAGCAGAGAAGTCATGCGTTCCTATAGTGGCACTCACCGAGCGGTATCCGGACGTTTCGTATGAGGATGCATATGCCATCCAGCTGAAGACGTTCGATACGCTTGTCAGGGGTGGCGCCATCATCGTCGGCAAGAAGATCGGCCTGACGAGTAAGGCGATGCAGGATCAGATGAACATCCGGGAGCCGGATTACGGCATGATTGTCGACAGGATGGTAGCCCGCGAAGGATCTCCGATCCCCATGAGCAGCCTCATCCTTCCGAAGATAGAGCCCGAGCTTGCATTTCTCCTTAAAGAGGACCTCAAGGGCCCCGGCATCAACGTAGCCAATGTCATTGAGGCGACGGAGGGAGTGCTGCCTGCGTTCGAGGTGATCGACAGCCGCTACAAAGACTGGAAGATCACCGTCAAAGATTCCATTTCGGATAACGCATCGGCCGCGCTCATGATTCTGGGAGGCAAACTCACACCGATAGAGGATATCGATCTGCGCCACGTGGGCCTCGTGCTCGAAAAGAACGGCTCTCTCGTCAGCACTGCCGCGGGAGCAGCAGTCCTCGGCAATCCCGCCGAGTCGGTTGCCTGGCTGGCCAACAAGTTGACCGAGTACGGGATCTCGCTTAAGAAAGGCGAGTTTGTTATGTCCGGAAGCTTCGTACAGGCTGTCACCGTCGAGGCAGGATCCAGCCTCCGGGCCACGTTCGACCGGATAGGTTCGGTTTCTGTATGTTTTGAGTAGCGCGCGTGTTTTATGCCACGCGGAAGAGAATCATAGTACAACAAAGGATTAGGGGGACAATATGCCAAACTTGGCTAAGCTTGCACCCGACTCGTACCACCTGCTCCAGGGGAATGAGGCAATCGCCCGCGGAGCACTCGAGGCTGGCGTGCAGTATTGCGCGGCCTATCCCGGAACTCCATCGTCGGAGATCCTGACCAACTTCGCACAGGCTGCGAAGGACGCCGGATTGCACGCTGAATGGTCCAGCAACGAGAAAGTGGCTACTGAGGCAGCGCTTTCTGCGGCGTATGCCGGGCTCCGGAGCATAAGCTCAATGAAGAACGCCGGGCTGAACGTGGCAATGGACACGCTGCAGCATATCAATCTGGCAACGCTTGGAGACCAGAACGGCGCGATGCTTGTGGTAGTTGCAGATGACCCGCAGTCCCATGCCAGCGGCGACGAAGAGGACACCCGCTGGGTCGCGCAGATGGCAAATGCGCCACTGCTCGAGCCCTCCAGTTTCCAGGAAGCGTACGAAATGACGAAGTACCTCTTCGATCTATCCGAAGAGTTCGGAATCTTCTGCTGGCTTCGCGACTACACTCGACTGGCGCACGCCCGCGGCCGAGTGCAAGTTGGCGAGTACCACAAGGCGGACCGCAAAGCGAAGTACGACCGAACAAAGATGTTCACTCCCTACATCGCACCTCCCAAGCACGCCATCCTGGTTGAGAAGATGGCACAAATCCGTGAACGCTTCGAAGAGTCGTCCTTTAATGCCTACGAGGGACCGGAGAATCCCGAGTTGCTCATCATATCCTGCGGCAGCGGCGTCCTGTGCTCCCGAGATGCCATCGAGGAGCTCGGTCTCGAAGCGAAGGTCGGCATCCTGAAGCTCGGCACTCTGTGGCCATTCCCGTCGAGGCTCGTGGTCTCACACATCCAGAAGGCCAAGCGTGTGCTTATCGTCGAGGAAGTCGATCCATACGTGGAGACTCACGCCAAAGCGGCCATCGCCGACGCAAGGCTTTCCGAGCCGCCCGAGATTCTGGGCAAGGTCTCCGGCCACATGAGTTATGTAGGAGAGAACAACCCGGACAAGGTCATCGCCGCACTGTGCGAGATATTCGGCATTGAGTATGTCGCACGCGATCCCGAATACTCGACCAAGGTCGAGGAGATCGCCGGCAAGATGGTCGTGAATCGGGGCCTTATCTGGTGCGCAGGCTGTCCGCACAGGGCCAGCTTCTACAGTATCGGGAATGCAATCAAGCGGGATGGTCGTGACGCGGTGGTAACCAGCGACATCGGCTGCTACACGATGGATGCGTTCCCTGACGGCACCCAGCTTACCAACACGCTGCACTGCATGGGCGGCGGGCTTGGTGAGGCGTGTGGGTTCGGACAGCTGCAGCAATTCGGCTTCAAGCAACCGGTAATAGGTATCTGCGGCGACTCCACCTTCTTCCATGCGTCCATCACGCCGCTGGTGAACGCCATCTACAACAAAGCCAACATGGTCGCCATCATCCTCGACAACTCCATTACCGCGATGACCGGCTTCCAGCCGCACCCGGGAACGGGACGCACAGCGACACAGGATCCCGCGCAGATCGTGAGTGCCGAGGAACTATGTCGAACTCTCGGCTGCCGCGTTGAGGTCGTGGACGCTTTTGATACAAAGGCCTCCACTGCCATGCTGATGGATCTCCTCAAGGACGAGGGCGGTGTCAAGGTTCTCATCCTGCGACATGCCTGCGAACTGCAGCGCATGCGCGAGGAAAGGAAGCACCCGTATAAGGTCTGGGTGGAAGAGGAGAAGTGCAGGGGCGACAAGTGCGGCTTCTGCTACCGCGTGTTGCAGTGTCCCGGCGTGGGATACGACGCGCATTCAGATAAGGCGATGATCCTTGAGGCCCTCTGCGCCGAGTGCGGACTCTGCGCGGATCTCTGTCCGAGCAAGGCGATCGTGAAGGAGGAACGAGCATAATGGCTATCTCTGCTGATCCCTTGAACCTCATCATCTGTGGCGTCGGAGGCCAGGGCAACATCCTGCTCTCCGGCATGGTCGGCAGTGCCTACATCAGGAAGGGCGGCTTTGCCACCATCGGCGAGACATTCGGAGCCGCTCAACGGGGCGGAGCCGTGTTCAGTAGTGTCCGGGTGTCAGAGAAGCGCGAGTACGGCCCCCTGATGCCGGAGGGCAAGGCGCACCTCATCATAGGCTTGGAGCCCCTTGAGGCGCTTCGCATGGTACAGAAGTACGGCAACCCCGAGACCGTATGTATCAGCAACACGTATCCGGTGGTTCCGGCTGGCGTGTCCGCGAACCGGGATAAGTATCCCGATATCGATGAACTCAAAGAGGGAATTGGGAACCTGACGAAGCAGTGTTGGTTCCTCGATGCAACGGCAATCGCGCTGGAGCTTGGAGCCCCCATCGCAATGAACATTGTGATGATCGGCGCCGTGCTGGGCACTGAACAGCTTACGCTCACGCCCGATGACATCAAGGCCCAACTCCAGGAGAGCTTGCCGCCTGACCGACTCGAACTGAACTACGAGGCGCTCTCTCGAGGCATGAAGGCCGTCGCCTGACAATCCCCTCCCATCCAGAGAACGAGGAGCGCAATCAACCGGTCGTGTACAGGGCACCCAGGGGAACAGTCGACATACTGCCGGCGGAACAGGCGTACTGGGCATTCGTTCAGTCGCGTGCCGCCGATGTGTGTCGTTTGTACGGATACCAGCGGCTCGATACTCCGGTCTTCGAGGACTACGGCCTGTTCGCACGGAGCGACGCAAGCGGTACCGACCTCGTGGAGAAGGAGATGTACGTCTTCGAGGACCGGAGCGGTCAGAAACTCACGCTGCGTGCTGAGAACACCGCTCCGGTCTGCCGCGCCTACATAGAACACGGCATGGCGAACCTCCCACAACCGGTCAGGCTCTATTACCTGGGCCCCACATTCCGTTACGAGCGACCGCAGGCGGGAAGATACCGCCAGCACCACCAGTTCGGCTGCGAGGCGCTCGGAGACCCGTCAGCCACTCTGGATGTCGAGGTAATAGAGCTGGCAATCGGGTTCCTTTCTTCTCTTGGGCTGTGCAACCTTTCGGTCCTGCTCAACAGTATCGGCTGCCGCCAGTGTCAGCCTCAGTACGTCGCGATTCTGCGCAATCACTACGAGGCGATCTCGTCCGAAGTCTGTGACGACTGCCGCGTGAGGATGGTGCGGAACCCCCTGCGCCTGCTCGACTGCAAGGAGCCAGGCTGCCGGAGATTCGCGGACGAGGCGCCTCACATATCCGACTACCTTTGCCCGGACTGCGAAGCGCATTTTGGCGAAGTGCAGAAACAGCTTCGCCTGCTGGATATTTCCTTCACGCTGAATCACAAGCTGGTACGGGGACTCGATTACTACACAAGAACCGTGTTCGAGGTGCTGCCGGAACGGCAGACCGGCCAGAGTGCGATTGTGGGCGGTGGCAGATACGATGGGCTGATCGAACAGATCGGCGGCAAACCAACGCCCGGTGTCGGTTTTGCCACAGGCATCGAGCGAATCATCCTGAACCTGAAGGAACAGGGCATCGAAGTGCCGCCTGTCGACACTCCCACAGTCTACATTGCCCATCTTGGCGATGCAGGAAGACATGCAGCAGTACAACTGAGCAGGCGCCTGAGGGACATGGAGATCGGTGTGATCACGTCCACCGGTGGCAAGAGCCTTAAGTCGCAACTGCGACAGGCCAACGCCCTCGGCGTACGACATACCATCATCCTGGGTGAGGACGAGGTAAGCAGAGGAGAGGCCATGCTACGTGATATGACAGCCAACGTCCAGCAGACGGTAGCACAGGACTCTCTCCACATGCATCTGCGCGCATGAACGCTGCGGACTCGCCATGTTCGTAGCTGTCTGCCGTTCCTTGTGGTATACTTTCTGTGTGTTTCCAGCTGTGGCGCCGTCACCCTGCAGTCTTCATAATCTCAGAGGTGACCATCTATTCTCAGGTTTGAACGAACTCCTGTGACCAACGAGGAACGCCTGCGCATGTCTGCCGAAAACGAGACGATCCGCCGTCGAGAGTACACCTCAAGCGACATACAGATACTGGATGAGATCGAGGCCGTTCGGCTTCGTCCCGGTATGTATATCGGCGGGACCGGGTTCGAGGGACTGCAGCACCTGCTCTACGAGATTGTCTACAACAGCATTGATGAGGCTCTGGCCGGGTATTGCGATCTGATACAGGTCGAGATCCATCACGACAACAGTATTACTGTTAAGGACAATGGCCGGGGTATCCCGGTCGACCTCTTGCCTACGGCCGACATCACCGCCCTTGAGGCCGTAATGACCAGGCTTCACGCCGGGGGTAAGTTCGGCAACCATCTGTACAACGTTTCCAGCGGCCTGCATGGGGTCGGCGCATCGGTAGTCAATGCGCTCTCGCAGCGAATGCGGGTCGAGGTGCGCCGCGACGGCAAAGTGTATCTCCAGGAGTACGCGCGGGGCATTCCGACCGGAGACATTACGGTAATCGACGAATGTGACACGACTGGCACGTGGGTAACGTTCCTGGCCGACCGGGAAATATTCGAGGACATCACCTACGATTTCACCACGACCTCACAGCGCCTGCGAGAGATGACCTTCCTTAACAAGGGCGTTACGATCCATCTCAGGGACCATCGGATCAATGAGGACAGAACATACTACTTCGAGGGTGGCATCGCGAGTTACGTGCGCCGCCTGAGTCGTGACAAGAACGCCATCCATCCACAGCCGATCTACCTGTCCGGAGTCGTGGATAGCACATCGGTTGAGGTGGCACTGCAGTACAACGACGGCATGTCAGAGAATGTTATCTCCTTCGCCAACTGCGTGAATACGCGCGATGGGGGCACACACCTGACCGGATTCCGCTCGGCATTGACCCGCGTCCTTACCGACTATCTGAGGAAGAGCAAGGTGACCAGGGAGAGCGATCCGACCCTGAGCGGAGACGACGTGCGGCAGGGTCTGGTGGCCATCGTGAGTGTCAAGCTGGCTAACCCACAGTTCGAAGGACAGACCAAGGCCAAGCTCGGGAATCCTGAGGTAAGGAGTCACGTCGAGTCGATCGTCGCAGATCAGCTTGGACTCTACCTCGAGCAGCACCCCGATGAGGCCCGCCAGATAATCGACAAGTGCCTCGTATCAGCTCGGGCTCGTGAGGCTGCGCGCAAAGCGAGAGAGCTCGTATTCAAGAAGAACACATTCGAGACATCGACGCTCCCCGGGAAACTGGCAGACTGCGCCGAGAAGAACCCTGAGGTTTGTGAGCTCTACCTGGTCGAGGGAGACTCCGCAGGGGGCTCCGCGAAACAGGGCCGTGATCGCCGTTTTCAGGCGATTCTGCCGCTGCGCGGCAAGATACTCAACGTGGAGAAGGCTCCAAAGGACAAGATCCTCGCACATGAGGAAATCCGGGCTCTCGCAACAGCCCTGAGGGCGGGCGCGGATGGACTCGACCTCAGCAAGTTGCGCTATCATCGCATCATTATCATGACGGATGCCGATGTCGACGGAGCACACATAAGGACTTTGCTGCTGACGTTCTTCTACCGCCACATGCCGGAATTAATTGAGGAGGGGCACCTCTATATCGCGCAACCACCGCTATACCGCGTGCATGCCGGTAAGAAGGAGATGTGGGTATACACGGAAGATCAGAAGAACGAGGCAGTGCAGACGTTGGGTGGTAAGGCGGAAGTACAACGCTACAAGGGTCTCGGAGAGATGAGTCCAGAACAACTGTGGTCCACCACGATGAATCCAGAATCCCGGACATTGCTCCGCGTCGAGATCGAGGACAGTGCTGCCGCAGACGAGGCATTTCAGATACTGATGGGGAGCGAAGTTGAGCCGCGCAAGAACTTCATCCAGGATCATGCAGAGGCCGTCGAGAACCTTGATGTCTAGTAACTACCTGTTGCGATACAACCCGTGGGCTATGATATACCGATCAACCTCACCAGGCACAAGGTAGTCGATAGGCAGTCCGCGTGCGATTCTATCGCGTATTCCTGAAGAACTGATACCTATCATCGGAGAGTCGAGCGTCACCACGTTTTCGCGCGTCAATCCGTCCACTCTCTCAGCAACCTCACCAAGCTCAGGCAGATTGGTGCTGGACCTGGGAACCACGACAAGCGTACACAACCGGACCATTCTTTCAGGATTCTTCCACAGAGGCAGATCCACAAAACTGTCCAATCCGAGAATGAAGTACACTTCATCGCCGCACTTTGTGCGCAAGTGCTCAAGTGTGTCGACACTATA
Source organism: Dehalococcoidia bacterium (assembly GCA_003552125.1). Lineage (GTDB taxonomy): Bacteria > Chloroflexota > Dehalococcoidia > GIF9 > AB-539-J10 > SKVJ01. Next base: position 12,323 of record PUON01000161.1, on the reverse strand, counting down.
AGTGGGGCCGCTCCGTTCCACTTCGACCGTACACAGCTCAAAATGAGCGTGTTTCGCGATTGCCAGACGCACCATTTCCACTCTGTGCGCGGCAGGCGTTACTGCATGGTCAACCTTCAACCACGGGTTGCCTGCCGGTATGAACAGCACCTTATCAAGCGCAAGCCGTATGCGTGCTTCTTCAGCAATGAATATATGTCCCACATGTACCGGATCGAACGTGCCCCCGAGTATTCCTAGTTTCATTAGTATCCTCTTAATAGTTAATACAGTAAGAGTGAAAGATTATATCAGTGAGGAGGATAGGGATAAGTGGTGCGAGAGTCACGAACGAATCCTTGACAATTGTTCGTGGTGAGGTCACAGGTTGTTATGGCCGCGGGGTGAGTTATCGACGCTTTGCTACAGATGGACAGGTGCGTTATCAACAGTCTGTCTACATGTCCGCAGATGAGGAGAGATGGCTGACGATGCGAGAGAGTTGCCTGTCCAGCCTCTGGTTATGCGCAAGCTCCTGTTCAATGCGGTTGAAGCCATGGAGGACGGTAGCGTGATTGCGATTACCCAGCTCGCGGCCGATATCAGCAAAGGAGCTGCTGGTGTGTTTTCGCAGGAGATACATCGCCGCATGGCGCGCAAGGGCAGTTCTCCGATCCCGTTTCTTACCGATGAGATCTTCGACTGATACATCAAACGTGTCTGCAACAGCACGTAGTATCGCTTTGCTGTCGCCTGATGTGGACAGGCTGCTCAGCAGCCTGTGGACAGACTGTGCATTGATTGGGTCACCCGAGATGCGAGACTGAGCCGTCAAATAGACGATCGCTCCCTCAAGCTGCCGCATGTTGCCACGAACCTCTTCCGCCAGCAATCGCAATGCGTCCTGCGGCAGGCGGATGTCCGATTCGGCTGCTTTGGCCTGGAGGAAGGTCATACGTGAATCGATGTCAGGAGGCTGGAGACAGGCCACCATTCCGCTTTCGAGGCGGCTGCGCAGCTTCTCCGACAGCAGATTGATATCACGCGGATGGTGGTCCCCGGCCACGGCAATCTGACAGTTTCTCTGATGCAACTCATCGAATATATGGTAGAAGCACTGTTGTGTCTGGCGCTTGCTTGCCAGAAACTGAATATCATCGAACAGCAGGAGCGAGAGCGACTTGAAGCGTGCGTGGAAATCCTCAACCCGTTTCTGCTTGACGGCCATTACAAACTCATCGGTGAAGCGCTCCGCCGTGGTATACAGTGTGTCCCTGGTGTTCTGTTGGGCGCTGTGCGCAATGGATTGGAGAAGGTGTGTCTTGCCCTGTCCCGTTCCTCCGTACAGATACAGAGGATTGAAGGTGCTCAGTGGATTCTCAGCTATCTCAAGTGCGGTTGCATAGGCAAGCCGGTTACAGGGCCCCACCACGAAATTGTCGAATGTGCATCTGGCTCCGGCCTGATCGACACTGCACGAAGGAGCTACCACTCCCCCATCTGCGAGGCAGCCCGCCGGCATTGTGCGTACATGTGGGCGAGCACCATTATGTACGCGGAACTCTACTTGAGTGTCGACTCCGCTGACATTGGCGAGGGTCTTCTTGACGAGCGAATGGAGACGCTTCGTCAGCCATTCGGCTACAAACGCGCTGGGAGTGCCCACGATGAACACGCCTTCCTCAAAGGCAATGCCCTGGCTGTTGCGTAACCACGTATTGTAATTGGCCCTACTGACCTGGGTTTGCAGTTCGCCGAGTGCCTTCTGCCAGATGACGTGTGCCGACTCCAACTACACCTCCAATAGCATCAACAAAGATGCGTATACCCCAAGAACGACCTGAAGGGAAGAAGTCAGGCCAGAAGAGGGACAAATGGGACCGGGAAAAGGGGAATCAAGACCATGGCAGTTAATCTAGCAAAGGTTTTTGGGGTTCTCTAGGGCACCTTTGACATAAACGGACGAAATCCCTGAAAATGAGTTCCACGTGAGCGTACGAATCGTATTCATGGGTACCCCTGACTTTGGTGTCCCTGTACTTACGTCTCTTGTGCGCAGTCCCTATGAGATCGTGGCAGTGTACACGCGACCCGACCGTGCGGCGGGTCGCGGCAGGCATTCCGCGCGCTCTCCGGTAAAACAGCTGGCCATGGAGCAGGGACTCGCAGTGTTCGAGCCGGAAAGCCTCAGGACTGAAACTGCGCTGCATCACTTGCGGGAACTCAATCCGGACGTGGTTGTGGTAGCGGCGTTCTCGTATCTGTTGCCGTGCGATATACTCCGCGTGCCGAATCACGGGTGCCTTAACGTGCACCCCTCGCTCCTTCCGCGACATCGCGGAGCTTCACCGGTGGCCTCGGCACTACTGAGCGGAGACGAAGAGACGGGGACTACGATAATGCTGATGGACGAAGGCCTCGATACGGGGCCGGTGATACGCCAGGAGAGGGTATCGATAGATGACGAGGATACTACCGGCACCCTCACCGGGCGGTTGGCCGAACTGGGGTCGCGACTGTTGGTGGAAACAGTCGGACCATGGGTCGCTGGAGAGCTTGCAACTGATCCGCAGAGGGAGGAAGAGGCGACGTACAGCCCGAAGATCATTGCCGAAGACGGGAGACTGGACTGGTCGCGCAGCGCGGAAAGGTTGTGGCGAGAGGTGCGAGCCTACAATCCGTGGCCCGGAAGCCACACGATGTACAAGGGGCGCCGATTGAAGATACACAGGGCAATGCCGCTGATGGTTCCTCGTGTCGGTACAACCGGCACCGTTGTTGACGTGCGGCATAATGGAACCTCGTTCATTGGTGTGCAGGCAGGCGAAGGTGTCCTGGTGCTGAAGAGCGTGCAACTCGAGGGCAAGAGAGAGACTCCTGTGGAGAAGTTCGTGCGCGGTCAGAGGGATTTCGTCGGCTCATCCCTGGGGCACTGATTTCCTTGATGTGGTTTACGAAGAGGTGAGAGCGCTATGGTAAGACCAGTGATGACTCCGTTTCGACTCGGCCCGCTGATGTTCCGAAACAGGCTGGTATTCGCCCCTATTACCACACAATATGCGGACGAGCAGGGACGGGTCACGGAGAGAATCAAGGCACACTACGAGGCCCGAGCTCGCGGAGGCGTGGGCGTTATTGTAGTGGAGGCCACATACGTCGAGCCGGTTGGGCATGTCTTCGTCAACCAGCTCGGAATCCATGATGATTCGCTGGTCGAAGGCCTTCGCGATCTGGCCGCATGTATCAAGCGTCACGGAAGCGTCGCCGCAATCCAGCTTCACCATGGCGGCAGAATGGCCCGATCCGGACTCACGGGAATCCCGCCTGTGGCGCCTTCTGCAGTTCCTGCCCCGGGGGGCGAAGTGCCGTGCGAAATGAGCCTCGACGAAATCGAGGGCACTGTGCGGTCTTTCGTACGTGCTGCCGAACGGGCCCGGGAGGCAGGATTCGGCGCGGTTGAACTGCATGGAGCGCACGGTTACCTGATAGATTCCTTCATCTCGGGAGCGTCGAACAGGCGGACCGATGCCTATGGCGGGTCTGTTGAGAACCGGGCACGGTTCCTGATAGAGATCATCGAAGGGGTGAAGGCGGCAACCGGGCCGGGGTTCCCCGTCTGGGTGAGAATGAATGGGCGCGAATACGGTATCGAACTAGGCACCACCCTGGGCGAAGCCATACAAGTGGCGAAACTCGCGCAGAAGGCAGGTGTGGATGGGGTGCACGTGTCAGCGTTCGGTCCCGCAACACCGACGAATCGTACTACGGCCGTTTTCAAACCCGCGGTGATCGAAGACCTCGCCGCAACGATGAAGCACAACCTCTCGGTCCCGGTCATTGCTGTCGGCCGGATTACGGCTTCCGCCGGTGACAGAATGATCGAGGAAGCGAATGCGGATCTTGTGGCAGTGGGAAAGGGATTGCTCGCGGACGCAGATATGCCGCGAAAACTGACCGCAGGCAAACCGGAGCGCATCGTGCCGTGCATCGTCTGCATGCACTGCAGGGATACACTGTTTCGGCCGGATATCGTGGGCATACGCTGCCAGGTGAATCCGTGTCTGGGACGAGATCATGAACCCGAAGCGACTGAGACCACGGCGCCTAAGCGGATACTGGTAGTGGGAGGAGGTCCTGCAGGCATCGTGGCCGCTACTGTGGCGGCAGCAAGAGGTCATGACGTCACGCTTTGGGAGAAACGTGCCGCCATCGGCGGGCAGTTGCGGTGCGCTGCCATGCCGCCGCACAAGGATCGGATTCGTGCATATGTGAAGTACTTGGAGAACGAACTCGTTCGTACTGGCGTATTGGTGGAACTGAATCGGGAAGCTACTGAAGATTCTATGCTCGAATTGCGACCCGATGTGGTGATTCTGGCAACGGGGCCACGATGGACGGTTCCTGACATCCCGGGATTCGAGACGTCGAAGGCAGTTTCTGCCGAACAGGTGCTTAACGGTACGGTCCGCGTAGGCAGCAGAGTGATCATCGTCGGAGGTGAACTCGTCGGCTGTGAGACAGCTGAGTACCTGGTCGAGCAGGGCAGGAAAGTCACGGTTACGAGGCGCGGACCGGACATGGCAACGGGGGTGGGGCCATCTTTGCGGCAGTTCTTCCTCGACAGGTTGCAGGAGAAGGGAGTCAGGCTCCTGCCCGGGATACATTACGTCTCGGCACATCCCGGCGGGCTCGTTGTCCGAAAGGTTGATGGTCGCACCGAAGTACTTGAGGCGGACACGCTGGTGTATGCGACCGGGGCGACCGGCGATACGCGCCTCTACGAGGAATTATGCGGTCGGATCGGTCAACTCCACAGGATAGGTGACTGCCTTGAGCCCGGCCTGATCGTTGACGCAGTGCGGCAGGGCTACGAAATGGGATGCCGAATCTGAACCCGGGTAATCGGGGACTAGAGACCGATCTGCTCCCGTACCTCACGCATGCCCATGATGGCGTCGTGCACGAGTTCACGAAGCTCGACCCCGAGCATCTCTGCACCCTGTTCGATGACCGGTCGGTTCACCCCCGCGGCGAATGACTTGTCCTTCCATTTCTTGAGAACCGACTTCGCTTCCATGTCCGCCACGCTCTTTGATGGTCGAACCAGTGCCGCTGCGGCGATCAGTCCGGTGAGCTCCTCCATTGCGTAGAGTGTCTTGGCGAGAGTCGTGGTAGGCTCTTCATCCACGCAGATCCCCCATCCGTGCGATACCGCTGCCTGAATATACTCCTCAGGCCAGCCTCTCTCCTCGAGGATCTGACGGGTCTTCCTGCAGTGCTCCTGCGGAAACCTCTCGTAGTCGAGGTCGTGAATCAACCCGATGACCGCCCACTTCTCTTCGTCCTCCCCGTATTTCCTCGCCATGTAGCGCATGACGCCCTCCACGGCGTAGGCATGCTTGAGCAGGCTGTCTGATTTGTTGTATTCCTTCAGCAGAGCCAATGCTTCGTCTCGTGTGGGGGTGTGTTCTGCCATCTGGTCGCCTCCTTGAACGCGAGAGTGCTCTCGCTTTCCCTACTATAAAAGGAATCGTTCGTGCTGGCAACCGCCTGGTGCTGCCGCCGGTGACAGGGGGAGCGGTCGGGTGTCAGAACAGGTGGTACGCGATGAGCGCCACCAGGATGACGGCAATGAGGGGTGGGACCATCAGTCGATAGATGTCGCTCAGCCTCGCCTTGAAGAACTCGGCTGAGAGGATGAGGCAAAGGTGCAGCGGAGAGACCATGTAGCCCAGGCCACCCGAGACGTAGGCAAGAAACAGGGCCTGTGCATTGATGCCGTCCGCCGTCATGATGAATGGCAGCAGGAGGGGAAACGCGATGCCCACGAATGCCATGGACAATCCGGCCGCAAAGCCGATGAGGAGAGGCAGCACGATCAGGATTGCCGATGGAGGGACGCCGAAGCGCTGCATGTCCGAGAACAACGCGTGTGCGGCTCCGGATCCCTCAACGAAATCCTTGTACGCCATCACGGCGAAAAGGAGGAAGAGGACCTTGCCTCCCAGCGCGTAGCGCACGGCGTTCCTGAGTTCCTGCCTCGAGAGACGCTGCTGAATGGACAGGAGGACGGCTGCGACGAGGAATGCAATGAGTGCCTCTACTCCAGCGATCACCATGGCGACGAGGAGAAGGACAGGCCATGAGGCGCGCAGCAGCTCGGCGGTGATCTGTCGGCCAGTCAGTGACTGTGAAGCAGCAGGGGGTGCCTGCCGCAGTATTCGCATGCTGATGATGCCGCCGAGCACCGCCATCAGCGGTATTACGGGCAGCATGGTGATCACCACTGAGGACAGGGGTACGGCGAGCACGACGCTTGCGGCGATGACTGACGGATACACGGGGACCGCAAGCTCCCAGAGGTGCCGGAACCAGAAGTTAATGTACGTAGACTGCGCAGGAGTAAGCTTCAGGCGCTCGGCCAAACCTTTGACCGCCGTGGCGGACACCAGCGCGCCTCCCGGCATGGGAACCATGCCTATTACGGAGGGAACCACGTGCATTGCCATCTTGGGCCCGATGGACTCGAGGGTGTGTGCAAGGCTGGTCAGCATATGCCTCTGTTCCATCATCTTGCTGAGCGCGAAGGCGCAGACGATGATGCCAATGAGTCGCCAGGTCTGAAGATCTATCGCGGTCCCGAGGATCGACCGGGGGGTTTCGGCCAGAGGCAGAACGAGAAACGAGAGGATAAGTCCACCGATGAATACCGCAGGTCCTGGATGCACCTTGAGTCGCAGCAGCACGAGAATGCCTGCGATCGAAAGCAGAAGGGCGAGTGAGGCGCTCAAGCGGCAACCTCGGCAGAACCGCGCACACGGAACGATGAGTCGCGGACTGCGACCGCGAAACCAGCGGAGCTTTCTCGGATCTCAGTCATGGCAGTTGGTCGGGGCAGAGCAGGCAAAGACGACCCATTATAGTGGATTGTCGTACGTGCCACAACGCAACCGATCCGCCCTAGGTCATGATGAAGTGCAGCAGCAGGATGCCAAGGAGAGTCGCGACTGCGGGAGGGAGGATGTATCGATAGACGGAGGCGAGCCGTGCCTTGAAATACTCGGCCGAGAGCACAAGGCAGAGGTGAAGCGGGGAGATGAGGTATCCCAGGCCGCCGGCCGCGTAGGCGAGAAGGAACGAGCCACCACTGATGCCATGCTCCATTACGATGTAGGGCATGAGCAACGGGATGGAGATGCCGACCATCGCCGAAGACAATCCGGTAGCGAACCCGACCAGCAGAGGAAGAACCAGGAGGATGATATACGACGGCATACCCAGAGCCTGCATGTCGGTAAACAGGACGTGTGCAGCTCCCGAGCTCTCGACCACGTTCTTGTAGAGCATCACCGCGTAGAGAAGGAACAGTATCCGGGGATTGAAGCCGTAGCGGAGCCCGGACTCAACTTCGGGCAGTGAGAGCCTCTGCTGCACCACAAGTGCCAGCACCGTGATGAGGAACGCAGGAGCGGCATCCAGCCCGATGATGACGAGCACAAACAGGGAGAGGACCGGCCAGGCAGAGCGCATGATTTCTCTTGTTATGTCTCGGGCCGCCCGTTGACCACGGCTGTTCGAGGGGGAGTTACGCAGAATAAGGCGACTGACGATCAGTCCGAAGATCAGCATCAGCACCCACAGGGGAATGAGGTGCAGCAGCACGTACGTGAGGGGAACCGAGAGGAACACCCCGGCCATGATGATGCCCGGGTATACGGGTGTCGCGAATTCGCAGATATGTCGGAACCAGAAATTGATAAACGTCGCCTGGACGGGACTGAGGCGAAGGTTCTTCACGAGATCTTTCACGGCGGCGGCTGAGACGACCGCGCCGCCTGGAAGCGGCATCAACCCAATGGCAGCTGGCGCCACGTGAATCGCCAGCTTCGGACCGATGCCCTCGAGCGCGTTGGCAAGGCGGGTAAGCATCCCCCTCTGCTCCATGATCCGACTCATGGTGAGCGCGCAGATGATGATGGCGAGTAACCGCAACGTCTGGACATCGACCAAAGCCCGCAGCAACAGCGCGGGCGTCTCCTCGGCCGGAAGTACCAGCAGGGAGAGAACGATGCTCCCGCAGAACACGGCGGGACCAGGTCCCAGTTTGAAACGAAGCAGGAGCAGCACCAGCGCCAGCGATACAAACAGGGCCAGCGAGGGGTTCACGTGAAGGGCACCTCTTCAGGCATGACAGGAGCGCCATTATAGACCCGTTCGCACACGTGTGCAATTGGCGCGTGCGCGTTCATGTGTCACGCTCAACGCATGAGACGGATTTCGCCGCTACGCCGGGACCAGCCGTTCAGCCGCGCTTTCGTGCGTGAAAGGCACAGTGTGCGGCCCCCTTTGTGTCCGTAAGATACATAATGCCACCCAGCCCGGTGCTGTTGTCGACCTCGACCAGTTCCATTCCCAGCCCGGAAAGCATGGAGAGAATCTCCCGTTCGTTGTAGAGAAGGAATGCCCTTCGTTCACCATAATCGGGATCGAACAGGGTCAGGGTGCCCTTGCCGTGCTTGAACATCAACTGAAGTATGCCGCCGGGCCGCAGCACGCGAACAAACTCTGGCAGCGTCACATCAAGAGTCAATCGGTGCGGTATGTGCTGAATCACTGCATTGCACAGCACGAGGTCGAAGCTTTCATCGTCGAACGCAAGAGGCTGCGAGATGTCCGCCACACTAACGCGATCAGCGATTTCGGCATGCCACTCGCGCGCAACCTCGATGTTCTCGGGGATCGCATCGACGCCGTACGCATCCCACCCATCGCTCCACAAGGTGAACACATCCCTGGCGCCGGCACCGCAGCCCGCATCCAGAGAGCGGTTCCCGGGAGACAGCCCCTTGGCTCGTGTGAGAAGCACCAGATCGTCTGTGAGGCCGGATACCGAGGCATCGATGTACACTGACTGGAGGTAGTCGTGCGCCACCTGCGCGTAGCGCCTTGCCTTTCGCCTGTAAAAGCTCGGCGAGAAGTCTGCATTCGTGCTGTGAGTGTCGGTCACAGGACCTCCTGCCGCTTCGGCCGCCCGGCCATAGCTGGCCGGACGGCACAGATTCAAAGCGGATACTCAGACGAACGTCAGGAGCCGCCCTGGATTGTGCACCATGATGGTGTCTATCTGCTCCTGGCGCATTCCCTTGCGGCGCATAATCGGAGCGACATTGTTGAGCAGATGTGCGTAGCCCGGGCCACCATAGCGACAAAGCCGGGTCTTGCTGTTGTGGTCGTGCGAAACCAGCAACTGGTGGATGAAGCCCTCGTCGATGAGGGCCACCAGATGATCCACGCGGGCCGCATCGTTCGGCAGGTCGGCCCGTCGAGTGGGTTCTTCCTCTGAGTAGATCATACGTATGTTCTCCGGCATCCATCCTTCGAGGGAGAACATGTCGTACTCTATCATGCAGCCGGTCTTCGCAAGGCGGACACGATCCTGGTGAGTAAACAGCGTTCGATCGATGTGGCTCATAACCACTCGAGGAACCTCCGCCCCAATCGTGTCCATGTACTCGACTACCTCGAACGGAGAGCTCGGGCTGCGGCCGGTGTGGACATTGATGAACGCACCGGTCTCATTCTGGGCGATCACGGCGGCCCGCAGAAATGTCTTCTCGCCCTCCGTTAGCGGCCAGCCCTTGATACCGATCTCTCCGATGACTCCGGCTCGAATTCCGGTGCCGTCAACACCCTCCGTGATATCACGCACAATATCGCGCGCGATGGCATCCTCGTCCATCGTTGCTCCCGGTGGCAGCGATTCCTCCACGTAGTAGCCTGCACCCATTACGATATGGAGGCCTGTGGCGCGCGATATCCGGGCGAGTGCGAGTGCATCCCGACCAATGCCGACGTTGGTCATGTCGATCACGGTGCATCCTCCCGCAAGTCTGTAGCGCAGCAACTCCTCGATGGCCATCCCTTCGTCGAGCAACTGCACGTTGTCCAGGTTGCTGTACGGGTGGTAGCGGACATACCAGAGGTTCTCCAGGCTCAGCGGTTCACGGGCGAGCTGCTTGCCGGTCACGTGCTGGGGTTCGGCAAACCATATGGACATGTCGATGAGGCAGTGCTCATGTGGCAGCGTGACGCCAAGCTCTACGGGAGACACGAGGCCGAGGACGGTCTGTACCTTTCCCTGAAGGTGCGGGATACTCATAGATCACGTCTCCTTGTGTAGCCAACTGCACATCATACGACTGGCAGCTTGAGGTCGGCGGGACGTGCGGCTGACATCTTAAGGTGTGGCGCATGGCGCTCCATGATTTCGCAGATCACCTGGGCCATCTTGACCTTCTCGCGGGCGAGGCTGGCGTGCACGCTCTCCTCCGTCCAGGGCTTGTACAGTTCCATCTCGGACCTCGCAGGTTCAATCTTGAAATAGCATGGAGCGGCAATGCGGGCGATCTCCGGCGTCTCCATGATCCGGTATGCGCCCCCAAGAGCGTCGCACAGCGACACATACACGTCCAGAGGGATCTGCACGGTCTTCCGTATGGCAGCAAGAATGGGCAGGGAGACGTCGGAGCAGGGGTTGAAGGTATCGGCGCCAAGTCCGGCGAGAACACGGGCGCCCGCCGGGCTGCCGTGCCCCCCAAAGACGGAGAACTTGAAGACGGTGTCACTCGGGACGAAGCCCTGCTCGCGCATCTTCCCAACGATTGAGAGCACGCCCTCGTCATACACAAGGAAACCGCGGAACCCAGCCTCTATATTGCGCATCATGTCGGCTAGCCAGTACGAGATGCTGTCCGAGCCTCTGAGCCGCAGGCCGAGCATGCCGCCCTCCCAGGTGTTCGACTCACGAGCTCCTGCGTCCCACGCCTTGCGTGGGCCGACGCCCATGATCACTTCAATGCCCTCGTCATGAGCCATCTGTGCCATCGACCTCAGTTCGCCGGCATCCAGATACGTGGATCCACCCACCGTCGCGATGGCCCTGTGCACGGGGACTCCCCGCTTCCGGGACTCGTCGATCATCGCCTCCATCGTTGAGGCACGTTCGAGGCCAGCTATTTCGATACGCCACTGCGCTCCATCAGGGAACGCGAGAGGCGACTCGGGCAACTCCCATAGATCGCGACCCGGAACACCCATGGATTCCATGAAGGTACGTATTTCCCCGAGTGTGTGCATGCCACTTCTCCTTTGGACGCCGACGCTACAGCGCCGGGTACTGTTGATGAGCCCATTGTAGAGGGGGCTCGTCGTTAAAGGCAACTTCCGCTCGGCAACTTGCAGAATCGTGTCCGGGCAGGCTTGTGTGGCACCCCGTGTCGGAGTCCGTGTTTTGTGTTCTCATTGCGGGCCATCTTGGCTACTGTTAGACTACCCTCTCCTGTGCGGCGTGTTACAGCGCACATCAAGTGGCAGTCGTACCTGATCATGAACAGTTCTGTCGATCGAACAGCGCCGCAGCACAGAGGTCGCTTCTCGCGCGGCTGGATCGTCCTTACCGTGGCGTTCCTCGTTATGGGCTTCGGCTTCGCGCTGCGGAACTCCTTCTCGGTGTTCTATCCCGAAATCGTCGAAGACCTTGGTTGGACCAGAGGGAACACGGCGGCGATGTTCTCTCTCAGCATTCTCGTGTATGGGTTGCTGTCTCCCTTCGTGGGCAGTCTGGTCGACCGGTTCAAGCCCCAGATGGTTGTGGCACTTGGTGTCCTTATCCTGGGTGGAGGGTTCGCGCTCTGCGGATTCGGGACCAGGGAGTGGCATTTCTACGTGTTGTTCGGGGGCGTGGTGGCGCTCGGCACCAGCATGATCGGGATCACTCCGCTCTCGGCGATCGTCGTGCCGTGGTTTGAACGCAACCGGGGGCTCGTGTTCGGCGTGCTGGCCGCCGGGTTCGGTGTGAGCCTGGTGTCCGCGTCCGGTGTCCAGTATCTCATCTCGACCTACGGGTGGCAGAACGCGTACTTCATCGCCGGCGTTGCGTTCATCGTCGTGATGGTGCCCATGGTGTTGGGATTCATACGGAGGGCGCCTCGCAGGGTGGTCCCCGCAGCCACGACTGCGGCCGAGGTGGACGAGTCTCCGAAGTCGACAGCACCCGGTTGGCACAGCGTCGAATGGACGCTTCGTCGAGCTGTCCGGACCCCGCAATTCTGGATGCTCTGGCTGGCCGGATTCTTTCAGATCGGAGTGGCCGAGAAGATCGCCATCGCGCACCAGGTGTACTTTTTCAGGGACGCGGGCTACTCACCGATGGCGGCCGCGTCGATCTACAGCGTGTTCGGCATCATGTTCGTCATCGGCAATCTGTCCAGTTCTCTCTCGGATCGCCTGGGTCGCGAGCAGGTCTACCTGCCGGCTTGTGCCTTGAGCGTGGCAGCCTCGAGTAT
>PUON01000049.1 GCA_003552125.1 Dehalococcoidia bacterium | reverse complement strand
GGATGCACCAGAGGACGCTCAGCCCCGTCATCGACGATGGTCAGCCCGTCCTCACAGGGCCGCACCTCCCCGATTACGGCAGCGGTAATGCCGTGAGCATCAAACTCCCTGAGGAGCGGCACAGCCTCTGACTGATCGATCATCAGCAGCAGCGTGCCCTCGCTGATTGCACTGAACAGATCGAACCCGAACAGATCGGCGGTGCGCCTGATAACCGGCTGAACCGGAATAGCCTGTTGTTCTATCCTGAGGCCGTAGCCCCCTGCGGTCGCCATCTCCTGAAGCCCACCCCACACCCCGCACTCGGTCGCGTCATGCATCGCACGCACTCCCGGAAACGCGCGGGCGATGGCGCAGTCGTCGAGTACCGACATCTGGTAGAAGACATCCTCCGCTTCTTTCTGAAACTCCGGCCCTCCAGCATCGAGGAAGTACTTGGGGAATGAGACTGCGAGCAAGCCGGTAGCCTCAACTGCGGGCCCCTTGGTGATGATGACGGCATCACCGGGTCTGACGAGATGCGGTCCCCGAAGGTCTGATTCCGGCCCCACTGCCATGGCCGTAGCGCCGCCAACCATCGGGTAGTTGCAGCCCGCGTAGCGCGCCGTATGTCCCGTCACCACGCTGATTCCATACTTCAACGCCTCGCGATGCACGGCATCCCACATCTCTTCAAGCTGAAGGGCAGTGATCTCCGGCGGCAAATTCAGATCGATGCTCAGATACCGCGGAACAAGTCCCGACACCGCAACATCGCAGAAGACGATGTGAAACCCGAACCACGCAGCGCGCGAGAAACCGTACGCAGGAACGATGAAAAATGGATCGGCGGACAGCGCCATGCACTGGTCTCCAAAGCGCAGGACTCCATAGTCAACTCCGTGACGCGGTCCAATCACGATTGATGGGTCGGCAGCGCCGAGTCGAGGATAGACAACGCGGTCGAAATACTCCGGGGGTATCTTGCCCAGCTCGGGCAGGTCGCAATCAATGGACATACATTCCTCCCTTCGCAGGTTCTAACCTGATCAGGTTCGAAGGGTCCCCCGCCGAGCGGGGCTCTCAGCCTCATCGCAGAAGCTCCCCTGGAACCGAACGATATTCTACGTATGGAAAATCGATAATGTCAATTGGCTCCGTGATTGGAATCGCCTGGTTGGGCATGGTACGGTTCACAGAAACAAGTGCATACTTGACTTCGTACGAAGCGCTAACCTCGCGGGAAGACGCATCGTGAATTACATCGACCGGAGACCCATTACTCCGGTGTACAATAGGTCGGCAGTATGACGGCTGAACACATCCGGAAAGGGAGGTCAGGACATGGAGATCGTAGGGCCCAATATCAGTCAGACCATTGAGCGAAACATCGCGATGGAGTTGGTCCGCGTTACCGAGGCGGCGGCCATGTCGTCTGCGCGCCATATGGGACGTGGCGACAAGAACCTGGTGGACCAGGAAGCGGTCACTGCTATGCGTTACGTGCTGGGCCATATCGCCATGGATGGCATCGTTGTTATCGGTGAGGGTGAGAAGGACGAAGCGCCGATGCTGTACGTGGGAGAACGCATAGGTGACGGCTCTCAACCATACGTCGATATCGCGGTCGACCCAATTGATGGCACCAGCCTGTGCGCTAAAGGATTGCCCGGAGCCATCTCAGCGGTGGCGCTGTCGGAGCGCGGCACGATGCACTGCCCGGCGCAGTTCTACTACATGGACAAGATAGTCACCGGCCCTGAGGCGGCAGAGTACATCGACATTAATGCACCGGTATCGATGAACCTGAAGTCCATCGCCGCTGCCAAGAGGCGCAAGGTAAGTGAGTTGACTGTAGTCGTACTGGATCGACCCCGGCATGAGAAGCTGCTGCAGCAGATACGGTCTGCAGGGGCACGCGTGAAACTGATTACCGACGGAGACGTTGCAGCCGCCATCGAGGCGACGATGCCGGACCGCGAGGTGGATGCGCTTATGGGCATAGGAGGCACACCTGAGGCAGTTCTGTCGGCAGCAGCGATCCGCTGTCTTGGTGGCGCCATTCAGTGCAAGGCATGGCCGCGCACCGATGAGGAACGCAAGAAGGCCGAAGATGAGGGCGCAGACGTGGACAAGGTCTATCGTACAGAGGATCTGGCGTCGGGCGAGGAGATTTTCTTCGCCGCAACCGGCGTGAGCAGCAGCGTACTGCTCAAAGGGGTGCGCTACTTCCGGGGCGGCGCGACTACCAACTCGGTGGCCATGCGAAACAAGTCAGGTACGATCCGCTGGATAGAGTCCTGGCACAACTTCGAGAGGCTGGACAAACTCAGCGACATCGACCTTCACTAGGGCTCACGGCCAACGAGGATTTCCAGTCAGGAGGATAAATGCGAAGGGGCCGCGGATTAACCGGCGGCCCCTTCGATCTTCGTCCCCATTCGAACTACAAAGCCAGTCTGTACCTGCCCTCCGCATCTGCCTGTTTGAGCGACGCGAATACCATATCCGCCGTCACAGGAATGGGCTCGTTGTAGATGGTCTCACCCTTCTTCGTTGCCGTGTTCGCCACTTTCATGAGATCCTCATCCGATGCGTCATCCAAACCGATATCCTCCAGCGTGGTCGGCAGACCTACCTCCTCACAGAACTCATACACTTCGTCGATTATGTGCATTGGCTTATTTGTGAGGAATAGAGACGCCAGCACTCCAAAGGCAACCTTCTCCCCGTGGTACTGATCATGAACCTGCTCAAGTACCGTGAATCCATTGTGTATGGAATGCGAAGCAGCAAGGCCTCCACTCTCGAAGCCAAGGCCGCTCAACAGCGTATTGGCTTCAACTATGTGCTCGAGCGCGGGCGTCACCACATGCTCCTCGCAGGAGAGCCTCGCACTGGAACCGTACTCCAGGAGCGTGTCATAGCACAACCTCGCTAATGCGTACCCGGTTCGTGAGCCATGGTCTCCCGTGATATTCGGAGCGTAATTGATCCGGCAGGATTCTGCCTCAAACCACGTAGCCAGGGCATCGCCCATGCCCGAGACGAGGAACCTGGCGGGTGCCTGGGCCACCACCCACGTGTCGAGAATCACCAGATCCGGGTTTCGGGTATGAAATACGTACCGCTTCACCTGGCCCTCTGGCGTATAGATCACCGATACCGCGCTGCACGGAGCGTCGGTAGAGGCGATAGTCGGCGCAATCGCTACGGGCAGTTGCATGCCACCAGCAACGGCCTTCACAGTATCGATTGTCTTACCACCCCCCATGCCCACAACGATGTCGCAACCAGCCTTCGCTACCACCTCAGAGATACGGGAGACCTCCTCGTCCGAGGATTCGCCTCCGAACCTCTCCACCACCAGTTTCACATCCTTCTCGATATCCTCCTGAAAGCTGGGTAGCAGGTTGTCAAGAACGTACGGGTCGCAGACGAGAAACCCTTTCTTACCGAAGCGAGCCATCTCACTGCCGAGTCGTTTGAACGCATGCGCTCCTTGAACATAGCGACCGGGAAACACCGTTGTACTGATCATACTCACCTCCTCCGTAATCGAACCGTTAATGGCAGGCCACTTCCGCGGTAGTGATCACATCAAGCGACTAAGGGCAGAGACAAGAGCGTTTGCGTTCGGGGGGACGATATGTGGGAATCGCAGAAAGACAAGGACGTCGGTTCCGTTTCTCCACCTCCACGTGACCCATCCAGAGACAACTGCAGACGCCAAACGGCCGCGGCCATGATACTAGCATAGATGAATTCGCAATGACCAAACAGTGCAAACACTGCGCTGAGGTATTCGCACGTTTTCTGCCGCATGCACATACTGTTGCTGTGCCGACTGGCGGACCCGTTCAGCGTTTACGAGACACGGGAACCAACAGAACCGGAGCAACCGAGTGACGCACCACCGCATCACTGACACTTCCAGAGACGAAACCGGAAAGATACCCTCTGCCCTGTCTGCCCATGACAACCAGGCCGACATCATCGTGCTTCGTGCGTTCGACGATATCCCTCTTTGGGATTCCATACGGGATTTCCATGCGCACGTCGGACGCACCCCGTTTCCGCAGGCTGTCACTCAACACCTGGAGTCGTTCTGTGTCGGTACGGTTGAACTCCGCCAGTCTATCTTCGAGGTAGCCGCCCACCTTAGTTCTGTCCTGCACATGAAGGAGCGTAATTCTCCTCGCTCCCCGTTCCGCAAGGGCACCAACATACTCGAACGCATGCTGGGCGTTATCTGAAAAATCGGTTGCGAACAGCACGTGCCCAAGGAAGTCGCACTCCTCCTGCATCTCGCATATCACGTTGCCATCTACTCTGGTCAGTCTGACGCGGACAACCAGTACCGGCAGTGTCGAGCTGTTGATGACACCTGCGGCAACACCACCCAGCAGCACCTCTTGGGACATGGACTGGCCCCGGGAGCCTACGACGATGAACTCGCACTCACGCTCCTCAGCCTGCCTTCCGATCTCAATCTGCGGCAGTCCGAGCACCATGTCGGACGTCACAATGAACCCTTCAGCTTCGAGCTGTGCAACCTGGCTATCCAGCAACGGCCTGGTGAGCTCCATCAGCCGGGGCCCCAATGTTCCTACATCGCGGATGTTGAAGCAGTGCAACAGGACGATGTCGGTCGTTCCAAGCGCCCTGAGTCCACCAGCGCAACGGAGCACGTGTGCACACGCATCCGAGAGGTCGGTAGCTATCAGTGCCTTCCCGTACATTTCTCACTTCCTCTTGGCATTATGTCGTGTCACCTGGGAACCAATTCTGTGTTCGCACACATATCTTAACCAGCAGCAGCATGACCGGAACCTCGATGAGCACACCAACTACGGTTGCAAGAGCTGCGCCGGACCCAAGGCCGAACAGCATCACCGCGGTCGCAATGGCGACCTCGAAATGATTGGATGCGCCGATCATGGCCGTCGGCGCAGCATCGGCATAGGAGAGTTTGAACAGTCGTGAGAAACCATAACCGAGGCCGAAGATGAGGGTGGTCTGCAGGAACAGCGGGATAGCAATCCAGAGAATCGTAAGTGGGTTCGCCACAATGACGTCACCCTTGAAGCTGAACAACAGCACCAGCGTGACCAGCAAAGCTGCAATGGTCACGGGCGTCAGTACGTGTAGAAACCTCTCACTGAACCAGATTGGCCCCTTGGCAGCGATGATCCATTTCCGCGTGAGAAATCCGGCGGCCAGCGGCAGCGCCACGTACGCACCAATCGAGAGCAGCAGGGCTTCCCAGGGCACGGGTAAACGTCCAACACCCAGCAGGAACCCACCGAGGACTCCGTAGAGCACGAGCATGGTCAACGAGTTTATGGCTACCATCACGAGTGTGTGGCCGGCGTTGCCACGCGCAAGATACCCCCATACCAGTACCATGGCGGTGCATGGGGCGATGCCGAGCAGTATCGCTCCCGCCAGATAGCTACGCCACAGCGGTATTTCCAGCATCTTCACGCCTTCGTGCAGGACCACAGTGCCCGCGCCGTGTGTTGCGCCGACAGGCAGATTGAGACCTACCGGCATTCTCACGAGATCCATTGCCTCCGGACCAATAAACCCACGAAACACGACACCAAGGAACAGGAATGCAATCCCGTACATCGTGAACGGCTTGATTGCCCAGTTGATAAACAGTGTCAGGCTCACCGGCTTCACGCTCTTGCCCGCCTTGATGACCTCTGCAAAATCTATCTTCACCATGATTGGATACATCATGAAGAAGAGGCAAATTGCTATAGGAATGGAAATCACCGGAGCGTCATTGATGACTATGGAGAAACCATCGAGGGTCTGTGCAAGTCCAGGAGTTACCCTGCCGAGGGCGATACCCCCAACGATACAGAGCGCCACCCACAGGGTGAGATAGCGCTCGAACACGTTCGTCATGCGCCGGTCATCAGCACGACTGCTATCCTTCATGGCGGCTTACTCCATGCAGGAAGGCTTGACTGCGGTAATGATCGCCGAGCGTACGTACTCATCGTAGCTGTCCCCCCAGCCACTCACGATCTCCACACTGTCCTCCTTCACTTTCACCTGAACATCTAAGAACCCTGCATCGCGCAGCATCTCTTCGATCTCGGTCACCCGCGCAGCACCGCCGACACAGCCACAGTACGCCGCCTCGTCGTCGACGATGCTATCTGGTAGCGGCCTGATGGCAACCACATCCGATATCGCCAGCCGACCACCAGGCCGCAGAACACGATTCGCGTCTCTGAATACTTCCGCCTTGTTCGGCGAGAGATTGATGACACAGTTTGAAATGATGACATCGACAAACGCGTCAGCGACAGGAAGATGCTCGATCTCGCCGAGGCGGAACTCGACATTGTCGTAACCGGCTTCACGTGCCGCGCGTCGGGCTCTGGTTACCATCTCCGGTGTCATATCAACGCCGATAACCTTGCCCTTCGGCCCAACCTGTCGCGCTGCGAGAAAACAGTCGAGTCCACCCCCGCTGCCCAGGTCGAGCACGATCTCTCCAGCCTTGATCTCAGCTATTGCCTGCGGGTTGCCGCAACCGAGTCCCATGTCAGATCCGTCTGGAACCTCAACCACATCGCCTGGAGCGTAACCCAGCTTCACTGCATACTCTACGGAGCGGTTGTCGGGGGTTACGCAGTCGCCGTCGCAACACGAGCGGCCCTGACGCGCGATTCCGCCGTAGCGGGATCGTACCTGTTCACGCAACGAGTCTTTGTCAGAAGTATTCATTTGACAACTACCTCCGTTCAGTCTTTCACCTTAGGTTGTTCGTTCGGCCTAGTTATTCGCTGAGAACGGCAGAGTTCCTCAGGATCACAGGCAAGAATGTCGTCCAGCGCGCTCCGGTCGGCCTCTATCTCGGGCGATCCAGCGAGCGATTCGCCAAGCCAGGCGCTCAGAGAATCAGGAAGATCACTTGACAGTCTGTAGTAAACCCAGCGTCCCTTCTTACGGCTCTGCACCAGTTGTGCATCGCGCAAAATGCTCATGTGACGGGACACAGTTGCCGTTGCAAGCCCCAGCAGTTCTGTCACCTGGCAGACGCAAAGCTCGTCATGACGCATCAGCGCCGCGACGGCACGGATACGGTTGCCATCGGCAAGTGCCCTGGAAACTGTCAGTGTTATCTTCATCTTCCAAAAGTCATTTCGATATTATGCTAATTATCTAATTTAAGCTTACGGCCTCAGAGACAGCTCTGTCAAGATACATACGCCTCCCCTAATCCGTGGATTTGAGGATGGCTGCCGCTACGAATCGTACGTGATACGTTATCACCCAGGAGGTGACGATGAGAAAGTCGTCGGATCGCCTGGGCTTCAAGATAGTCGGTGACCTGG
>PUON01000110.1 GCA_003552125.1 Dehalococcoidia bacterium | reverse complement strand
TTGGCTATAGTGCGGTCAAACACATTCTCAATCTCTACGGTGCGGTTTTCCTGTATATGCTGCTGGCGGCAGTTGCGCTGGTAGTCCTGTGGAGACGAATGCGCTCCCGGCCGAATCTGCGAAATCTTGCTTCCTTCTATGGGCCTCTGTTGGCGATTGGGCTGGGGATGGTTGCGCTCGTGTTCAGCGGCGTGCACTTTAAGCCCCTGCGGTTCGTGCCGCACATTGTGTTTCTGTCTACCATCTTCAGCGGCTTTGTTCTCTATGAGATGATAGGGAGTAGCCATACGTCGCAACGCGGCATTCGCCTGCGCATCATACCCACGCTGGTGGTAACGATCATTATGCTTGGTGTGTTCGGTAATGCAATAGGCACTCTGTACGCCGCACCTCACACGCTAAGCGATACGTACCAGGCCACCCGTACCGAGAATGTAGCCATGGATTGGCTGTTTCACAGAAAGGACCGGTCTCTAGATATCATAGCTCACGAACGACAACTGGGCAGATTCGGCGATTTCCTCTTGACCAGGGAGGAAAGAGAACAGCGGCCTGACATTCCCCGCAGAAATGTGCCTTCACCGCCGCCACATTTCGGCTACCACGAGGGACTCTGGCTGGGGGAGCATTACGACCAAGCTACCTACATGGTTCTGGGTGACCGGGATAGGCTGCGATATGTTGAAGTTTATCCGGCTCTGGCAAAGTACAGGTATTACGCTGAGGACTATGAACGTCTGGAGGGTGACCCCACAGTGGCCAAGCTATACTCGAACGGCGGTATGGATGTCTATTTCATCGAGGCCGCCGGATAGCGAGACAGTTTATGTCAGGAGATAGGTACCCTACAATCTGCCGTCTCATATTCGAGTTTCTTCCCACCAGAACAGGGGGATCTGTCATACACACCGTTGAGTTAGCCCGGCACATCCACCCATACTGCGGAAAACAGTTCCTCTTAGTGCCCCGGGCTGATGAGGACACTACCGAACTTGATAAGAGCTTTCCCTTTGACGTCTATCGTGTGGACTACTGCAAGTTCAGATGGCTTCATCGTCTTAAGGCTAAGAAATACTTCAAGTGGTTGCCGCTTGCCCCAATAGTGGTGCTCTCGTACGGACTATTTGCCCTGCCACTGATCTTCCGCCTGAATCGAAAATATGGCATCGATATTATCCATGCCCATGGGGTTTTCGTTGGTGTTATTGCGACTATAGCTGGAAAACTGCTGAGGAAGCCCGCCGTCTGGACACTGCATGGAACCCTGGAATCATATTCTCCTCGGCTGTCGGGAAAATCTGAAACCATACTCGTAACCATGTTTGAGCCTGACTACGTATTCGTGGTCGACAACGGTGGGCCATCCAGAGAGAAGTTCACCAGACTCGTAGATGGCAGCAAGTTAACGCCGGTGTATATCAATGTCGATATCGGAAGAATGTGTCCCAGACCCGCAAGTGCAGATCTCTTAGAGAGACTAAACCTGCAGGGGAGGTTCGTCTGCATATCAGTGCACAATCTGGAGCCCGTCCAGGGAGTTGAATATGCGATTTTGGCCTTTAAGGAGTTCCTGCAATTTAGTGGTTACTTGGAGGCAGTGCTTCTCGTAATCGGCAGCGGCAGTCTGGAGGAGCGATTGGAGCGGTTAGCGTGTGAACTCGGGATACGAGATAAGGTGATATTCTTGGGAGCAGTGGACAATTCGCTGATTCCGGATTACTATTCTGTGTGTCACATATCCTTGGCTCCCAGTCTCTACGTGAATATGAACCGCTCCACCGTTGAGGCAATGGCATGCGGGAAACCGGTGGTAGCCTTCGCGTGTGGAAACACTGCCGACGAGTTGATTCAGCATAGGAGGACGGGCATACTTGCCGAGGTAGGAGATATCAAGGACTTGGCCAACAGCATGCTGCTTCTTTATCGCGACCCGGAGTTAAGGAGGAAGATGGGTGAAAGCGCCCGGGAGTTCATTGTCAAGAAACGGAGTTGGAAAAGCCGAGTTGAGACTGAGTTAGGAGTATACAGCAAACTGTTGAACCCTAACACCATAGAGTGAGACGGTCTGCAGCAGCCGTCTCGTTACGGCCAGCCTAAACAATGCGAGAGATTCCTCCGCATGTATTACACGTCTATGGGTCGCTAATACACGTACATAGGCGGAGAGCCTGAGCTTAGGGGAGTGAAGGCGAAGACAAGTGAGCCAGACTCCGCCGACCTGAAGATCAAACAGGAGAACTCGATTGTAACGGGGATGCACCAGAGGGCTCACGGGGCAGCATATTCCATGCGGCTAGAGGCTAGACCGGCCGAGATATTCGAAGCGGGTTGCTTTCGGGATAGCCTTACTGTAGCAGGGTCTAGGAGTTGGAACGAGTTGTTGGCGCAAGCTGGCTGGCATCGCCAGCAGGAGCCTGAGAGGTCAAAATGTATAAAATCCTAATTGCCGAGAACATACCCAGCCTCAACAAAGGAGAGATGACGATCTTGGACGGGATGCTGGAAAGCTTTAGAACACTTGGCGAAGCACAGGTATCCGTGCTTTCAGACCGACCGGAGATCGATGCACCCCGCTATGTGTCAAAGGCTAAGGTCATAGATATCAGGCAAGCGTGGCCTCTTAATGGTGGTTCAGTTAGCGGCCGAACGGGCAAGATTCTCGCTTCGATTCTAGTTATGCTCCAGCATCTATCTTTTGTGCTCTTGTACAAACTGGTCGGGGCGGCAGCATTACGGCTGTTCAAGTCAGAGATCTGGGAGGAATATGCTAAGGCTGATGTGATTTTGATGGGTCATAATGGTGCTTTCGGCACAGGCGGTGGAATCGCAGTGCCAGTATACTTCTATCCACTCTATCTCCCGTTTTTTGCCAACGCAATGGGCAAGCCTGTTGTTTTCTACGGTGGGAGTACTCATGAGTACAGAAGGTTCCGTTGCCTTCTTAGCCGGGTGTTCAAATCTGCGCTAGGTAGAATGGATCTCATAGCCTTGAGGGAACGTGTCTCGTATCAAATGATGAGGAGTCTGGGTTTGCAGAGTGACAAGATGTTTGTTACGGCTGACCCTGCGTTTCTCCTGCAGCCAGTGTCTCACCCTCGCGCCATAGAGATAATGGAACACGAAAGCATTGCCAAAGAGGCCAGACCGCTTATCGGAATCACGGTAACCCGGAGAAGAGCATCCATGGCGTTTCCACAGCTGAAAAACCCTGAACATAGTTGCATGAAGCACGCCGAAGTGTTTGCAGAAGTTATCGACAACTTGATAGCTAGACTTGCTGCGACCGTCGTTTTCATTCCTCACTGCATCGGTTTCGGTGAAGAACTCGACGACAGAATCGTGGCTGCTGATATTCGCCGGAGGTGCCAGAACAAGGACAGGGTGAAGGTCGTAACCACTGAGTATGCCGCGGCTGAAGTGAAGGGGCTCATCGGGCAGTTCGGTTTACTCATCGGTGAGCGGGTGCACTCAGTCATTAATGCCATGTCGATGGGGGTCCCCTCTGTCGTTATATGCCATTCATCAGACCAAAGACTGGACATAATTAGAATGCTGGGTCAGGATGAAGCCATCTACTTTGTGGAGGACTTGGCCGCCGGTGCTTTGCTATCCAAGATATGTGATATATGGGCCAAGAAAGAGGGGATAAGCGCAGAGCTAGAATGTCAAACCGAGATTATGAGAGAGCGAGCCATGCTTAATGGCAAGCTACTAAAGGACCTCTTGGAGTCTCGAAAGAAAGGGTGATTCAACATAATCAGAGTCTCAGCCCGGCCTTCACACGGCTGCCGGATCTTAGCAACCAACAGTAAGCATCGAGTGACCACCATAGGCGTCGTTTGGAAGCAAGGATGGTTCCCAGATAAAGCAGCACGCTAACTAGATAGTCAGAAACTGTGGGCTGCTCTAAATGCTGGTAATCACCGCTCGTCACCTGTTTGCGAAACACCCATGCTAGAGTTAGTCGCACTTTTAGCCGTTCCTTCTTACGGGCGAATCCTTTTTGAGATTTGAGTACAGTGCAGGCACTTATCGGATGCAGGTCTATTGTCCTTTTGGCCACCATTTGCCGCAGCACACTCTCAGCCTGCATTGTCCTGGAGATAATGGTCGAGGTGCCTGCTTTGTCAATCCTCCTGACCTCAGGGAGCCAGGCATCACCGAGGGAAACATCGGATAAGCTCGAATACCAGTCTAGACAGAACTTGCAGCGAGTTGAGAGAAAGAAAGCTCCAAATCCATCCCAATAGTCCGGATAGGGTGTGACCTTTACATTATCGTCCTTCAGGCGCAATGACATATTTCCAGGCCATCCACTGCCCCGATAACTCAATTCCCTAATGCTTTCAACTGGCACCTTCAACTGTCGCAGTAAGTATTCTGTTGCCCGAAAGCTATGCGCGCCGCTGCAAAAAACGCCTATGCGCAAAACTACCCTGTCTTTCAGCTTGTCACTAACCCTTTCAGCCTTCCTTACGCCGTGGAGATGACAGGGTAGGCCAACAACAGCATATCTCTCGGGCTTGTCCAAGATTTCCTCTAGCGCAACGTTGGCAGGCACTGGGCAGTATTTCGAATTAGCAGCCGAGATTAGCTCCTCCCTGGTTCGGGCAATGAAAGGCTCGGGCTCCAGAGGTTTGTCCCTTTTCATCCTGGTCACTAGCGCACCGTCGATGATACCTTCTTCCAGAGCATAGATCAGCAGTGTCGTGACCAGGCCGCCCGAGGCGGAGTTATAGCGGATACTGTAGTCAGTAGAATAACCGGTGTAGCAACTGAGATAGTTGCCGATCCAAAGATCGTCGGGCCCCTTCCCAAAGATCTCCAAATTCAGCTGTTTGAAATCTACAGCATGACCCGGGCAAACCTCAAAGCACAGGCCACACTCTGTGCACCTCTCTTTGTCCAGACAGGGAACATAAAGCCCTTTCTTGCGATCAATCACCATCTCAACAGCATTCCCAGGGCAGATGCCCGCACAGGTGCCACAGCCGGTACAGAGACCGTTCTTAACCACCTCTACGATTGTCTTGCGTTTGCTCATGTTCGCCCTCATTAGCTTATCCTCTCTTAGCCTGAGGTCGCTTGTTTTATGACCCTGTAAATGGCCAGAGGTCTAGATTATTCGCCCCGACAAGTCGGAGATCAGGATTACAAAGCATACTATAACTAGTCTTTTCGCGTTATGGCTTGATACTGGGATGATAACGGCGCCAGTAATGAATGGTCACTGCCGAGGCGACGATGGTCTGCCCGGCCGCATAGCCTAGTCCCACGCCTATCAGGCCCATCTGCAGCATCAGCAAGCAGCTCAACCCCAAACTGAGTGAAGTCACCACTCCCGTTAGTGTGATTATTCCTTTTATATTTTTCCTGACCCTTTCAAGGGTGATGGAAAGATAGTTGATACCCCAGGGGATGACTGCTATTGCCACAATGCGCAGCAGCAGCGCAGCATTGTCAGCATACTCCGGCCCGAACAGCAGGAGCAGCCCTTCGGCAACTATAAATACTAGCGCGATTACTGGCAGTAACAGTACGAAGAGGAGCTTCAGCGACTTTGCGATATTAGTCCGGATAGACGCTTCGTCGTTAGAGCCTTCAGCAAACAATGAGTTGAAAATCGCGGACGGGATGGCTTTCAGTGCCATGGCAATCGTCCAGCCAATATAGAAGTAGGCGTTCATCTCGGCGCCCAGGAGATTCAGGACCACAAGAGGGAGAACGAGAGGTGGGATCTGCCATAGGAGTCTCCCGATGTAGTTACCGCCAGCATAGCCGACCACATCGGTGAGTATCCTTCTCTCAATCTTGGGGCAGGGACGGTATCCATCTTGCACTCTGGGCAAGAAGCAGAACCCAGCAATCAGTAGGGCAACAGCCACAGCCAAACCTTTGGCGGCGAAGATGCCAAAGGCGCTGGCGAAGAACACGGCAAGAACGGGAAGTAAGGCAATCCTCAGTGCGCCGAAAATAATGCTTTTGATAACTATTAACCTGGTATTGAGCTTGGCCAGAAAGACATCGTTTACGAGCGGCTGTAACGCTGTCGCCCCAGCAAAAACCACAAAGGCTGTGAAGAAGATAGGGTGCTGGCGGACTGAAAGCAGGGCCGGCGACCAGAGATGAAGCCCGGCAAGGAAAATCAAGGCAATGGCTATCGACGCCAATCCGCCGACAGTAAAGAAGCTATTCATCATATCGTTACCGTCTCTGCCCGCGCCCGGTAGAAAGCGAATCAGGCCTATTCCCAGGCCAAGGTTGGACAACAGAGCTAAAAGCCCCATGGCTGAGATGATGGCTGAACCCAATCCCACTGCCTCGACGGGATAGAACCTGGCAGCTATGATCCAGAAAACGAACCCGGTTGCGGAGGTAACCGCCGTGCCGATCATGAGATAGCCGGCATTGCGGTATAGTGAGACGCCGTAGAGCGACTTGAGTCCTTCGCGGGGATGTCGGGCCAGCCGCCAGGCATGCGAATAGGCCGTTTTGATGAAACGAAAGCCGGTCTTCAGCAGGCTCAGAGCGTTTCTCATACTGCGCTCGTAGTTTACCACAGGGAGGCCGGAGAGCGTTTGTTGAGTTCCTACGCAGTCACTGGTGATTGGTAACCGGTGATAGTGATTGGTAGCCGGATTCATGCGGTCTGTTGGGTTTGCTGAGCTTGCCACACCCCGATTGCAGCGGGGTTCCCAATGACGAGGAAACGAGAAGGAGGCCGCCCTGTGAGCGGCCTCCCCCCGTGTGCCCTGCGGCTCTGGTTCAGCCGGGCCTGGCTATAAGGTCGGTGTCTGGTCGTAACCTCCCCTAGTCCAGAGCGGGATAGAAACAATCAACCCAGAAACCCTCGTCATCAGTCGAGTGGACGCTGTAATCCCTCATATCACCCGGCCACACAGTCTCAGCCTCCCAATCAGCACTGTAGTCGGCCGTGCTTAATCCCATCCACATATGACCGTCCGCCAACAGGAACATGAAGTTCCCTGTATAAGTGCCATACGTGGCCGTGCCCACGGCAGCAAAGTTAGGAAGCCTGCTGGCCCAGTGAGCATAGTCGCACTTCACGTCCAACACTTCAGCCTCGATCACACCGGAGTCAGGGGCAGTCAGCACGATGGTACCGCTCACGAACTCACCGGCTTCAGTGCGTGCGATGCTGATGTCATAGCTCCATTCTCCCTGTTGATAACTCTTGGACTCGAATGTCCCCGACGTCTCACAGCGACCATAATCAACGGGACAGAAACAATCAACCCAGAAACCCTCGTCATCAGTCGAGTGGACGCTGTAATCCCTCATATCACCCGGCCACACAGTCTCAGCCTCCCAATCAGCACTGTAGTCGGCCGTGC
>PUON01000022.1 GCA_003552125.1 Dehalococcoidia bacterium | reverse complement strand
GTCCGGATGTCCCGCTGCATGATCTGGTTTATCGTGGAGAGGTAGACCGGCCTGCCGCCATAGTAGAACTGCCTGCCAGTAGCGGACTCCTCACGATCCAGCACCAACTCCAGCTCATTAGTGATTCGCCTATATGTCTCTCCGTCGAGTGCAACATCTACATCGAGGACGATACTCATTACCCGGTAATCGCCAGAGATCAGCACTCCATACACGAATGGATTCGCAGCTATTCTCGCCTCAAGTTGATTACGCTCTGCCTCGTTGCGCGGCGCATCGGAAGGCCTGAGGACAGGTCGACTTATCGTACCAGCGTCAGTAGTTACGACATGTTCGGCCGTGGTGAGACTTCGAACATCTGTTATGTGTGGGAGTCCCCTCAACTGTTCACCGAGTGAGTCCAGGTACTCGATCTCCTCCCGGACGAAAGGATCGGCCGTCTCGTACGCAACGACGATGAATACCGCAGAGCCGAACAGGTCTCTGAAGTCCTCATATCTCACTCTGGATTGGTGGTCCTCCCGCAACCAGGTTTCCTCGTCCTCCCGCGTTTCAAGGTGCGGCAGAGAAAGGCTGAACAGAACGGTAAGCAAGACCACAGCCACGAGCAGGGGATATCGCCAGCGGATAATGAAACGTCCTATCGTTCGCATGCCGCATATAGCCCTGTGGTGTTACGCAACCCCACCTCTGCCACCTCTGCAGTCACATATCAATGAACAGACCCCTGCCAACGACATACCTCCCCTCTGCTCGCGCACCCGTTGGGTCTTACCGGCCCAGTTCATGCGAAAGACACTGACAGAACGCCACCACGGGCTGCTTCATGGTGCGCGACATTGCAATCACTGTCAATGCAACGACTCAGGTATCGCTGTCCGCAATGTCCGTTGCCGTAGCAGCTTATCATCTACATGCACGATGTCGTAAATAAGGCGGAATCGAATTGCGGGGACAACTGCCTTTGTTCGACCCGACTCTCCAGACCTGAGCCACCCTCGATGTCACAGCACACACCAGTCAAGCTGAATTCGCAGACGTTCCGGAAATGCCGGTCCCCATAGTATGTCCCATGCGTCGGGGACTCTTACCACCTTCCCATCCTTCCACCCGAATCAGCATGCAGCCTACACCAATTGAGTGGGACCTGACCAGAATCATGAACCTGAGTTTCCCTGGACTTATAGTCAGTACAAATAGAAACCATGCTGCAGGATGCAGCACCAGCGGGAATTGATTGAGGTGTCCCCAGAATTCAACGTGATTATGTCCGTGGAGAAAACCGCGCTAGACTGGCCTGTATGAAATGTCCATTCAAGGCAACTACATATACACGAGCACTGATTCTCGCCGTACTCGTGACTGGCGTACTGCTAATTCCCGCGTGCACATCAACCCAAGGGGACACACTCGTCAAGGCTGATGACACAGTTCCGGAAGGCCTGGCACTGGCCACGTTCGCGGGTGGGTGCTTCTGGTGTATGCAGCCTCCTTATGACAGGCTGACCGACGGCATTGAATCAGTAGTCGTAGGCTTCTCGGGAGGACACGTAGAGAACCCCTCATACATGCAGGTCATTTCGGGAGGTACCGGCCACTACGAAGCGGTTCAGATCACGTATGACCCGATGAAGGTTACCTACGAGCAATTGCTCGACGTCTTCTGGCGGCAGATCGACCCAACTGATGGTGGCGGCCAGTTTGCCGACCGGGGCCACCACTACAAGACCGTCATCTTCTATCATGACGAGACGCAGAAGGTGCTCGCCGAGCAGTCCAGACAGGAACTTGATGACTCAGGCAGGTTCGACAGGCCAATAGTAACCGAGATCCTGCCGTACACGTCATTCTACTTGGCGGAGGAGTACCACCAGGATTACTACCTGAAGAATCCGTACTCGTACGATTCCTATAAGCGTGCCTCCGGCAGAGAAGCGTTTCTGCAGGATAACTGGGCGGATCCGGTGAACAAGTACAGTGCGTTCGAGAAGCCGTCGGAAGAAGAGCTTCGGGAGGCGCTGACGCACATGCAGTTCCAGGTCACACAGCGGGACGGAACCGAAATGCCCTTCCAGAACGAATACTGGGACTACAAGGGAGTGGGGATTTACGTGGACGTCGTCTCCGGAGAACCACTGTTCAGTTCCACCGACAAGTATCAGTCGGGCACCGGATGGCCCAGCTATACACAACCTATAGATCACCACTTCATCATGGAGGTCACGGACCATAGTTACGGAATGACCAGGGTCGAGGTGAGGAGCAGGTACGCCGACTCGCACCTTGGCCATGTCTTTGAGGACGGACCGGAGCCGACGGGCAGGCGTTACTGCATCAACTCGGCAGCGCTGCGGTTCATTCCTGTCGAAGACCTGGTTGAGCAGGGTTACGGCGAGTACTTGTACCTGTTCCAGGATTGATCGGACGCACCTGCCAGAACGCCCGGTTTGGTGGTGGGCTGATACAACCAGCCCGCCAGCACCGGCTAACGCTCCGTTGCTGGTGCAGGTCGCCCGCGTGGTTGGGCGTGGGGCTCCTCTAAGCTGCACCACCTGTGTCAGCCTTCATAATCGGTACCACACGCCAGTTCCTGTGCCATAACCCCCAAGCCGAACACAAACGCAATCCATATTACGGAACCGATTTCAAATCGGCCCGACCGACCCACATGGTCGCGATATCGGGACGGCACATGGGCCATTCGCCGTACTGTGCCAAGGCAGCTGCTGAAATCGAATACACGTTGGGTGGGGCGACGTGAACCTGGTCATCGCCAGCTTCCAATCCATCCAAAGTGAAGGCAGGCCGAACACTTACGCCGAACCCAATCCAGAACGCTTCGATGCCCGCGGTATTAACCCAGTCTTTCGCCAACATCTCTTCGTTTTGATAGTATCGCAGTAGAGAACCCGGCTCATGAGCGGCTACAGGCAACAGTGCCCTCATGAGGGAACGAAGGAGATGAGCTCTAAATGAAGCACTCACTGAGACTGATGAGGATCGCGGGTATCGATATTGGCCTGCATTACAGTTGGATCTTCATATTCATACTTATCACTGCGTCGCTCGCCGCGGGACTCTTCCCTCAGATGTACCCGGAGTGGGAACAGGCCACGTACTGGATTACAGGCATCCTGGCGGCGCTTCTGCTGTTCGTTTCGGTTCTGATACATGAGCTCGCCCACTCCCTTGTGGCGAAAGCCCGAGGCATGTCCGTTACCGGCATTACCCTGTTCCTGCTGGGAGGTGTGAGCAACCTCGAGGAGGAGCCGGAGGAGCCAAAGGTGGAGTTTTCGATGGCCATCGTCGGGCCGCTTGCCAGTCTTATTCTCGCCGGTGTCTTCTGGGGGTTGCTCCAGTTAGTCGAGGACAGGCAAAGCCCTCTGGCCGCGACTATCGGATATCTCGCGCTAATCAATGGTGTACTCGCAGTGTTCAACCTGTTGCCGGGATATCCGCTCGATGGCGGACGTGTTCTTCGCTCCATCCTCTGGAGTAGGACCGGCAGCCTCATCCGGGCGACGAACATCGCGGCAACTGTCGGGCAGGTGCTGGGCTGGGCCCTCATCGCATTCGGGCTGCTCCAGGTGCTCGCAGGCAACCTGGGAGGTCTGTGGCTCGCGCTCATCGGGTGGTTCCTCAGCAGTTCGGCCGAGGCCAGCAGGCAACAGCTCACCATGCGCGAGCAACTCAGGGGCGTGCGTGTCACTGAGGCAGTTCGCACACGGCCCGAGAGTATAGGCCCGGATACCAATATCGCAGAACTGGTGAACGAAGTGTTCCGCAGGGAGCAACGCAGGGCGGTACCGGTCTGCAGCGACGACAGAGTCCTCGGGATAGTCACCATCACTGACGTCCGTGAGGTACCCCAGGAAAAATGGTCGCAGACGCCGGTTCGAGAGATAATGACGCGAGAACCACTCTATAGTGTGTCGTCAAAGGACGACCTCAACACGGCAATGACGCTCATCACGAAACACGATATCAACCAGGTGCTGGTAGTCGATAACAACCGCTGTACCGGGGTGGTCAACCGGGCTGACATCCTCAACTACCTGCAGCTGAGCCATGAACTCAGTTTCCGTCGACCCGGACGATGACTTAACCAGTAAGGACGTATCTCAGGTAGCAGCTTTGGCAAGAAAGGCCCCGGATGTGCACACCCCGGGGCCGCCTTATCGCACCGGCCCACAACAATGGGTGGCAGGTAAGATCTCACTTTGCAGGCCTGCACGCCACTGCAGGGACCAGCAGCACGGGAACAGTAGAGCTCTTCAGCACCTTCTCGGCCACACTGCCGATGAGCCACTTGGAAACGCCGGACCGCCCGTGCGTGCTCATGATGATCAGATCGATATCGTTCGAGGAGGTGAAGTCCAGTATGGCGTCCGCGGGATGGCCGAACCACACAGACGGAGTCACATCCGCTTCCTTCAAGTCGAGCGACTCCTTCGTTTTCTCAAGGTACTGAAACGCATTCTTCGCGACGCTCTCAAGCGCTTCCTTCGCGCCCTCAGCGTCTAAATACAGGGTATAGGGCTCGGTCGTTGACCCAATTACAGAAAGGAGCACCACTTCGGGTATTCCGTACACTTCAACGGTCTCTTTCACAAGGGGGAGGACACACTCAGCCTCTCCCGAGGTATCGAGGGGCACCAGCAGCTTCTTGTACATTCGTTCCTCCTCTATTCTCACGTTGCCGAATCCTGTGTATAGGGCAACGCGTTCACGACCAGTTGCTGTGAAGAACACAGCATCGTACGTCGCACAGGCACAGAGTATACGGTAACCCGGATGTCTGATGATAACCGGCACGTCTCTAAGGATTGTGGACACGGCAAATCAGACGGGGCCATTTCCGAGTGCAACGCACGCAGTAGACACAAGCTCCTCACAATGCAACTGCTGAGGCGGCGGACATGGAAAGAGGCAGCAGGGGAACGCAGCGTGGCGCAGACATCAGGCTCGGAGTCGACAATGGTTTTTGATGTCATCCATGATAATATTGGCAAATGGGAACGACTCCGGGATGAAGAGTCGGCACGACAGAACCCATGAGCCGTTCCTCTCACAACCGTGACCGAACCGAAGACACACTTGAATAGCGATTTCCGCGTTACCTTTCTGGGTACTGCCTGTGCCACGCTCTCTCCGTTCCCCTGCACTTCTGCCTGTCTCATCGAGGTGGGCGAGACGAAGATCATGGTTGATGCCGGCATCGGCGCACTGCGGCAGCTTCGCCGAGCCGGAGTGGTTCCGGATATGCTCGATGCCGTTCTGCTGACTCACTGGCATCTGGACCATTTCGCGGGTCTACGAGACCTCATTAACGCCAGATCAGCCACTCCTCTCCCTGTTCTGGGACCCGAACCTGGCCGATCCGCACAGTTGCTACTGCGCGCGACATGCCCTGCCGCCCTGAAGAGCCTGCATGCGGTGGCTGTGGGCGAGTCGATACGAATCCAGGACGTAGAGACGGAGCCGGTCGATACTGTCCACCGCATTACCTCGTTCGGCTGGAAGTTGCATGAATCCGCCCACAACAGGCGGCTGGTAATCAGCGGAGACACTCGACCTGCTCAGACCGTCATCGATGCTGCCAAGGGAGCCGACCTTCTGATCCATGAAGCCACCTATCTGCGGCACCACTCCAGCAGAGCCATCAGCCGTCACCACAGCACGGCCGCTGAGGCAGCCACGCTGGCCCTGGAATCCGAAGTAGGAGGTCTGGTGCTCACCCACACCTCATCGCGATACGCGATACACAGGATACTCACGGAAGCCGCAGCAGTCTTTCCCGGCGCGCTCGTGGTTTCGCCACTCACTGCGATTTCGATCGGGCGACTGCTGAACGAATCGAAGCGAGTCGGGCATGGATGGGCTAATCTGATGGTGCAACCCGCCTTGACCGTCTAGAACCATTCCTATCCTTACAGTCTCCTGCAGGGTGCCCCAGTCTCCTGAAATCCAAGGGACATTCATGGTACAGCCCGAAGGCCTCGGCATCACTCGTACGAAGCACACCTGGCCGACGTGCAGTCGTTCAAGTCCTGTCCCATGCTTGGCCGCAACCTCGTGAGTATGTGAGCCATGACGTCCTGATGACGGAAATCAACCGCGCGGCATCTGCATTCGGGTGCACGATGAGTTCGCAGCCTCGCACACTGCGAACGTTCTCCGAATGAATCACGGTGATCTACACCTTCAGAAGCATGATTCCGCTCTCGGGGTCGGGATGACGCCTGGCAGTATCGGTCAGGATCTCGGTAATGACGGCCTCGGCTACGAGCCACGTCTCGACCCCGCGTCGCAGACACCCGGTAAGCGTGTTTCCGGCCCGTCCAAGTGCGCCGTGCACGTGCAGCCGAGGCGCTCCTGCATCGTCCGGTACAATCAGCCCCACGCCAAGGGTTTCATGCACGCCGTCGATGGGTAATAGCAGCGGCTCCACCGGCGATCTGTTCGATGTACGCGGCCCCGCCACCACCTCGCCCTGTCCGAAGCCGCCCAGTAGAACGACCTGTCCCGCGCGGATGCGCTGTTCCGCGGCAAATCGTTCGATACAATCCGGCACCACATCGCCGTCCTCCAGCCTCAGTACAAACACGCGTCCTATCCTGCCCTGCGTAGCTCTCACCATTGTCTCCCTCATGAGCGGCAGTCGTGCGTGAGCATAATAGCACGGGACCATCGGTGTTACGTGTTGAGGGCCCTGAGTTGCACCGACAGCATCCCGGATTGCCAGGGGACACCGGGAACCGATTCTACGAAACTCTTCTTGCATCCGGTGACTTTGCCCGTGGCAACACGAGATTGCAGGATACAACGCGCGGGGTACGCAGATCTGTGTATCCCCACTCCGGCCCAGACATGGTGCAATAAGAAGGCCTGGTACCATCACGGGGTCGCACCAGCAGTATTCGTGAACAATGGCACAAACCAGCTGTGGCCTCACTGTGCCGGAGGGAACGATCATCAGCAGCAAATGCAGAACTGTGCGCGATCATGGCATAATGGGCGACACAATCAGCAGAGAGCGGCTTCATGCGTGATACAGGGCACAGCGTGTCAGCACAGAGCTGTCAGTTGTACGTCTCGACGCTCTTCGAGTTTCACTGTATTGACCTACCCGGAATACACCAGGGTATGGAACCACCTGAGCAACCCCGGACAGCAATGGTCCATCCCGGATCAAGGAGACAGCGATGACACAACATGATGCATGCAGCCCCCAAAGGTCGGAGGCGGAGCTGGTCCACCTGAGAGAGGAGGTCTCCCGGCTCAAACGGGAGCTGCGTGCGGTCGTTGTCGCACACAACTACCAGAGTGCCGAGGTACAGGGCATCGCCGATTTCGTCGGTGATTCTCTGGAGATCGCGCTCGTTTGTGCCAAGTTGAAGAGCGACACCATCGTCTTCTGCGGGGTCGATTTCATGGCGGAGACGGCATCCATCCTCAACCCAGAAGCAACTGTCCTGCTCGCTGCAACTGAAGCGTCCTGCCCCATGGCCGCCATGATCGACGAGGATGCCCTGAATGAGTGGAGAGCGAACTACCCTCAGGCCG